>NZ_JAESIT010000006.1:0-275165 GCF_016756935.1 Chryseobacterium sp. KMC2
GCTGATATTCTATTAATTATTTATGCTATTATCTCATTGTTAGGGTTTATATTTTTTAGTCTTTATTTAGGATCATTAAAAAATACATTTTAATAATTGTTAGGCTAAAATTAGGGCATTGAATTTTCAATGCCCTAATTATTATAATTCCAAAAATATATGATACTCATTGATTATTTATACTATCAGATAACTAATTTTTACCATCATTTTGAAAAAGATGGGACACATAAAGCTTCGGGGATTATAGGAGCTTGTTCCTTACTTTCATTTAATTTGATATTTGTATTGATTTTTTTAGATCATTTTTATGATATGAACACCTTACCTTCGAATAAATACATAGTAATAATTTATTGTTTACCAATTATTTTATTAATGAGCTTGAGATATTGGAAATTTACTTCGTATGAAGAAATTAAAGAGAAAGTAAAAGATTTTAGTAAAACAACAAAAATAATAGCTGACATTCTAGTAATTAGTTATGCCATCATTTCATTTTTTGGATTACTCATCTTAAGTCTTTATGTAGGTTCATTAAAAAATACATTTTAAGTATTACTAAGTTATAATTAGGACATTGGATTTCAATGCTCTAATTATTTATCCCCCCCCCCCAAAAAAAAAAAAAAAATTATAACATGGTTAAAGGCAGAAGAACAAAAAAATATAACACAGCCATGAGCTATTAAAAATTACAGAAAGTGGTCAGTAGAAATGTAGGATTTAAAATACCGGGAGCCATAGCATTTTGCTTGGCTGTCTTGGGATATTTCTTTTATAAAGATAATTTAAGGAAGGAATCTAAAAGTATGGAGGAAAAGAATGTAACGATATCTTTTTCGGGTAAAATTGATAGCATGTATAGAGATTATTCTAATCACGGAGTGACTGTTTTAATGTTAAATAATAAAAAGAGATTAGAATTTAATATGTATGAATACAGTCGTTTTCAAAAAACGATAGCATAGTCAAGCATAAGAATGAAGACAGCATTCATGTTTATAGAAATGGTACAATAAAATCTTATAAGTATTAAGTGTCGAAATAAGAACTACTGCAAATACGATATAGCTATTCTACAAGAAAAAATAATCATCATAACAAAAGCCAACTTTCATAAGTTGGCTTTTGCTTTTATATTCAAAAGTATAATTACATTTTACCTGTCAATCAATATATTTTTGACTAGGGTCTGATCACCTATTTTTAAAATGCCGATATACATTCCTTTTTGAAGAGTGGAGACATCGATTTTGGTTTCGTTATTTGTTTTAAGTAATGATCTTCCTACCAGATTGGTCATTTCAAAGCTGAAATTAGTGGTTGGAGAAGGAAGCTCAACGTGTAAAATATCGTTAGCCGGGTTAGGGTAGATCTTTACATCTTCCAGAGTGTTGGTCGGAGCTTGCTTATTGGCTGAAGATACTGAGGCTGTTGCAAAATGTTGTAAAGCACCTACAGCAGCTTTTCCAATATTATAAACATAAACAGGGTCTACATTAGCAAAGGTGTCTTTAGAGGTGTGTGGGTAATTACTTCTTATTTTTTCAAAAAACCCCGTAATCACTTCTCCTTTTCGTTCAAAAGGAATATAGTCCGTGGCTTCGGCAGGGTCAACAGCGGTCTGAAGAGGTGAGTAGAGTGCTGTACAATTTCTAAGTTGTTGGGTAACTGCAGCAGAAGCGGCATTATTGCTGGAAACTCCACCCTGATCTTCGTCGCAATACACCGTATTGTTATTATTCCCTTTTACACCACCTACCTGGTCAAGGTTAAAGACAAGTTTGATATCCAATTTGCGGACACCTCCCTGGTACACAACATTATTCACATAATGGCTGCTGCCTACCAGCCCTTGTTCTTCCCCTGAAAAGTGAATAAATTTAATAGAGTATTCTGTAGGAACATCTTTCAATATTCTGGCAGCTTCCAGGATAATAGAGGTACCACTGCCATTATCATTAACCCCCGGACCATTAATGGTATCATAATGTCCGCAGATAATAACATATTTGTTAGGGTAAAGAGTTCCTGTCTTGGTAATGATCAGGTTCTTTGAACTCGATGATCCATACGTAAAGGAACTTTCCACAATTTGGCTGGCAGAATATCCGTAAGAGGTATATTTATTTTTAATCCAGGTCAGCGTGTTGTTATTTGCCTGTGAGCCGGTGGTCTTTATACCTAAATTACCGAATTCCTGAAGATTGGCGGTAATATTGGCTTGGGTAACCATATCAGCTCTGTTTTTATAAGCCTGAATAAAAGATTGAGCTCCGATACTCTGTATGACCAATGAAGTCAATAAAAATGTTGTGATTTTTTTCATATTATATATAATGGTTTGTAAATACGAATGTAGTAAATAAATCACAACGATGTGTTTAATAATTTAAAAATATAATAAATTTTATACAATTTTGTTATGCGGAACTTATCATGTCTCTGTCGGTATTTTGTGAGCTTTATTGTTAAATTTGAAAATACGATCAATGAAAAGCCCTTTGAAACAGTTCAAAGGGCTTTGTATGCTAAAAGCTGGTATTTTGAATGAAATTTATCTCATAATCATAACTTTTCTTACCACAGTTTGATCAGCGGTTTTTAAAATTCCAAGATAAGCACCATTTTCCAGGTGGGAAACATTAATTTTTGTTTCGTTAGTCGTTTTTAGAATTGAACGTCCGGGAAAGTCAGTGATTTCAAAGCTGAAATTTTTTATCTTAGAATCAGGAAGCTCAATATTGATGATATCTTTTACAGGATTGGGATATATTTTTACGGCTTCAAGTGGATTTTTTGAAACATTTTCCTGAGTTCCTAACAAAGTACTGGCAACAGCAAAATGCTGTAATGCTCCCACGGCAGCTTTTCCGATATTATAAATATAAACGGGATCTGTATTGTTAAATGTATCGCTGGAAGTATGTGGATAACTACTTCTTATTCTTTCAAAAAAACCGGTAATGGTATATCCTTTTTGCTCAAAAGGGATATAATCTGTAGCTTCAGCAGGATCTACAGCGGTTTGAAGTGGTGAGTAGAGGGCTGTACAATTTCTAAGCTCTTGTGTTACTAGGGTAGAAGCTGCATTGTTACTGGTCATTCCTCCCTGATCCTCATCACAATAAACGATATTGTTATTATTTCCCATCACGCCACCTACCTGATCCAGATTAAAGACTACTTTAATATCCAGCATACGGGCACTTCCCTGGTACGCAACATTATCTGCATAATGATAGCTTCCTACAAGCCCTTGCTCTTCTCCTGAAAAATGAATGAATTTAATAGAATAGTCTGTAGGAACATCTTTCAATATTCTGGCAGCCTCCAGGATAATGGAAGTACCACTGCCATTATCATTGACTCCTGGTCCATTGATTGTATCAAAATGTCCGCAGATAATTACGTATTTATTTGGATAAACGGTTCCGGTTTTGGTAATCACTAAGTTTTTTGATCCTGTGCTGCCATAGCTGAATGGATCTTCTGCTATCTGACCGGCGGTATAGCCAAAAGAGGTATACTTACTTTTTAACCAGTTCAGAGCATTTGTATTAGCTGTTGAACCTGTCGTTTTTATCCCATAACTGGCAAAATTCTGAAGATTATTAATGATATTGGTTTGAGAAACAGCATCAGCACGGTCTTTATATGATTGAATAAAGCTTTGTGCTTCAATATGTTGAATAATGATAGAAGTAAATAAAAAAACAGCGATTTTTTTCATTTTTTGATATATTATATAGGTAAGAAGTACACAATGAAAATATATTTTTTCAAGATGTATGACGGTTGATAGGACTTATTTTTCAATGATTATTTTTCTGGTCAGATTACCCGCACTTGTTTTTATGGTAATGGTATAAACACCATTTTGAAGCGCTGAAGTATTTATTCTATTTTGATTTTCAGAACTCAAAACCACATGTCCGGCCATATCATTGATTTCAATGCTAAACTGTTTAATCTTTTCTGTTTCTACTGTAATCATATCCTTGGCAGGATTTGGATACACTCTGATATTTTGTAACGGATCCTTAGCAGGCGCTTCATTCACCTGTAAGTTATTGTTATTGCTGGTACTGGCAACAGCGAAATGCTGCAATGCGCCTACAGCAGCTTTCCCCACATTGAAAACATACACAGGATCTATATTGGTCAGATTATCATCCGTACTATGCTCATTTTCACTTTTGATATACTCATAAAATCCGGTAATAGTATATCCTTTCTCTTCAAAAGGAATATAGTCAGAGCTATAAGCATAAGAAATAGAAGTCTGGAGAGGAGAATAGAGTCCGGTACATACCGCCAGTTCCTGTGTCGCAGTATTAGAAGCTGCATTATTACTGGATATTCCACCTGTATCTCTTTCGCAGGTAATCTTGTTATTTAAATTTCCTATCTGACCTCCTACCTGATCAATATTTAAAACCAGCTTTATATCCAGTTTCCGGGTATTTCCCTGGTAAGCTACAGTATTGGCGTAATGATAACTGCCTTTCAGTCCCTGTTCTTCACCTGAAAAATGAACAAATTTGATAGAATATTCTGTAGGAATATCTTTTAATATTCTGGCTGCTTCTAAAAGAATAGAAGTCCCGCTGCCATTATCACTGACACCCGGTCCTACAATGGTATCATAATGCCCGCAGATAATAATGTATTTATCCGGATACACCGTACCTGTTTTGGTGATCACCAGGTTTTTAGAATTTGTACTTCCAAAGCTAAAAGGATCTTCAACCATCTGGCTTGAGGAATATCCATAAGAAAGATATTTGTTTTTAAGCCAGTTTAAAGCATCGGTATTAGCGGTTGAACCTGTGGTTTTTACTCCAAGATTGGAAAACTCCTGAAGGTTGTTACTGATATTGGCCTGGGTAACCATGTCGGCTCTGTCTTTATAAGCCTGGATAAGATTTTGAGCAGCAATATTTTGTAACGCTACAGATGTAAATAAAAAAACGGCAATTTTTTTCATTTCTTCAATCAAATTATTTTTTGATTGCTAATATACTAATTAATTATCATTTGGTATTATTGATCCGTATTGTTTATTCTATTTTAATTGGTTATTCGTTATCGATATAGGGATATATGGTAGATGAGTGTAATTAAAATCATACAAAGAGTGGAAGGACTATAGGACAGCAAACAAAAAAATCCCGGGAAAACCCGGGACTTATATTGATAACAAAAATAGTATTCTACATTATTTTACTTGATCTACAACAGCTTTGAAAGCTTCAGGGTGATTCATTGCTAAATCTGCTAAAACTTTTCTGTTAAGCTCAATGTTGTTCTTTTTAAGAGCTCCCATAAATTGAGAGTAAGACATTCCGTGCTCTCTAGTTCCCGCGTTGATACGAGTGATCCAAAGTGCTCTGAAATTTCTCTTTTTCTCTTTTCTACCACGGTAAGCATATTGCATTGCTTTTTCTACCGCGTTTTTAGCTACAGTCCAAACGTTCTTTCTTCTACCGAAAAAACCTTTAGCTTGCTTAAAAATTTTCTTTCTGCGAGCTCTTGAAGCTACCGCATTTACTGATCTTGGCATAATTTAAATTGTTTTTTTGAAAAGGGCGGCAACATATGTTGCTCTTGTTAGCACCGTTCCAGGGTTAAAATGATGAATTTGTTTGAATTCTTATAAACCGAATATAGATTTATAAAAACTACTTAATTGCTAATTGACGTTGAACGCTTTTTTCGTCCACTTTAGCTACGTAAGAAGTGCTAGTAAGATTTCTCTTCTGCTTAGTTTCTTTCTTAGTTAAGATGTGGCTTTTGTAAGCGTTTTTTCTTTTGATCTTACCAGAACCGGTAAGAGCAAAACGTTTCTTAGCACCTGATTTCGTTTTTAATTTTGGCATTGTCTTGCTTTTTTATTGTTTTTGTTATCAATATCTGTTTTGGATACTCCTAAGGACATTAGGAATAATAGTGTGCAAAGATACAAAAAAAATCAATTCCAACTTTTATAATCTGTGATTTTATCGTAGTAAATAAGAAGACCGCCCCTACTGGAACGGTCTTTTTATGATATGTTCTGTCGGAAATCTACATTTTTCATAGTTTCTCCCCAACATTATTAGCTCAAATTATGACTGAAAAAACGCTAATAAGTCTTTATTAATAGTTTCAGCTTCTGTGGTAGGCATCCCATGGGGAAAACCTGGATAAGAAATTAATTTTCTGTTTTTAAGCAGGGTAGCAGCTACTTTCCCAGTAGTTTCAAATGGTACAATCTGATCATCTTCGCCATGCATTACCAAAACAGGAACGTCCACACTTTTAAGATCTTCGGTGAAATCAGTTTCAGAGAATGCTTTAACACAATCGTAATGGGCTTTGATAGAACCATTCATTCCTTGACGCCACCAGTTTCTCTGAATCCCTTCAGAAATCTTAGCTCCTTCTCTGTTATATCCATAGAAAGGGAAAGTAAGATCTATAAAAAACTGCTGTCTGTGTTTAGCCGTATTATTTCGGATATCATCAAAAACTGAAATAGGAACTCCATTGGGATTATTCTCATTCTGAACCATGATAGGAGTTACTGCACTTACTAAAACGGCTTTTGAAACCCTTCCGTTACCATGCTTTGCTACATATCGGATCACTTCACCTCCTCCTGTAGAATGTCCCACATGGATGACGTCTTTTAAATCCAAAGCGGCAACAATTTCCGCCACATCAGAAGCATAGGTGTCCATATCATGTCCATAAGGGGTTTGTTCAGATCTTCCATGGCCCCTTCTGTCGTGGGCAATCACCCTATATCCTTGTTCTAAAAAGAAAAACATTTGTGCATCCCAATCATCACTGGAAAGTGGCCATCCGTGATGAAAAAATACAGGCTGTCCTTTCCCCCAATCTTTGTAGTAAATTTCTGTTCCGTCTTTTAATGTAAGTGTATTCATTGTTTGTTTTTTATGATTAATAAATTAATAATGTATTTTATTTTTTACATTCACAAATTTATACGGAAAATATTCACAATACATTGATCTAGGATAATATATTGATAAAAATGCAAAGCAATGGAATCCAACATTAAAATATAGCTGATAATCGGGATTGTTTTATTCTTCACTTCTCTTTAATATTGATTCATTAAGAAGAATTGAATTTTGAAGTATGAAAATAATAGCATTCAGTATATTTTGTATGTTGACTTCAGTGACAGCGTGCACACAGGAAAGGAAAGATAACTCTCCATGGATTCCTTCAAAACCCAAGGCAACACATGCCATTCCGTTTTTAACCGGGCAGAATGATTTTGTCTATGTAGATAAAACAAGCTTAAAACCTGTTACGAATCAAAAATTTCGAAGTGCATCAGTTTTTACCGCTACAGGTTTTGCAGTTGTTGGAAATGGAAAAAATGAATATGCAGTCATCGATGGAAATGGAAAAACTGTTTTGGATTTTTCAACCAGCGAAATCAATTTAAATGTAGTAAATGGACTTACCTTTTATAAAAGAGATATTGAATATGAAAAGAAAATGCCTGTCTGGAAATGGGACTGGAATATCATGGGAAGTGGCATTAAAAAAGAACAGACTTATCATAAAATAGAGATTGGAATTTTAGAAAGTAAACAAGTCTTACTTCATGAAGACATTCCCTACTTAGAGGATAATTATTATCTCGATTTTATCGCTGTAGATGAAAACCACCTATTTTGGAATGGAACTCTTTATGAAATCAAAAAAAATGGTTTAAGTAAAATCGAAAATAATATTGCTGAGTTGTTAGAGAACAAACGATTTCTCAAATCTTCAAATGTCAATTTTTCAATGTATGAACTGGGGCAGAAAAAAGCTATTCACAGCGGATTGAAAGGTACTGAAACTCTTTCACTTCAATTTGGGAGGGAAACTATACTACTGAAAGATATTAATAAAGAACGCTATGAGCCGGAAATCCCTAAGCTTTTACTGGATAGTAAGACCAATGATGTTTACCCTTTTCCACAATACGAAAAAGTGTTTCCTAAAGAAATTATAAAAGCAACAGCTTCGCAGATTGATTTCATCAAAAAAACTTCTTTGGTGTATTCTATAACCAATTCACCTTATTTTCTGTTGGGTGTTTTTAATTATGATCACGATATTTGGGCGTATGACTGGCTGTATATTGATACCAAAGGAAATGTGACAGATTCCATTGATACATACAGTTTTAAAGTTCTGGATCAGGTTGGAAATATGGTTTGGCCCGATAGAAAAATGATCTTACCCACCCAGTTTATTGACAAAAACTGGAAATTTGGAAAGATAAATTCTTATCAAGGCATGAATGATACATACTTTATCCGAATAGAAGATGAAAAAAAATTGAGAACCATGGGACTGTGGAATAGCAAAACAAAGACTTGGGAGATAAAACCTGAATACCATGACATCTCAGTGTTGGATGCTGAAAAACAGATGTATGCGCTGCAAAAAGAGGAAGACGGTCTGTACATACTTTATGATCAGAAGAATAAAAAGAATATCGGATCAAAAGGGTACAGGTCTATTAATTCGGATGGGCTGGTAACTGTTCAACTTAATTCAAGGGAAAATATATATTATTATATTGATATTTATTCCGGAAAAGAATACAAAGAGAATTAAATAAAACATTGAAAAACTATGATTTTTAGAAAGCTATTACCTGTTGCTGCTTGTATTGTGAGTGTACTATCATTTGCTCAAATGAGGACAGGAGTATATTTTTCTTCAGATAAAAAATACAAGGAGATTATGGAAGAGGTTGGAAATCCATTATCAGGAAATCCGGTAATGATTGTACAATCATTTGTCCCTAATCATGGGAGTTATATTTGGTTTTTGAACGAAAGCAAAGCTAAAAATCCTACTTATTTAGGTGAAAATCCAAAAGATTTGCACTCAGGTATTTTTCTGGAGGATCATGGTGGATTACTTCCAAAAATAACCTTTAAAGATTTTGCAGCAGGATTAGCGCAGCCTCGGTACATGATTAACTTCTGTGAAATTGGAGATGCAGACAAAGATGGTTTTCCTGAGTTTTATCTTACTTATTTTGAAGAATCAGACGGATTGGATGCCAAACCATTGAAAGTGATTGTATATACAAGTTTAGGTGAGAAAACATTTTCGAAATCAAAAATTACCGGCTGGATTCCATTTCAGGAAGAAGATCAGTATCGGGAAGTAAAGGATGAGAATTTCAGATTATTGTCTAAAGAAATAAGACTGAAAGCGGAAAAACTGTTGAAAGATGCCAAAAAAGAAATAAACTAGAGCTATTAAAAAACCACCATTATCAGGGATATTTATGTCCGCCTCCTTTAATTATCTTTATTTAAAAATAAAGCGGTGAAAAACCTCATGATTTTAACTTCATTTTTAGTGCTGTCTGGCTGTAAAACAAATGCTCAAAAATTAAAAATTTCCAGTATTTATAGTGAGCCCAAACAGGTTACAAAAGAAATTCCTGAAACAGGTAAAACACATACGTATACCACTCGAAAGGAAGTTACTGAACGCCTTGATCCCCTCATTTTTATGCTTTCCAAAAATGCCGGAACACTTGCATTTCGTATACAGGGAAATATCAGTTCCAGTGGACATTCCATTCATCAGGTGAGAAAAATTCGTTTTGAAAGGGGAGCGCAAAGTGGGAATACTGTTACGCTGAAGTATTACGTGGAAATCAAAAAAGTTCCTGGTAAAGAAAGTGCTGATGTGCTGGGATATAATTACACAAAAGATGAAACCTATAAAATACCTAATGATATTAAAATCATAAGAATAGAATTATATGAAGAACGGATCAATGATACATCAGCGACAAAACCAAAGCTTATTGCCCAACAGAGCTTTAATTTCTTTCCCAAAATTTAAATACTTGAAAATGATAATATGGGCTTTGGAGAAAACTGAATAAGCAATGATAAACTAAGCTACAATGAAAAATACTTTTGTTTTCTCATTTTTGAGCATCATTTTGGTAATGATCTTAAGTTGCAAGAAACCTGAAAGAAAAAAAACAAATTTCAAGAATTATCTGAAAAATACGGAGTGGATTGTGAATGAAGGAGGACTTATTATTCCGGATGGTGGAAAAATCTATTATATGTCTCCAAGAGATACTGCATTGATCTTCAACTTTCACGCGGTAAACTTTTTGGATGAAGAAAAATTCAAAAGCTATGATGCATGGCAATGTGGAAACGATTGCTTCACAGAGATACATGGCAGATATTATTTTACGGAAGCCAACCAGATAAAAATGGAAGTCGATAGCATTAGAAAATCTGAATTTTGTGACTTGCCTACACAAACATTCAAACCATCCAAAGTCATGTCTTTTAACCTTGCAAAAGAAGGAGAACAGCTAAAACTTATAAGAAAATAAAATGATAGATTTAATAAGAAGAAGTTTCAAATGTCAAATTTCAGTATAATATGAAAGATAGGCGAGAAGGATTTTACCACAATTAAGTTCACATAAGATGAAAATCTTTGATTTTCAACAAAACTTTAGTGTACTTCTTATACACAAAGTATATACCTTAAATAGTTTAAGTGTTTAAAAATCTTTTGTGACTTTTGTGGTAACATTTAAACAGACTTAAGAAAATAATATGAAAGATTTAATAAAAATTTTCCCGGAATATGAAGACGTATTTTATGATGATATCGAAAATCATAAAAAATATTTTCTTCCCATTTGTTCAATTAATTTAAAAATTATTAATCCCTCAGAAGATCAATGGCTTCATATTGTTTCTGTAAAGGAAATTTACGATGGCTGTATTGGGGAAAATAAACCGGAATATCATACAGAATATACTAAATCAGATATGTTTAGTTTTGATGTAATGGAAGGCAAATACAAATTTGATGCAGACTGGAACTATTTTTCAGCCCATACCGAGATCTCTCCGGAAGATTATGGGAACAGTTATTCCGATTTAGAAATTGAATACAATATGAATGAAGCCATGTATCAATTGAAAAAAGAATATTACCAAAAACACAATAAGCTTTATGATAAAGACAGTTATCGGCCAGGTTTAATGGTAGATGATATCCGTCGTTTAGAACGTTTGCGTAAGCTTACGGTTGAAGATCTGGAGAAAGATGATTACTCAGAATATGCAGAGGAACGTTTGCAAAAGAAAGTGTATGAAGTTTTTGATGAGCTGAATACCGCCTCTCTTCCTGTAGAAGAAACTCACTTTGGTGCAGATAACCTGATTGAAAAACCTTATAAAAATGATGATACATTAATGGATTATATCGGATGTATGGAAGGCTATGATTTCCAGAATTCAGC
The DNA here is from genome assembly GCF_016756935.1 of Chryseobacterium sp. KMC2. Lineage (NCBI taxonomy): Bacteria > Pseudomonadati > Bacteroidota > Flavobacteriia > Flavobacteriales > Weeksellaceae > Chryseobacterium > Chryseobacterium sp. KMC2. The sequence continues at coordinate 11,330 of NZ_JAESIT010000006.1, forward strand.
AGCAGATCTGTTATATTTATTTTATGACAAAGAGCTTAAAAAAGCCGTCATTTGTTTAGAATACACTTAATCTGACAGAAAATTCAACTTTGTGAAATATAGTAAGAGAAACAGTAAATGGAAAATAAAGAAATCTGGACAGAAGGAGATATACTTTTTTATAAAGATCATGGTAATATTGAGAATGCAAACATTCAATCATTAAAATATGCTTACGCACAGATTTTAGGAAATGTGCCTTTTTTGTTTGTTTTTGCAGATCACCAACACTATATATCTACTGAATTACAGGGGTTTGGAGAAGTATATCACGAACTGTCGGATAGATTTCGTTTTGATGACGAAACTTTTTTTGCCGTATGTAAAGCTAGAAAAGAAGATGAGAAAGTGAAAATTTGGGCAAAAAAAATGCTTCAGAATTACCAGATCTTGGACGAGTATCTGAATGATGGTGATTTTGGCTACGAAGTATATACAGAGCCTAAACAGATGATATCCTGGGACACTACTTACGAGCAATTGGAAGCATTGGGTTGTATAGAAGCTTATTTTACCGATTTTGGCGCTCAATATTTAAGATTCAAATATCCGGTCAGAATAGAAGGTATCCTTATTGATCAATTGGAGGTGTATGCAGAAAACGTCAGTACTAATCGTCCTGTACAGGAGTTTTTCGTAGATCTGTACGATGAAACCAATACCGATAAAAGCTACAAAAAACTACGCGAACTCTGGATTGATGACGATGTTGATATTAATCAATACGGTTATGAAAGAGATGACCAATGTTATCTGCAATTTGCTTTGGCCAATGGTATAAATGCTTCTATTTGTTATACCTATGATGAAGAGTATGCTTATGACGATGGAAGTACATCGCTTCATTTCTATAACAAGCGTGAATACAAGTCTTTTTTAGAAAATAAAGAATATGAAGAAGTGATGGAAATATCCGGATTACTATCATTCCCCAATAAATTGGATATAAATGTTAAATATATTGATAATGATGGAGTAAAGCATATTCCACTAAAAGTAAAAGAATTATTGAAAGAGAAAAGTGGTATCTGGCTCGACAGTGTTAATCATAAAATTGGATTTGCAGGAACAGATACAGCATTGATTTTAGACCTTGAAAAAATTACATATTTTACACTTCAGAACGTTCTTCCCGCAAAAGGATCTGGATATGCCGATTTTATGGTTCATCTTACAACCGAAGATTATCTGTATGTTTTTATAGAAGACACTTATTTCTTCGACCAGTTTGCTGGGCAATTGGAGCAAATGACAAAAAAATCAGTTGAAATTCCTGAAGCGTATTATAACTGTTAAAACCACACATAGTATATCTAATGGCACACCGTATTTATCTATACAATTACGATCAGAAAACAAATCAATCGTTCGATACCTATTTAGGGGAGTGGAACTATGAAATTCCATTATTGCTGTACCCACTTATTGCAGAAGACATCAAAGTGGAAGGCGTTGAGTTTTTCTCTAATAAAGAACAGGGAATTATTCGCCTGCGCTACTTCTTCAATTTACTGGCTGATACCTACCAATTGCACTACAAAAAAGCTTACTACGAACCTGTCAATACAATGTTTGAGTTCCTGGAAGCATTACCGTATGATTCCTTCGTACTGAATGCAACGGATGTGTTTAATATGAACGAAGAAAAGCATAAAGTACAGGCTAAGGAATGGCTGGTAGAGATTCAGCAGAAAAATAAACTGTATAAAAAAGCAGTAGAAACTCAGAATCTTTCATTATTAGACTCTTTGTTTTCACCATACGGTTACTCGTCATTTCTCGATATTTTACAAACCGACTGGATCAATTACGGATTGGGCTATTTTGAGGAACTTGCTTATAAGAAAGTAGCATCTTCTGTATTTGAAGAAAGTGGAAAATTTGGACTGAAGGACGCAAAAGGCGCTATTTTAGCTCCGGCCATATATGATGAAATTTTTGAAGCAGACTATAATTACGGCATATCAGTAATTCAAAAAGGTGAGCGGTTCGGTTACCTGCAGAGTGATGGAAAAGAATTGGTTCCTCCAATATATGAAGATGCTTTTGATGTGTTCGATTTTGCACAGGAACCTTTAGGAGAGGTCAAAGTGAACGGCAAATCGGGGATTTTAAAAGTCTATTCAAAAACCTGGTTGGTTCCTGCTGATTATGGCACAATCGAAAAACTGACCTATGGATTTTTAGGGGTAGAAAAAGATGGGAAATTTGGAGTTTATGACGATGAAAGCAGACTTCTTCTTCCCGTTGACAGTGAAACGCCTTATGAATATGATTACTTTCCGGAATTGTTTTTTACCAGACAAAAAGGAACCCGCAAGCGCAGATATTATACGAAAGAAGGAAATTATCTGGGTGATTTTGTAGAAGATAGTATCCTAAATGCCAGTACCTGTTTCTGGATCAAACCGAACAAATTTGACAAAAAAGGCAGACTGATAGATGAAAAGGGTAATCTTATAATCGATGAAGCAGATCAACTGATTTTAATAGATAATTTTGAAACACTGGCGATTCGCAAAGACAAAAACTGGAAGATTTATAATACCTTAAAACATCAGTTTCTGTTAGAAAATGAACATATTACCAAAGTAAAAGCAGAATCGAGTATCGGATATAAAAACAATGTGTTTACCCTGGAAGTCCAAAACGGATTGGGACTTTTCGATGCAGACAATGAAAGTTGGTTAATTACTCCTCATTCCGAAATTAAAAAGATCCATTATTTGGAAAATGGGTTTTTATCGGTTCAAAAGAAAGAAGGGTATCAATTGTTTGATTTTGAAAATGCTTTGTCAGAAAAATTATATGATTATATTTCTAATCCTTTGAATTATAGAGCTGATGAAGGCTTGCTGTTTCTGTATCAGGGTGAACATATGTTGAGAATCAATGAAGACAGAAGCATTCAGGTGGTAGAGGTGGCTGAGTATGGATCTATTTATCTGGATCGGTATTCATTTCGGGGAAAAGATTTAGAATACTTTAATTCCTTTTATACTCGTTGGAAAGATAGTGCCGGCAGCAGTTCCGAACAGTTCATGGATGTTGAAATCATTAAAAAAATGGCTTTTGACGCAAAGGAAAATCAAAATTATAAGGAGGCATTGCGTCTGTTTGAAATATCTGCTCAAAGAAACGACATTGATAGCTGGGTAGAAATGGGTATATTATTCACCGATCCTGAAATTGAAGTGTTGTTTGACCCACAGAAAGGGATTGACTGTTACGAGAAAGCAGCACAACAAAATCATCCCGTAGCCTGGAATAATATAGGCGCTTTGTATCACAATGGAATAGGGTATTCTTTGAATATCAAAAAAGCGATTCGGGCCTACGAGAAAAGTGCTGAGCTTGGTGACGGAATGGCGCTAGCCAACCTAGGGGATCTGTATTATTTCGGAGAGGATGTCATACAGGATTACGATAAAGCTTTGGATTTCTATCAAAAGGCCGAGAAAAAATACTACTATAATTACGATAAAATTTCAGAAATCTATTATCAGTTAAGAGATTACAAAAATCTTTTGGTGTATCTGAAGAAAGACTATGATCAGTCTTATTCAGGCATCTATTATGGCATTATCTACGAACATGGGATGGGTATACAATCAGATTTTAAAAAAGCCATTAAGTACTACGAGCAAGCTAATGCTTACAGCGCCTATGAATATGCCACCCAACGCCTGGTGTACTTCTATGGAGAAGATCCGACATTTAAAAATGATAAGAAATTTCAGAAGTGGAAATCTTTCGCTGAACAGCATGGTTTCGAAATAGACTAGCTGGTATTTTGCCTATATTTACGTTCTTTATAATACTAAAATTTAATAGAGTTAAGGGTTTGATGTACAGGTTGTTATTTATATTTACTTTGTTTATTTGTTCTTTTTTTGCTCAGGCACAGGATGTTGTAAGCCAATTAGAGAGGGAATATAACAATGCTTCAAATAAAACAATAGAGCAGTTGGATCTGGCTCCCAAATACGCGAAAGCATTATTTTTACATAACTTAAAATCAAAATCTTACCAGGTTTTGGAAACCAGTATTTCCATTGCTAGAAAACAAGCTGATGGGAAATATGCCACCATCTTGTATGCTGTTCAAGCTATGAATTATCGACTTGATAAGAAAGGAACTGAAGCTTTGAAAAGTCTTGACATGGCCAATGTGTATAGCTTAAAAACGAACAGTAACGAAGCTAAAGGTTATTTTCAATATGCAAAAGGGTGGATTCTGATACGTAATAATAAAACGACCGATGCAGTTGCCGCTTATCTGAAAGCTATTCAATACTATGAAAACTCACCAACGACTTCTACACTGTACGGAAGATTTGGTAATACAGCCAAAGAATTATCCACTATTTATTCCAACCTGAATGAATACCAGCTGGAAGAAAAATACAGTAAGCAGTTTTTGTTGCTGGCCTCCAAACAGCATGACCCCAATCTTATCTTCGATGCCTATATGCGCATGGGGTATGTATATGAACAAAAATACGGTCAAAATCCATCGGATGTAGGGTTGAGAAATAAAGCAGAGCAGTATTATTTGCAGTCTATTGCGACTTTCAACAAGAATAAAGAGGCTATGCTCAACAAGACGAACCTTTCCTATGCAGCCATCAATTTAGCCAATCTGTATACTGGTTTTGATAAAGATAAGGCGATGAAATATGCTCAATTAGCCAATACCTTGAGCCTGGAAACCGGTGATGCCATTCATATAGCTTCCTCATTTGGTATTTTAGCAGAGTTAGCTGTACAGGATAAAGACTATGATTTAGCAAAATCTTACTTTCTGAAAGCTTCTATGGAAATCGGAAAAAGCCCGGTTAGAGATCATAATATAGAATTATCTATTCTTGAATCTTTATCCCAACTTAGCGAAGAGCAAGGCAATTACAAAGAAGCCCTTAATTATTATAAAAGTTATGTCAACAAATACAAAAGTATTTATGATCAGGAAAAACTGGATATTACCAAAAGGTTAGAATCTCAGTTCGACAAAGAACGGCAGGAACAGAAGTATATAAAATTACAGCTGGAAAGTGATAAAAAAGCACAGCAAATTAAGTTGATCAACATAGTGCGGGCACAACGTGAGCAGGTTTATAACAACTTAAAATTAGTGGAAGAAAATCAACGAGAGCGACTGAAGTTTTCAGAATTGGAATCAGAGAAAAAAGAACAGCAACTTCGGTTGGCAAAGTTAGAAACCGAACAGAAAAACAATGATATCAACAACTTTAAAAAGCTGTTGACATTCAAAGAAAAGATCAATACCTATTACATTGTTTTTATTTTCATTTTTATCGTTTTGATCATCTTACTGCTTTATGCGTATAAACAACGTGCAAAATCAATGAAGCAAAGAGACGAATTGCATGCTTTAGCCATGGAGAAAGAGAAACAAAATTCAAAAATATCCACACTTACTGCGTTGTTGGAAGGGCAGGAACAGGAACGTGGCCGTTTAGCCCGTGATCTTCATGATGGATTGGGCGGCTTGCTTTCAGGAACTAAACTTCAGCTGTCTTCTTTAGACCCTCAAAAATCCGAAAGTATAGAAGATGAAATTTCAAAATCCATTACCCAGATTGATGGTGCTGTAGAGGAGCTGAGACGTGTAGCGCATAATTTAATGCCCGATTTATTAATGAAATATGGTCTGGAAGTAGCCATTCAGGAGTTTGCTTCCCGCGTGTCCAATAGCACATTAGAGATCCACACAGAATTTATTAATTACACCAATTCCATATCAGAGGAAAAGCAACTGATCCTATACAGAATCATCCAGGAATTGGTGAACAATGCCATAAAACATGCTGATACTTCCGAAATTATTATTCAGATAAGTGAAGAAGAAAATGTATTGAATCTTACAGTAGAAGACAACGGTAAAGGTTTTGACCTTGCAGGCTTAAACGTAAGAAAAACAGCAGGGTTTCACAATATAGAATCAAGAGTCCAGTTTTTAAAAGGAACGATGAATATCACCTCCGAACAAAATATTGGGACCAGTATAGAACTTCAAATTCCTATTGATTAGACATGATAAAAGTAGCCATAACAGATGATCATCCACTTCTATTAGAAGGGTTGAAAAATATTTTAGGAAACAGCGATACGATAGATGTTGTAGATTGTTTCAAAAGCGTTTCAGAAATGAATGCCGGCCTGGCAAAACAAGCTGTCGATATTTTGCTGCTGGACATCAATCTGGTAGATACCAACAGCATAGAACTTATACAACCTTTAAAGAAGAAGTACGAAAACCTTCAGATTATTATGCTTAGCGTTCACAATGAACTGCCCGTGATTAACAGTACCTTGTCCGAAGGTGCTTTGGGGTATATTCAAAAAAATGCTTCAGTTTCCGAAATTCTGGAAGGTATCAGTACCGTCTATTCCGGTGACCGATTCTTATGCTCACAAACCAGGTCTGTTTTGGAGAAGAAATCATCGGATGGCTTACACCAGGTTCCAAAATTAACGCGAAGAGAAAAAGAAATCTTAGCCGAAGCAGCGAAAGGACTTACCACCAATCAAATGGCGGAAAAGCTTTTTATCAGTCCACACACCGTAGAAAGTCACCGAAAAAATCTTATCGAAAAATTTCAAACGTCTAATCTTAGTTCAGCTATTAAACTAGCCATAGAATACGGATTGATTATCGAATAACATATCATCCAGCAAAAAGGTCTGCTTTTACAACGTAAGCAGACCTTTTTCTTTCCTGTTACATCATATTCTCATTGCTCCAGTACTGGCCGTATGAACAGTATTTTTATCATGTTCTAGTTGATTTTTTCTACAGGTGTCAGTAAGATTGAGGTACAGAGACAACCAGGAGTTGTAAATTGAAATATTCCGGTTTCTGAGCTGTCACTGTTTTCCATTCCATCATTTTTTTTGTAAGTTCGTTTCATCGGAAATACAAGGCATTTATAAAATAAAAATCAGATAGGGTTTGAGGTGAAACTAAATTTCGTTCAATTTGGTTAGTGCTTTTTACGCGGTGTCACATTTTATAAAAATGGCATGTATAACATTAGAAAACAAACATGAACATAAATTTACGAACAGAAAGATTACAGTTAAATCTTATCTCAGCAAATGATATTGAAAACATTTTCGAATTGCAATCCTTAGAAGAAACGGCCCGGTTTAATACTTCAGAAGTCCCAAAAAACATTCAGGAAACCGAAGAAAAGGTGAAAAAATGGATGATGGAAAACAATAAGGAAAAAGCCAAAAAATTGACATTCGCAGTTAATTTGATTAATGAAGATACATTTATTGGATTAATTGGAATTAATTTGGGAAAAGAACATTATAAAAACGCTGAAATCTGGTTTCAGCTCCATTATAAATTTTGGAATCAAGGATATGCAACAGAAAGTGTAAATAAAATACTGGATTTCGGTTTTGAAAATTTGAAACTTCACAGGATAGAAGCTGGCTGTGCAGTTGAGAATATTGGCTCCATAAGTGTTTTAGAAAAAGTCGGCATGCTAAGAGAAGCGCATACCCGAAAATTACTTCCTTTACAATCTGGGTGGTCAGATAATTATGGTTATGCTATTTTATCAACCGATAAAAGAAAATAAGAGAAGTACTTTCAGGTTGAAAAACTAACACGTTGGCTGTAGTAGGGTTGGAAAGGTCAAACAAAGTCACCGAAAAAATCTTATCAAAATTAATCTTAGTTCAGCTATTAAACTGGCCATAGAACACGGTTTGATCATCGAATAATGGGTAGCAAAGCTGCTGGCTAAACGTTCGCTTAAAAAGAATCAATTTTATTAATTCACTGCTTTGCTCCCTTAAAATAATACATTGCTAAAAATAAAACCTTTGCGTCTATAAAATTCAGCGTAAATAATTTGCATTCAATTTTTGGAAACTGATTCATATTCATACCAGCAAAAAGGTCTGCTTACATCGTAAAAGCAGACCTTTTCTATATAAATTTAAAATTAGGTGTTCAATTATTAATCTTTGAATCTCAGCACAGCCTGGAACAGATTTTTCTTTCCTGTTAAATCATATTCGTCGTTATATACCGGCTCATACATGAATAGATAGACTCTTTCGTCAAAATCTTTTAAATTGACAGGCTGGGCCACCATGATGTCATAAAGCCTCGTAATAGTACGCGTAGCCGTCCATTGTTTTGAGTTTCCTTTAGGGGTTTTATCAAATCTGTGATCTTTTGCATCTGTATAATACCAATATGATGGTGCCTGATCCATTAAAAACAGTTCTTTGTCCTTGTTATACAGTTCCTCTGCCATACCTGTACTTTGAAACCAGGGAACTTCAGTATTGAAAAGTCCTAGAGCCCCTGCATAAATATCCTTATTGGTCGTTGCTCCCACTAAAAAACCTTCAAGATTGGAAGCCGTAAACTCAAATATAAAAGGTGACTTTTTCAGATCATAAACATCATTGACCGGTTCAATTACTTTTCCGTCCTGTTTAATAACTACTTTTAACGATTGTGCAAAAGCCATTAAGCTGAGTAAAGAAAAAAGAATGGTTAAACTTATTTTTTTCATTGTATATCTTTAAATAACTGCTGCAAAGATATTGTACTTTACCTCCATAAACACTGGCTGGTTTCAGGGGTTTTTATCTTACTTCTTTCCTAGTTGGGCCAATTGCTATAAGGGTTATAATACTTTTTTTTCATTCGAAACAGATCAGGCTTCAGCTTAATTTTTATGAAAGCCGCTTTTTGCTTTTTGCCATTTGATGAAGCTGAATTGGTAGGATAAACTTCGGCATAAAAGGTTTCATCATCCGCCCAAAAAGCTTTTGTGCCATCGGCTATTTTGAACTTAGTAAAGTTGACATACAAAAGGTCTTCAAGATTATAGCTTTCTGCTACATATGTACTGATTGCAAAATCGCTTCCCACATCATTGTTTGAAACAATATAGGAAATCCAGTTTTTCTTGGGAAGAATCTGTGGATAACCCGCTGTAAAGAGTTGAAAATTGGCTGTAGATTTTACATTATAAAAAGAATAATACGTATCTGAAGTCTCCATTGAGCTTTCTTTGAAAACCTGTAAATACAGGTAAGGGGATACTCCTATATATTCATAGGATAAGAGTCCGTCTTCTGTAGATACATTTTCATGTTGTGTAATCAGTTTTTTTTCTGTTGTGCTATTGATGTATAGCCATTTATTACCTTCCAGGATCACATGTGGATCTTTTATTAAAACTTCATCGATTCGTTTGTTAGAGGCTGTTTTAAATTCCTGTTCAGAGACTTCCGTTATGGTACCATACGTACTGAACGATTTATTTTTTACATCCTGAGACTTTTTAAATACACTGCTTCTGATCTCATAAAGATCAACACCTTGTAAAGTCAAGTCAAATGCTGCAGTGAATTCTGATTTCAAAACAAAAGCTTCAATGCTGTTCGAAATATTATTATTAATGCTGTAATGAATAGAGTAGAAGTCATCAAACTCTTCAAATCCATAATAATTATCCAGTTTATTGTAAGCTATTTTCAAATGCGCTGCATCTTTATCTGGAGCTACAAAAAACCTTACAGAATCCAGCCTGGTAAATAATTGAAAGGGTACATCCTGTACATTATCTACACCTTTTATCTTTTTAAAATCAGCAAATGTTATGTTTTTCTGTGTAACTTCAGCTTCCGGTTTATGCGTTTCTGATGTTTTATTCTGTGGATTACATCCCACAAAAACAACAACCATAGAGGATATAAAGAATTGTGATAAGGGTTTCATTTCTATATTTTTTTCGCCAAAGGTATCAGTATTCAGGGTTGTGACCAACAAAATTGCCTGATACAGGGAATAAATGGCTGAAAACAGGGATATATTGAATGGTAAATTTTGATCAATTTTACAAACGATAAATTAAGCGTTGTAAATTATTTTTATATAAATGAAAAATATAATAATCAACTGTTCAGTGATGCTAAGTCTGTTAACTTCTTGTTCACCTGCTACAGAAAAAAAAGTGGACAAAAAAGAAGATGCTACGGAGGTAAAAGTCAATACAGTTTCTACATCTGATACAGAAAAGAATACAATACCAAAATCAGATATACCGGATGATTTTTCAGTATTAATTCCTATTGATGTATTGGATAGCAAAAGTACAAATGTGTATGAAAAATATGGTATAGAGTTCTCGGGTAACTGTTATTCATGCGATTTAGCAAGCTTATCTGTGACAAAGGATAAAATGGTATGGACCAATATCTGTGATGAACATGATACTTTTAAAATTGATAAGTTCTCATTCTCTACCGAAGGAAGTAAAACCGTTTTAAAAACAGCTGAAAGAACTTATACTGTAACGCAAATAGATAAAGCACCCGTTTACGAGTTGGTCGTAGAAGGTGAAAAACTGGAATTACATAATAAAAGAGTATCCAGATATTTTACCACCAAAAAAGCGTTACCGCTTTTCAAAGAACACGACTGTGGTAATTTTGAAGGATAATACAACCGCATATATCTATTTTTGAAGATGAACAGTTGATCCTAGCAGGAGAGTAGTATGGATCAACGGGTCAGTCTTAAAAGTTGAGGGAGGATCCTTAGGTATTCGAAAGAAACGTACATATAAAATGATCTGCTTGTATAAAAACACAAAATCATATATATAGTCATTTTATTTGTAAGTAAGCTATACAGGTAGGAAGGAGCCAATAAAGCTGTCTCTTACACATATAGCATCAGATACTAAACCTTTGTATGAAGTACACTGCACAGGTTAGTCTCCCCAACTTTGACGATTGATCCGCATCAATGATCTCTTCCTATGTCTCATAAAACTTATCCATGAAAATTTTATTATAAAAAAAACCTCAAAGTAATTTGAGGTTTTTATATTAAGATAAATGACTTAATTATTTTGCTGGTTTTTTAGGACTCATCATCATAATCATCCTTTTTCCTTCAAGCTTAGGTAACTGATCTACTTTACCAACATGCTCCAGTTCCTGAGCCAGTTTTAAAAGTAAGATTTCACCCTGATCTTTAAAGATAATCGAACGTCCTTTAAAAAATACGTAGGTTTTCAATTTTGAACCTTCTTCAAGAAACTTCTCAGCATGCTTTTTCTTAAATTCATAATCGTGATCATCTGTCTGTGGTCCAAAACGGATTTCCTTCACAACTACTTTTACTTGCTTAGCTTTTAATTCCTTTTGTTTTTTCTTTTGCTCGTATAGAAACTTTTTGTATTCTAATATTCTTGCAATGAAAGGTTCAGCCTTATCAGAAATTACTACTAAATCCAATTCCTGGTCCGCAGCAATTTGTCTTGCTTTGTCAATTGGATAAATTCCCGGCTCTACGTTATCGCCCACCAAACGAAGCTCTCTCACACGAATTTTATCGTTGATTAAGTGTAAGTCCTCTTGTACAGGACGTCTTTGTGGGCCCCTGTTGTTAAATCTTTGTGCTATTGTATTATAATTTTATTGGTTAATTACTTAATTTAATTGATTTAAAGATATCAAGATCGAAAGATTCCATTCATTTTTTGAACCCTTCCATCTTTTCATTTTAAATTTATATTGCTGCTTCTTTTTTGAAGTAAGAAACGAAATCCTCCATTTTCATTACTCCAAGATCTCCTTCACCACGTCTTCTTACAGAAATAGTTCCCTCATTTTCTTCATTTTCTCCTATAACAAGCATGAATGGGATCTTTTTCAATTCAGCATCACGGATCTTTTTACCCGTCTTCTCATTTCTGTCGTCAATTTGACCGCTAATATCGTGATTTTCCAAAAATTGTGAAACTTTTTTTGCATAATCTACATATTTTTCACTGATTGGTAGAATAATAAACTGATCAGGGCTTAACCATAATGGGAAGTCTCCTGCAGTATTTTCTAATAAAATAGCAATAAAACGTTCCATAGAACCGAAAGGAGCTCTGTGAATCATTACCGGTCTGTGCTTTTCATTATCGTTTCCAATATAGTGAAGATCAAATCTTTCCGGTAGGTTATAATCTACCTGAATTGTTCCCAACTGCCATTTTCTTCCTAAAGCATCCTTAACCATGAAGTCAAGTTTAGGACCATAGAACGCAGCTTCACCATATTCAACAACCGTTTTCAGACCTTTTTTCTGAGCCGCATTGATAATGGCACTTTCCGCCTTTTCCCAGTTCTCATCAGAACCGATATATTTCTCTCTGTTTTCAGGATCTCTTAAGGAAACCTGTGTTACAAAATCTTCAAATCCTAAAGATTTAAATACATAAAGAGTTAAATCAATTACTTTTTCAAATTCTTCAGAAAGCTGATCCGGAGTACAGAAAAGGTGAGCATCATCCTGAGTAAATCCACGAACTCTTGTCAATCCGTGAAGTTCTCCACTTTGCTCATATCTGTAAACAGTTCCAAATTCTGCATATCTTTTAGGAAGATCTCTGTAGCTCCATTGTGAAGTTTTATAAATCTCACAGTGGTGCGGACAGTTCATAGGCTTCAATAAAAACTCTTCTCCTTCGTTAGGTGTTTTGATCGGCTGGAAGCTGTCTGCTCCATATTTATCCCAGTGTCCTGAAGTTACATAGAGTTCTTTGGCCCCGATATGTGGAGACATTACAAATTCATAACCTCCTTTTTTCTGAGCATCACTAAGGAAATTCTCCAATTTTCTTCTTAAAGCAGTCCCTTTTGGTAACCATAACGGAAGACCGGCTCCTACTTTTTCAGAAAATGCAAAAATCCCAAGTTCTTTACCTAATTTTCTGTGATCTCTTCTTTTAGCTTCTTCTAATCTTTCAAGATATTCAGTAAGTTCTTTCTGCTTAGGGAAAGAAATACCATATACTCTTGTTAGCTGAGGGTTCTTTTCATTTCCTCTCCAGTATGCTCCGGCTGCATTTAAAATCTTAACAGCTTTTACAATTCCTGTGTTAGGAATGTGTCCACCACGACATAGATCCGTAAAGTTATCATGAGTCACAAAAGTGATTTCTCCATCGTTAAGATTAGAGATCAATTCTACTTTATAAGGATTGTCTGCGTAGATTTTTAAAGCTTCATCTTTAGAAACCGGATATAGAGAGAATGTTGACCCTTTCTTGGCATTTTCAAGAACTTTCTTTTCAATTTTCTCAAAATCCTTTTCAGATAAGCTTTCATCCCCGAAATCAACATCATAATAGAACCCGCTTTCAATAGCAGGACCAATAGTCAACTTAGCATTAGGATAAAACTCAAGGATAGCCTGCGCCAAAAGGTGCGCAGAAGAATGCCAGAAAGCTTTCTTTCCAAGATCATCATTCCAGGTCAATAGTTGTACCGTAGAATCCGTGGTTATAGGTGTGGTTATTTCTACTTGTTTGTCATTAACAATTGCGGAAATGGTATTTCTAGCCAATCCCTCGCTTATAGATTTTGCCACATCTAGGGGAGTAACTGCTCCCTCGAATTCTTTGACACTACTGTCTGGAAGTGTAATTTTTATCATTGTTTACTAAGAAATTTTAAGATGCAAAAATACGCATTTTTTAGATAAAATACTACATCAGCACCTATTTAGAATGATAATTAATATAAAAATGTAAAAGATTTCACCGGTTTTGGATGGACTCAGTTTTACTTTCGGCTTTTCATCCGGGGGAATTATGCTGTTTCATGCCTGTAAATGGTATATTAGGCTTTTTATCTGCAAAAATATTTTTGATTAAACATATTAAAATAATAGATATTTTAAATGTTGTGAACTCATTTAAAATATAAATTTTACTGATTAATAATAGTATTTTTAAAGGTCCGGAAATAAGAGAAATAGAGATGGGGTATGAATCCTCATCATAAATACATGAAAATCACAATATAATTTCTACTATGAATACTATAAATATTGATCTGCACTGCGATCTGTTGTATTATCTGCTCAATTCAAATGTGAGCCTTGATGATAAGGAAATTGGCTGCTCACTGCCTTATCTGAAGCAGGGAAATGTAAAACTCCAGGTGATGGCCATATATGCAGGAACGGGAGATGGCAGTACTGGGTATGGACTACAGCAAAGCCAACTATTTTCAGAACTCATTAAAAATGAAAACTTTTTCCTTTTTAATGACGACAATTATCAATCGTCTGAAAACAAAGACAGGGTAGGAGTTATCGCTTCCATTGAAAATGCATCAGCTTTCTGTGAAGAAAATGAAAGCCTGGACTCCGGGTTTAAAAAGCTTGAAAATATAATCCAAAATACACAGAAAGTATTCTATATTGGAATTACTCACCATTTAGAAAACCGTTTTGGAGGTGGAAACAGTGCAGAAGCAGGGTTAAAAGACGATGGAAAAGTATTAATCGACTATATCGCTGACAGAAAAATTGCCATAGACCTGGCCCATACAAGCGATCAGCTGGCTTATGATATCTTTACCTATATCGATCAGAAGAATTATTCTATTCCTATTTTGGCTAGCCACTCCAATTATAGAAGTGTTTATAAGAACAACAGGAATCTTCCCGATGAACTGGCTAAAGAAGTCATCAGAAGGAAAGGACTTATTGGGCTTAACTTTATCAAAGACTATGTTGATCTTGAACAGCCGGAAAGATTATATGAACACATCCAATATGGGCTTGATCTGGGTGGAGCAGACAGCATAGCATATGGAGCAGACTATTTCTACTGGAAAGACCATCCGGATACACCCCGCCATCCGTTTTTCTTTCCTGAACATTCTAATGCCTCAGTGTATCCATCCATCAATAAAGAAATTGAAGAAAGATTCTCTGCCGAACTGGTAGAAAAAATCAGCCATAAGAATGCTTTACAGTTTATAGAAAATATGTATAAATAATAGCTATACTTAGATTCCTGCGGAATGACAAATACTGTGGATCTCATTGAATAAAATGATACCTGAAAATATCATTCTGCAGGAATACAAACTCTCAAAATCGACTTCTATCACGCTCTCTGGTCTGCATTGAGTAAATGATCCGTTAGCTTTTTCTTTTGTATTTCACTTTTTGCTTAATAATCTCAATGACATCCACATGTTGAACTTTAGATTTTATCCATCCGTGAATATCGATATAAAATAATGACCTTCTGTAATATTCGTTGTTGGAAAATTCCTCCAGTTTTTTGTCAAAAGTTTTAAAAGCTTTTTGCTGTTGATCTAAAACCTGGTTATTCAGATTTTTAAAAAATTCAATGCTTTCGAAATGGAAAACTTCCGGTTTCTTCATTTTTTTGGCAAATTTCAATGTAGAAGCCACAAATTCATCATAATCTTCGTCATTTCCTGATTCATACTTAGCCATTAATATCAGAATCCGGGTATGGAACAGCAAATCTTCCTGTACATTTCCTTTTGATTCTATCACCCTCATTGAGTAATCAATGGATTTTTTAAACATTTTACTTCCAAAAAACATCGCCGCCATCTTAAGATAAAGAATCATAAAATGGTGTTCATCAATTCTTTCCCGAAGCTTGTCCATTTTTAGTTCAATCTCAGGAATAAGTTTTGTCCCGGTGAAAAACTCGCCCTTTACAAAATGAATATTCATCAAGGTATTATAGTGAGTCAGAAAAATAAGCGACTGAAGATTTTCGTTTTGGGCAAAATTCTCGGCATTGACTACTTTATTAAAACTTTCAAAATGGTCTTCCAGAATATCTATATTTCCATAGAGAAACAAAATTTTAAGCAGATAAGTATTTCCCTTAATATACCAAACCGGATGACTATAGATCATTTCAGGATTTTTATGAAATAAGTCTACCCACTGATAAGCATACTTCAGGGTGTATTTATAATCCTGTAACAGCTGGTTTTTCCATACATGCGCTTTAAAGTACCATAGTTTTTCGGTGAAATTCAGTTTTTCAAGCCTGATATTTTTGATTTGGGAATTGAAAAACTCAAGAACTTCCTCCCTGTCCAGATCATTTTTTATATAGCCATGAGTAAGCATTTCACTGTACAGTTTCAGTGAAAGATTGGAAAGCTTTGTCGTATACCGGTTCTGTCTGCTTATCTCCTGAGATTGCCTGATCAATTCGTCAGCGCGTCCTTCAATACTTCGGGTAATAAACTGAGATTCAATTACTTTTTCGAGGTCTATAATTTCGGAAGCTATACTTTTCTCATCCAGTTCCAGGGCACTTTGCTTTGTTTTGTCCAGTATTTTCAAAGCTTGCTTATAAAGACCTTTCTGATACAGGATATTGGCAAAGTCGAGCTGCTCCCTAAGCTGAATTCTATAGTTTTGGTGGCTTGGGTTCATGCGGAGACTCACCAGGATCTGTTTATAGAGGTGAGCCTTCAGATTGGAAAGCTGCTGTTTCGTTGAAATTTTTTTCTCGATGATAATGCTTTCATCGTACTCTTTCATCTTATCCATTTCTGAAAATAAAAGAAGAAATTTGGCATCTACATTAATACCGAGACGGTTGACATACAACTTAAACTGACGTTTTTCGGAGGTGGTCAATGACTTTACCAGTACAAACAAGAAATCTTTCTGCAATTCTGCCATTGTAAATTTTTATAATTTAAAACTTTAATTATCAAATATATACAGCTGTTTATTTCATTATTGAATATTGTATTTTTTTCAAAATATAAAACCCTGAAAATATTTCAAGCTGTAGTTTTGAACCAAAATTAAGTAAAAAACTTCATTTATGAATTCCGAAAAAATTGAAATTTTTGATACCACACTGAGAGATGGGGAGCAGGTTCCGGGGTGTAAACTGAATACGGAACAGAAACTGATTATTGCTGAAAGGCTTGATAAGCTAGGGATTGATATCATTGAAGCGGGATTTCCAATTTCCAGTCCCGGAGATTTTGAATCTGTTTCAGAAATTTCAAAACTCGTAAAAAATGCTAAAGTATGTGGACTCACTAGAGCCAATAAAAAAGACATAGATGTAGCAGCTGAAGCACTGAAATTCGCTAAAAGACCGCGAATCCATACGGGAATCGGAACTTCCGAATCTCACATCAGATATAAATTCAACTCCACAAAAGAAGATATTCTGGAACGTGCTGCTGAAGCGGTAAGATATGCTAAAACTTATGTGGAAGATGTTGAATTCTATGCTGAAGACGCCGGGAGAACCGATAATGAATATCTGGCCCAGGTATGTGAAGCCGTGATCAAGGCTGGAGCCACGGTTTTGAATATTCCTGATACAACAGGATATTGCCTGCCGGAAGAATACGGCCAGAAGATAAAATATTTGCGTGAAAATGTAAAAGGAATTGAAAAGGCAGTGCTGTCATGCCATTGTCACAATGACTTAGGATTGGCAACCGCTAATTCTATTGCAGGAGTAATGAACGGAGCACGTCAGATAGAATGTACAATCAACGGTTTAGGAGAGAGAGCAGGAAATACCGCTTTGGAAGAGGTCGTCATGATTTTAAAACAGCATAAAGATCTTAATCTTCATACCGATGTCAACTCCAGAATGCTGAATGAAATGAGCCTGATGGTCTCAGATCTTATGGGAATGTCTGTACAGCCCAATAAAGCCATTGTAGGAGCTAATGCATTTGCCCACAGCTCAGGAATCCACCAGGACGGTGTGATCAAAAACAGAGAAACTTACGAAATCATTGATCCTGAGGAAGTAGGAGTAAGTACATCTTCCATTATTCTTACGGCAAGAAGCGGACGTTCGGCACTGGCTTACCGATTTAAACATATTGGCTATGATGTGACTAAAAATGAACTCGATTATCTGTATCAGGAGTTTTTAAAAGTGGCAGATCTTAAAAAAGAGATTGGGAACGACGATTTAAGCAGAATTATAGAGACTTTCAACCGAAAAATAGGATAGGTTTGATGTAAAATCAAGATAAAATAAAAATGAAGAACGATAAAAAGACACTTTTTGATAAAGTTTGGGATGCACACGTAGTGGAAACTATTCCGGACGGACCTCAGATTATTTATATTGACAAACACCTGATTCATGAAGTAACCAGCCCTCAGGCTTTTGCAGAACTTGAATCCAGAAATCTTGAAGTTTTCCGACCGGAACAGATTGTAGCAACAGCAGACCATAACGTACCAACACTTCATCAGGAAGAACCAATACGGGATGAATTGTCCAGAAATCAGGTTCAGCAACTGACAGAAAACTGTGAGAAAAATAACATAAAACTGTTCGGCCTTGGGCACGAATATCAGGGGATTGTTCACATCATTGCTCCCGAATTAGGAATTACCCAGCCGGGTATGAGTATTGTTTGCGGAGACAGCCATACTTCCACACATGGTGCTTTTGGAGCTATTGCTTTTGGAATAGGAACAAGCCAGGTAGCTCAGGTTTTTGCAAGCCAATGTCTCCTACTCAACAAGCCCAAGTCGATGAGAATTACCGTAAACGGCAGATTGAATGAGAATGTTCTGCCTAAAGATGTGATTCTTTATATCATTTCAAAAATAGGAACAGATGGCGGAACGGGATATTTCTGTGAATATGCCGGAAACGTATTTGAAGAAATGTCTATGGAAGGAAGGATGACTGTTTGTAATATGAGCATTGAAATGGGGGCCAGAGGAGGAATGATTGCTCCTGATGAAACTACTTTTGAGTATGTAAAAGGAAGAGCTTTTGCTCCGGAAGGTGAAGAATGGCAAGAAAAAGTAGCGTATTGGAAAGGCTTAAAAACAGATGAAGAAGCTGTTTTTGATAAAGAACTGACATTTGATGCTTCAGAAATTTATCCCATGATCACTTATGGAACAAATCCAGGAATGGGGATCTCAATCCGTGAGCTTATTCCGGTTCCTCAGAATGAATCGGAAGAAAAAGCTTTACGCTATATGGGATTAAAGGCAGGGCAGGCTCCCTCCCATATTAAAGTTAATTATGTATTCATCGGAAGCTGCACCAATGCAAGGATAGAGGATTTCCGGTCTGCAGCTCAATATATCAAAGGAAAAAGCAAGTCTGAAACTGTACAGGCATTAATTGTTCCGGGTTCTCAGCAGGTGGTAAAACAAATCTATGAAGAAGGTTTGGATAAAATTTTCAATGAGGCCGGATTTCAGATCCGTCAACCCGGATGTTCAGCTTGTCTGGCCATGAATGATGATAAGATTCCGGAAGGGGAATATTGTGTATCCACATCAAACAGAAACTTTGAAGGCAGGCAGGGACAGGGAGCCAGAACCATTCTTGCAAGCCCGCTTACCGCTGCCAAAGCAGCCATAGAAGGCAGAATTTCTGCTTTTGAAAGTTTAAACTAAACAGATTAAAAAGTACATGCAAAAATTAGTTGTTTTAAAATCCCGAGCAGTACCATTGCCGGCAGAAAATATAGATACCGATCAGATTATTCCGGCCAGATTTCTAAAAAGCATAGACCGAAAAGGATTTGGAGAAAATCTGTTCAGAGATTGGAGGTACAATATCCAGTCAGGAGAACCTAATCCTGATTTTGTGCTGAATAATCCAAAGTTCGAAGGGGAAATCCTAGTGGCAGGAAATAATTTTGGATGCGGAAGCAGCAGAGAACATGCAGCCTGGTCTTTAACAGATTATGGTTTTAAAGTCATTGTTTCAAGCTATTTTGCCGATATTTTTAAAGGAAATGCTTTAAATAACGGGCTCCTTCCGGTAAAGGTTTCTGAAGAGTTTTTAAAAGAAATTTTAGAGGGAATCACTGAAAATCCCAATAATGAAATTGCCATTGATGTAGAGCTGCAGTCCATCAGTTTTAAAGATACAACCGAAACCTTTGAAATTGATTCTTACAAAAAAATATGCCTATTGAACGGCTATGATGATATTGATTTTTTAATCAGCAGAAAACAGGTGATACAAGAATTTGAATTAAAAACACAAAAGAAAAATGAGCGACAAGTATTTTAAAATTGCGGTTCTTCCCGGAGACGGAATTGGACCTGAGATCATTAAAGAAAGTATAAAAATACTGGATGTCATTGCTGAAGTCTTTCAGTATGAATTTAAGTTTGAATATGGATTGATTGGTGCAGAGGCTATTTTTAAGACCGGAGATCCTTTACCCGAAGAAACGCTGAAGATCTGTAGAAATTCTGATGCCGTTCTTTTTGGAGCAATCGGTGATCCTGTTTTCGATAATAATCCTGAAGCTAAAGTAAGACCCGAACAGGGACTTTTAAAACTTCGTAAAGAGCTGGGCTTATTTGCGAATATCAGACCTTTGAAAACTTATTCTTCGCTGATTGACAAAAGTCCGCTTAAAAGAGAAATCATTGAAGGGGCAGATATTCAGATCTTCAGAGAATTGGTAAGTGGAATCTATTTTGGTGAAAAATTTACGGATCCTGAAGGGGCCTATGCTTATGACGTATGCAAATATAGCCGTGAAGATATTCTTCCTATTGCCCATATGGCGTTTCAGGAGGCTCAGAAGAGAAATAAAAAACTGACCCTTATTGACAAAGCCAATGTATTGGATACTTCAAGACTTTGGAGAAAGATCTGTCAGAAAATTGCGTCAGAATACCCGGATGTACACTTGGATTATATGTTTGTAGATAATGCAGCAATGCAGCTGATTCTTAACCCTAAACAGTTTGATGTTATTGTAACTGAAAATATGTTTGGTGATATTATTTCTGATGAAGCTAGTGTGATCGGAGGATCTATCGGATTGCTTCCGTCAGCTTCCATTGGTGAGAAAAATGCATTGTTCGAACCTATCCACGGTTCTTATCCGCAGGCAAAAGGCAAGGGGATTGCCAATCCTATTGCTTCTATTCTTAGCGTTGCCATGATGTTGGATCATCTTAATTTACAGGCCGCTGCAGATAAGCTAAGACAATCTGTAGAGCATGCCATTGAAAATAAATATGTTACCATTGATCTTAATACCAAGCAGTATTATTCTACAAGTGAAGTCGGAAGCTTTATTGCAGATCATATTAAATATTCCGAAAAATCTTATTACAATTTTGAAAATGTAAAGATCGGAAAGTCCACCATCGTATAGTTAGTTACAAAAAGTTCATTTAGATAGTTAGAAGAAAGGTCCTGCCTCATTAGAGACAGGACCTTTCAATTGTATTCCGTACAAATAAAATGGTTGTACTTTATTCTTTTGTATTATCCGTTTTTCCTGATTTACCTTTAGATGATTTTTGAATATCCTCTTTATCAATCTCAGGTGGATTGCTCTTTTTCGATGAAGCAGGAATGTTTTGGAAATCCTCATTCTGCTTTTTGGTTTCTGCAGTATTGGCAGGTTCTTTCTTATTGATTTTTCCTTTTGAGTCCATAGCTTGAATTTTTAGAGTCCTAGAAGACCGATCTTTCCGGTTTTATCTTCTATGGTATAATTCAAAGCCTTTGCCAAAACAAAAACATTATTAAGATTTTCCATTAATTGTTTGCGTCCCTCACTTCTCAATTGATTTTGATCAATAGACTTCATCGCAGTTTGTTTAGCTTTTTCCGTTACATTTTTAATGTCTTTTTCGGTAATTCTATTAAAAAAGGAATCGTCCAAAGATTGGATTTCAACACTGGGTGTAATTCTTATGTCTGCGTCAGGAAGCTCGGTGATTACCAGTTTTTTGTTAATGGAATCTACCTCAATCTTCATCTTATTAAGATCATAAGAAACCTGTGCTGTGGTTTTGGTATAGGTAATGATGCTGTTATTTGAAACTTCTTTTCCGAATACTTCATAACCCATTTTGGTCTTCTGCATACTGGAAGTATTCTGTTCCATGACCACCATCTTATTCATCTTGGAAATCTGGTTGGTCAGGATATAATAATCCGACTTCTCCGTTTTATTAGTAAGATTCAGACAGGACTTAAGCCCGAAAAACAGAAGCACCATAGCCCCTGCGCCTGCTACAAATGATAAAATTGTTTTATAATTTCTCAAATCTATTTAAAAATTTCTTTGATTACAGATGTGTCATTCTTTTTCAAAATCTCTGCTAAATCCCTTTCAATATATCCCGAAGTAGGCATTTCTACGATTCTTCCTATTTCTTTCCCATATTTCTTAAGGATGATGGTCGGAACTTTCTGGATATTGTAAAGACTTTCGTCCCCTGTAGGAGATTCTTTTTTACGGTTTACCGCTATAATGGTCAGCTTGCTGTCCGGGAAACTTACTTCCTCCAATATTTTCATCAGTCTTGGGATGTCTCTGTGGCTGTCTTCACACCATGTTCCCATAAAAACAATAATGTCACAAGAACCCAGTCTTTCCTTTTTAAGTTCACTGATGGCTTTGGGATCAAGAGAATATTCATCATGTTCCTTTACGTACCAGTCGGCATAAGGAGCTTTCAGGAATTGTTCTTTCAGCTGATGTCCCAAAAGCATTTTCCCGTCATTCTGAGTTTCAACCTCACGGTTGACCACTACTTTTTGAGCGCTGAATTGCTGGGCAGCTAGAAAGATGCTTGAAAAGGCAACAATGTTAGTAATAAATTTTTTCATATGTTATTTCTCAATGATTGATTTTAAATCAGCAGGAGAGTAGTATTTGTTTTTTAATACTTTATGATCAGCCTGTCTGTAAACATTGAATTTCTCTCCAGATTTTTCATAAAAAGATTCTACTTCCTTTTCTTTATAAAACTCAACAGTTTCCTTTGCCTGTTCTTCATTATCGCAAGCTTTAGACATATTGGAACGCTGAACTTCGTTGAATAGCTCTACAAATTTGTTGCCAAGTCCAAATTCAAGCACGGCACCACTTAAAACATACTGAAGATCACAAAGTGCATCTGCAATTTCCACAAGGTCGTTGTCTGCAATTGCTTGTTTCAGCTCATTTAATTCTTCCTGAAGAAGTTCTACTCTAAGGTTGCATCTTTCCGGAGAAGGGATTTGTGGGGTATCTAAAATAGGGGCTTTGAAAGTAGTATGGAATTCTGCTACTTGGTTCAGACTATCAATTTTATCCATGAATTTTTTTATTTACGACAAAGATAGAAAACGATTTGGAAATTGTAAAATGTACAGCGTAAAATGTACAGCGTAAAATGTGTTAATGAAGGGGAAAGAAGAACCGTATTCTATTCTCTACAGACTGAAGATATATGCGGAAAATTTTATCTTACTAAACTGACAGCCATCAAACTAGTAACCATAAAAAATCCACAATTTTAGTTGTGGATTATAGCTGAAAATTCATTGGTTGTATTCAGATACATTATTTTAACTCTTCATATTTCCAGATTCCTGAGATATCTAAAATTGTTAATCCAGGTTGTTTTTCACCATAACCAAATACACAGAGGTATTTCGAATAGCAGGTTCGGCAGCTGGTTCCAAAATATAGGGTTGGCAGATTGTTGACCGTTAAAGGGCCGAAATGTTGCATTCCGGGTACGGTTTCCTTTAACATTCCATTTTTTAATAATTCATTTCTGGATAATACAGGTTCTTCATGATACATTTGAAGAATGGGAAATCCTGATTGGTAAGGGATAATTTCCACTGTATTTTCATGGTTGCATTCACAGCATATGAATTTTACAACCGCAGAAGGAACTGTTTCATTATTTGTGAAAAAATCCTTTTGAACAAGAGCTTTTTTACCAATACTTATTTTCTTTGATATTGAATACATCTGAATTTATTTATTACTGGATAACGGTACCCGCCAGGTTATTGTATTTCCCGCTTGGACTTTTTTTAATAGTTACTTTTATATATCCCTCTTCAGCTAATTTATTCCATGTTTTTGGATATCCTGTGGCGATGTCAATGGGAATTTTCCACATGGTTTGTTTTCCATTGCCAGCCTGATTAAACCAGGGAATAATATCTGCTGTTTGGGATTTGAAAGATAGTAAATTATTCAAAACATCTATTTCATAATAGAAATCATATTTGTTTTCTGGTTGGTTTAATGCTCTTTGGGTAAAAGTATATACATATCCATTGATGATAGGACTTGTAAAACTGCCTCCTAAAGTAGGAATTCCCGTTCCATCATAATTTCCAACAGCACCGCTGTATCGGTCAAATTTTTGTCCTGCAACAATGGGAACATCATCAACAATATTATAACCACCGTTAGCAGGCGGCCATCCTCCGTTCAGATTATTGGCTTTAAAAAGAGCTTCCAGTTCAGTCCACTTCCCCTGTTTGTACAGATCAAATGCCTGGTTTCTCATGTTTTGATTTACGGTTCCCGAAGCGTCGTAGGTTAATGCAAAATCATCAGCATTTTTGTAGAATACAATTTTAACGGGATTGGTGTCTATTTCTTCATCATTGTCTGAACTACAGGCAACTGAAAAAAAAGTGAATGATAAAAGAAAGATGTACTTAAATAAATGTTTCATATAAATAATTTTAATTATGTAAAATTTTATAAAGTATTATCGGGACTGTACAGTGCTGCTTAGATAAAAATGCCTGTTTGAATGTGTTGGTAGAATCCATTTTTTAAGGATATTTTCATGAACAATAATGGCTGTTGAGACTGGCTTTTAAAGACATGATAATCAGTTCCCATCAAAGAAAAGGCATCAAAAGAAGCACTATGAGCAATCGGTGAAGCGATTTTTCGGCTCCCTCAAATACGGGTTGGGCAAACGGTACAATAATAAAGAATATTGAGTGATAAATTTAAATTAAAAAACCTGAATATTGCTTATTTTATTTAATAAAAATTAATTATATGTAAATTAAATGCATTGATAAATATATTATTGAATAATATTTTACTTAAATGACAGATTTTGAGATCTGTATTTGAAATTGAATATAAAAAAGACTGCTCTGTAAAAGAGCAGTCTTCCCATCGTTTAATTTTAAAATTAAGGTGATTAATCCTTAATGAATCGTTTTGTTGTTTCTCCTATCTGAATCATATAGGCTCCTTTTATAAGGTTACTTACATTGGCAGTACCTCTTTGAAGTGTTCCTGAATGTATCAGTTTTCCGGACATATCAAAGACTTTATATTCTTCGGTATTCGTATTTGAAATCGTTAGAACATCTTTCACAGGATTCGGATATAGTTTCATATCTGCTGATGTTTCTTTTGGAGCTTCAGTCACGGATTTTGCAGTCGTAGCAGTTACCGAAATATTAGCATTATTCACATCAAAGAAAATATGATTGGTTCCTTTTACCATAATTCTTCCTGATGTAGTAGAAGCATTAGGAATCGTCACAGCCTGCGAACCGTCATTGGGAGTTCCTGCCAATAGGGTAGTCCAGGTATTTCCGTTGTCGGTTGACCAAAGAATATCTACATTGGCGGTGTTTACACCATTGCCGGTAGTTCCTGCCACATTCCAGGTAATGGTTTGTGTACTCCCTCCGGCATACGAAACCACAGTATTTTGTGAAGTAATATTGAAGGGGCCTGCACTAGTATTCACTGTGATCTTTGCATCATCGGAGCTATTTCCGGCTCCTCCGGCTCTGTTATCGCGAACGGTAAATCTGAAATTTAATGCTCGGGCAACAGAAGATAATGCTTCTACATTAATTTCAGAACCTGCAGTGGTAGTAGATCCAGCTAAAATTGAAGACATTTTAGGGAAATATCTTAGCGGTGACGCTGTTGGCGTCCAGGATCTGAATGTAGGTCCTGAAGTTTTTGTAGCTGTTGCAGCTGAGTTAGCTCCCGTTTGAGTAGATGAAGCATTATCCATCTGCTCCCAGATATAAGTAAGGGAATCTCCATCTGCATCAGTTCCTGATCCGGTCAGCATAAACGGTGTGCTTTTAGGAATGGTATAATCCAATCCTGCATTGGCGGTGGGAATTGAATTTCCTGTAGGTGTATTGACAGAGCAGGTTTTTGCCTTAATATTATTGGTAATCTGTTCAATACTTATAGCATGGAAAAAAGCATCAGAATTCATTTGGACATTCTGGTTGGTGATTCCTGCGTACCCCATAATGGTAGACCCTGATCCTGGTTCCATATTAACCAAGGTGCCTTCATTTACATACGAATAAGTATGATTCCCGCCGAATTGATGTCCCATTTCATGAGCTACAAAATCAATATCAAAAGCATCTCCAGATGGTGGGGTGCCATTTGGGGAGGTATAGCCACTCCCTTTATTTTTATCAGTAGTAGATGATGTATCGTTTACACAAATACAGCCAATACAGCCTGCATTACCTCCACCTCCTGAGTCGCCAAATAAATGCCCAATGTCATAGCCTGCATTTCCTATAACATTTGTCAGTGTATTTTGCAGTTGTAGATTCCAGCCTTTTGTATTATTAGCATTGCTTAAAGCTGTTCCTACGCTTGGAGCCGAATAAGGATCTGTAGAAGCATCGGTGTAAATAATAGTATCATTATTAGCAATAATAACCATTCTTGCGGCAAAATCTTTCTCAAAAACACCGTTTACACGGGTCATGGTATTGTTCATCGCCGCTAAGGCTTGTGCTTTTGTTCCTCCGAAATAGGAAGTGTATTCTCCTGTGCAGGATAACGCCAGTCTAAATGTTCTCAGTGTGGAGTCATTAGCATTCCTGGCGGCAATAGCTGTAGAAGTACCTTTCTGCGCTGCATCCAATACAGTACATTCAAATTTACTTAAGTTTTTTCTGTCAGACTTCTTATAGATCACATAGGAAGATAAATCTTTAGTATAGGGTTCTATGAAAGTGGCGGATTTATCTCCGTAAATTTCCATAGAAGAAAGCCCTAAAGAAGAGATGCTAAAATAAACCGTTGAAGCGGGGTTTTCTATTCCTTCTCCGATATATGATTTAATATCCGGGTATTTTGCTGCTAGTTCTGGTTCAAAGTTCGAATTTTCTGTTACCTTAAACTTTTCCATCTTTCCTTCTGCATCTGGGAAAGAAATAATGATCTGAGATTTTTCGCCTGCTGCCAATCTTTTAGGAGTGTTTACCAGGGCATTTTTTAATCCATTGATATTTAAGTGGTAAATTTTCGGACTCTCGATATTCATCATGTTTTCGAAAACTGGTGAAGAGGTTTTTTCTGACCCCTGAGTCCATAGACGATCTGTCTGTGCGAAGGAAAAACCTGATAGTACAAGCATTCCCATCATCAATAATTGTTTTTTCATATAAAAGTGTAATTGTATTTATGTTATCCCAAATCTAATGAAAAAATCTTTGTTTAAAATTTAATATTACTATAGAATATTTCGATTATTGATAATATAAATTGTGATTAAATGAAAAATATTTAATATAATAGAAGGAAAAAGAAAAACTGTTCTATACAGAACAGTTTTTCACATTAATTTAATTTTAATAATTACTAATTTTTAATAAATCGTTTTGATGATTCTCCAACCTGGATGGTATATGCACCTTTGATAAGGTTGCCTACATTTACAGAACCTCTTTGAAGTTTTCCGGAATCAACTAATTTTCCTCCCATATCAAAGATTTTATAATCTTCAGATGCTGTATTAGAAACATATAGGATGTCTCTTACAGGGTTAGGGTAAAGTTTGATGTCTGTGATCAGATCTTTTGTATTGGATAGTTCTCCTTTTCCGGAAGAAACAATATTCAATGTATAGTCTTCAACCTGTCCATACGTGTAAGCTTCACAAGATGAAGTAGGAATAGAGCTGTATTTCATCATTACTCTCATTCTTGTTGATCCTAGAGTAGCTGTTGCAGGAATAGTAATAGATCCGGTAACAGGAGTTGTCGTAGAACCTGTTTTAGACCATGCTAATTCTCCGCTGTCTGTAAAGTCTCCGTCTCCGTTGTAGTCGATATAAACCGCATAAGCTTCGCTGTATACTGTAGAAGTCCAAACCGGAGTTACAGAAATAGTATAAGCACTTCCTCTTGTAACATTGGTAGAAACTGAAGTGAAGTTTTCATAACCGGCAGTTCCTGTAGAAGTATTGTTAATCGTTCCGAATTTTACATTACCGATTCTTTCATCAGCTGTATTGGATGCAGAAGAAGAGCAGTAAGTAACTGTTCCGCCTCCCAGTGTCGTAACACTTACCGTATTGCTTGAAACAGATGCGTTTCCTGCTGCATCTTTAGCTTTCACAGAGAAAGAATATGTTGTGGATGGTGTTAATCCTGTTACGGTATAGGTTGTAGAAGCAGAAGAACCGATCAATGAAGCACCTTGATATACATCATAGCCTGTAACGCCTACGTTATCTGTAGCACCGGACCATGAAAGGTTAGTGGTGGTGGAAGTAGTTCCTGAAGCAGCAAGGGTAGGTGCAGTAGGAGCTACAGTATCAGGAGTTCCTGAACCTGCATTTACTGTGATGTTTGCATTGTTTACATCAAAGAAAATATGATTAGCACCTTTTACCATAATTCTTCCTGTGCTGGTAGATGCATTAGGAATCGTTACAGCCTGAGAGCCGTCGTTAGGAGTTCCTGCCAATAGGGTAGTCCAGGTAGTTCCGCTATTGGTTGACCAAAGGATATCTACATTTGCGGTATTGACACCGTTTGCAGTAGTTCCTGCAACATCCCATGTTATGGTCTGAGAGCTGCCACCGGTGTAAGTAGTTGCTGAGTTTTGTGAAGTTACTGCAAATGGTCCAGCCGTACTGTTAACGGTGATTACAGCGTCGTCGGAATTGTTTCCGGAACCTCCGGCTCTGTTGTCACGGGCTGTAAATCTGAAGTTTAATGTTCTGGCTACTGAAGAAAGGGCTTCAACAGTAATTTCTGAACCTGCTGTGGTGGTTGCTCCTGTTAAGATAGAAGCCATTCTTGGGAAATATCTCACAGGCGCTGTTGTAGGTGCCCATGATCTGAAGTTAGGACCTGATGCTTTTGTAGCACTGGCCGCAGAGCTTGCTCCGGTTTGGGAAGAGGAAGCGTTATCCATCTGTTCCCAGATATAAGTTAAAGCATCTCCGTCAGCATCAGTACTGGTTCCTGTAAGCACAAAAGGAGTTCCTTTTGGAATGGTATAATCCAGTCCTGCATTAGCGGTAGGAATTGAGTTTCCAGTGCTTGTGTTTACAGAGCAGGTTTTAGCTTTAATATTATTGGTGATCTGCTGAATGCTTATGGCATGGAAGAAAGCATCGGAATGCGGCTGGATGTCCTGGCTTGTGATTCCTGCATATCCCATGATCGTTGATCCTGATCCAGGTTCCATATTGGCTCCTGTCCCTTCGTTGCTCATGGAGAATGTATGATTTCCACCGAATTGATGACCTAGTTCATGGGCTACATAGTCGATGTCAAAATTGTCTCCTGAAGGAATAGCATCTGCCGGAGAAGTATAACCGCTTCCTTTGGAGCCGTTAACGCAGATACAGCCGATACAACCTGCGTTTCCTCCACCTCCTGAAGCTCCAAACAGGTGTCCGACGTCATAATTGGCTTCACCAATTACAGAAGTCAGAGTGTTTTGTAATTGAGAATTCCAGCTGCTCATTCCTGAAGCTGCAGAATAAGGATCGGTAGAAGCATTGGTGTATACTACAGCATCGTTATTGGCAATTAAGACCATTCTTGCTGCGAAATCTTTTTCAAAGACCCCATTTACACGGGTCATTGTGTTGTTCATGGCGGCTATGGCCTGAGCTTTTGTCCCTCCGAAATACGTAGTGTATTCACCTGTACAGGATAATGCCAGCCTGAATGTTCTTAATTTAGCGTCATCGGCATTAGGTCTTGCCGCAAGGCCTGCATTGGCAGCGCCTTTTTGTGCTACATCTATGACTGAACATTCGAATTTGCTAAGATCATCTTTTTTGTCAGATTTTCTATACACAACATAAGTGGAAAGGTCTTTAGAGTAAGGCTCAATGAATACAGCAGATTTATCACCATACACTTCCATTGAAGATAACCCGAGCGGAGAGATGCTGAAATAGACTGTTGAAGTAGAATCACCAAGTCCTTCTCCTACGTAAGACTTAATATCCGGATATTTTGCAGCAAGCTCAGGTGCAAAATTGGAATTTTCCCTCACTTTAAAATTTTCCATTTTCCCTTCAGAATTCGGAAAAGAAATAATGAGTTCTGATTTTTCGCCGACAGCCAGTCTTTTAGGTGCTTTTGCAAGAGCATTCTTTAATCCATTGATATCCAGGCTGTAAACTTTTGGGTTGTTGATGCTGGATTTGTTTTCAAAGATTTCAGATGCACTTTTTCTTGAACCCTCAGACCAAAGACGATCTGTCTGTGCGAAAGAAACACCCGTGATGAGAAGCATTCCAATCAGTGTTAATTGTTTTTTCATATTAAATATTAATTTTAATTGTGGAATATCAAAGCTAATAAAAATTATATTACGAAAAACAAAAATTTTTATGAAAAATTTAGAATATCTGTTCAATATATTATGCAATACATTGAATATGTTTGAAATGATTCGTCAATAGGGTGTAAATAAAGAAAAACGACATGCATAATTGTGCATGTCGTTTTAATTATAATAATAAAATTAAGTTTTAATTACATTTTATCATCAGCGGTAGGCCCGTAAAGTCCGGGAACTTTATTACCTGTTGATCTTAAATAAACAACGAGCTCACCTCTGTGGTGGTATAAATGATTATACAAAAAGCCTCTAACTACCTGGATTCTCGGTGAAGGAGGAAAGAGAACATTTCCGTTCATTTCCATTTTCCATTCGTTGAAATAGGTGCTTTCGTCAGAATCTTCCAATACTTTTTGTGCTTTAGCAACATTTTCTTCAAATTTTGCGAGAATATTTTCAGCTTTGGAAATATCCCCTTTGTCATACTCATACTTGCCCATATCAAACGTATCCTGATTGAAAGTAGAGGGGTACCAGTTATAGACTTCTGCAATATGTGAGGCTAGCTGGCCGGTTGTCCAGTTTTTTTCAGACGGTTTCCAGTCTAAAGCGCTGTCAGGAATTGCTTTTAAAATTTTTCTGGTGTTTTCAGCTTCATGCAGAAACTCACCTAAAAGTGCCTGTTTAATCATTTGTATTGCGTGTTTTAAAATTATCTTGTAATATCTCTTCCGATAACCAGTCTCTGGATTTCAGAAGTCCCTTCACCTATAGTACAAAGCTTTGAATCTCTATAGAACTTTTCAACAGGGAAGTCTTTGGTATATCCGTACCCTCCGAAGATCTGAACGGCATTGTTAGAAATTCTTACACATGCCTCAGAAGCATACAGCTTTGCCATAGCGCCTTCTTTGGTCATTTTCTGTTTAGCATTTTTAAGAGTAGATGCTCTTTGGATAAGAAGTTCAGCAGCATCAATTTCTGTAGCCATATCAGCAAGCATAAAGTTCACTGCCTGGAAATCTGAAATCGGTTTTCCGAATTGGTGTCTTTCTTTAGCATATTTTAAAGCAGCTTTATAAGCTCCTCTTGCTGTACCTAAACTTAGAGCGGCAATAGAAATTCTACCTCCATCCAAAATTTTCATAGCCTGTTTGAAACCTTCACCTACTTCGCCTAAACGGTGAGAATCCGGTACACGTACGTTATCAAAAATGAGTTCTGCAGTTTCAGATGCACGCATCCCTAATTTATTTTCTTTTTTTCCGGAACTAAAACCAGGCATACCTTTTTCTAACACAAAAGCTGTAGAATTGTTTTTAGCTCCTTTTTCACCTGTTCTTGTCATTACCACAGCAATATCTCCTGAAATAGCGTGGGTAATAAAGTTTTTTGCTCCACTGATAATCCACTCATCACCGTCTTTTACAGCTGTAGTAGACATACCTCCTGAATCTGAACCTGTGTTATGTTCTGTTAATCCCCAAGCTCCGATTACCTTTCCGGAAGCTAACTGAGGAAGCCATTTATGTCTTTGCTCTTCATTTCCAAATTCGTAAATATGGTTGGTACAAAGAGAGTTGTGCGCTGCTACAGAAAGACCAATCGATGGATCTACCTGGGAAATTTCATCCAGAATAGTAACATACTCATGATAACCCAAACCGGAACCGCCGTACTGCTCAGGAACTACAACCCCCATAAATCCCATTTCTCCAAGTTGGTGGAATAAGTCTTTAGGGAATGTTTGGCTTTCATCCCACTCCATAATATTCGGTCGGATATTCTTCTCTGCAAATTCTCTAGCTGTCTCCGCTATCATTTTGATGTTGTCAATAGTCTCTGTATTCATATAGATAATAGTTAGTTCCCAAAGATAAATAAATTGACGGAAAGCCAAAGAAATTATTTTAGTCATGCTGCTTTAGCCTCAATCTTTTAATTTTCAATTTTTTATGTTTTAAAAATTAATATTTTCGTAATAAAATATTGAATCTTTTACGTATTTTATTTTGCTATTTTAGCTTCCCAATTTTTATGGTATGAAAAAACTTCTACTTCCTATTATTTTAATTTCCTCTTATATTTCTGCACAAGCCCCTGCTGGATATTACAACGGAACGTCCGGATTAACGGGCTATGCTCTGAAATCAAAGCTCCATGATATAATTTCTGAAAAGAATATCAGCTGGCATTATGGTGACCTTTCCGGATACTATAATCAGACTGATCTTGATAAATATTATGACCATGATGCTACGAATACTACTTATCTATTGGATATTTATTCGGAGATTCCATCCGGGCCCGATGCCTATGAATATACATCCGGTCAGCTGATCGCATCGTCCGGGGCAGAAGGAATGGGGTATAATAGAGAGCATATGATGCCTCAGAGTACATTTAACAGTAATTATCCAATGTATTCTGATTTATTCTATGTAATCCCAACCGATGCGAAAATTAATCAGTTAAGAAGTAATTATCCTTATGGGATTTCTACCACAGTACCGGCTAATATACCTTATACATTCACAAATACTTCTAAAATCGGACGAAGTGTCATTCCTAATCTGCCTTATACAGGCTATGTGTACGAACCTATTGACGAGTTTAAAGGAGATGTGGCCAGGTCTTTATTGTATTTTGCTGTAAGGTATGAAGGAAAGCTGGGAACTTTTAAATACAATACCAATGCTAATCCTGCTTCGGACGCTAATGCACTTGACGGTACGGAAGAGAGGGCGTTTGAGCCGGCTTATATGGCTATGCTTCAACAATGGAATCAGCAGGATCCTGTATCGCAAAGGGAAATTGACCGAAATAATGCGGTATATGCTATTCAGAAAAACAGAAATCCGTTTATAGATAATCCTGGTTGGGTGAATGTAATCTGGAATCAAACGCCGGACGCTGTAGCTCCTCAGGCGCCATCCAACTTAACAACTACACAAACGAGTGCCTATTTTGTAAATTTAAGCTGGTCACCCAGTCCTGATGCGGATGTACTTGGCTATAAAGTATATCAAAACGGTACCTTGGTGGCTGCCACAAAAGGGACATCGGTCATCATCGATCATCTTACACCTTCTACTGCTTATAACTATACGGTAAAAGCATATGATAGCGGTTATCTTATTTCTCCGGATACTAATGTTGTTTCTGTAACCACCCTGGCTTCCGATTCTTATGCTAAAGATCTTTTTGTTTCAAAATATATTGAAGGATCAACGAATGGTAATAAAGCTCTTGAAATCACCAATAAAACCGGACATCCCGTGAATTTAAGTGATTACAGATTATCTATTCAGCTTCAAGGAAGCGGTAATAACCTGTATTTTCCAGCTCCTTTTGAAATGGAAGGGACTGTTCAGGATAATGAGACATTTGTTGTTTTGAATCCTTCAGCCACTTTTTCCTGCTATACAAAAGAACAGGCGAAACTTGTAACGGCTGCTCCTCAGATGACTTTTTATGGATATAATTATATTGAGCTGAGATATAAATTTTCCACAGTAGATGCATTGGGCGTTGTAGGACAGAATAACTCTTCAGTACTAAAAGATGTTTCTTTATACAGAAAAGCTTCCGCCAATCAGCCAACAAATACATTTAATATAAGTGAATGGGATTCTTACCCGATTGATTACTGCCAGAATTTAGGAGGTACATTATCAACCACAGAACTTATCACGGTAAATAAAAAGTTTATCATATATCCGAACCCGGTACATGACAACCTTTTTGTAAGCGGTGAAACGGAAGCGGTAAAAACGGCTCAGATTATAGATCTTTCCGGAAAAGTAATCTACACGGAGAAAGACCCCTTCAGAAGTAAGAAGAACATCTCCGTACAGACTCTTCCAACAGGTTCTTATTTCCTGAGACTTGACGAGCAGGTGCACCAATTTATTAAAAAATAAACCGCAAGAAAAATTTTAATGTAAAAGATTTTTTTCGTTTTCGTATTTTTTTACTACGGCTTAAAACGTTAAAAACCTTATGTTTACTATATAATTGATATAAGCAGATTCACTAATAATCAATATCTATAAGTGTTTCTGCTTATATTTTTTATTTATAAGTAATTATGCTTATATTTGCAGTATGATAGCGGTCATTACCGGAGATATTATAAATTCACAGCATGCGGATACCGAAGTTTGGATTACCAAGCTTAAGAATCTTCTCGACAATTGGGGAAGCGCTCCTCAAGTATGGGAAATCTACAGAGGTGATGAATTTCAATTTAAGTGTAATATCGATGACGTTTTCTGGCATTTTCTAGCCATAAAATCTATTATTAAAAGTCAGGAAAATTTAGATGTAAGAATGGCCATAGGGATTGGTGAAGAGAGTTTCTCGTCTGAGAAAATCACTGAATCTAATGGTACAGCTTACGTAAATTCCGGAAGACTGCTCAATGATCTGAAGAGTGACGGCCATACCGTTGCCATTAAAACTTCCAATGATTCTGTAGACAGAGACCTGAATATTCTGTTAAAATGGTCGTCAAAAGATTTTGATAACTGGACTATGGCTACCTCAGAGATCATCCACGAAATGATCATGAACCAGGATATTACCCAGGAAGATCTTGCCAGGAAGTTTGCTATTTCACAGTCTTCGGTGAGCCAGAGACTGAAACGAGCCAATTATGAGCTTATTGTTGAAACGAACCAGTATTTCAGAAAGAAAATCTCAGAACTATAGCATGATCTTTATAAAACTCATATTGGCACATCTACTCGGAGATTTTGTTCTTCAGCCAGATTCATGGGTTGCAGATAAGGAAAACTATAAACTAAAAAGTAAGTTTTTATACTTCCATGTTTTGATTCACACTGTTTTAAGCTTTGTTTTTCTTTGGGATTTACAACTTTGGTGGGTAGCCCTTCTGATTGGGGGATCTCATTTCATAATTGATGCCGCAAAACTGAGCTTTCAAACAATTAAAACAAAGAAAACGTGGTTTTTCATAGACCAGTTGCTGCATATTATAGTGATTGCAGGAGCTTCTTTTTATTTCCGGGAATTTGATTTCAGCTTTTTAGGAAACCAGGAGTTTTTAAAAATCATTATGGCGGCTCTGTTCTTAACAACCCCAGCTTCTATTTTTATTAAAATACTATTATCATCATGGACTCCTGTTCCTGATGCACAGAATGCTATACAAACCGAATCTTTATCAAGTGCCGGAAAATATATCGGAATTTTAGAACGCCTGCTGGTTTTCACTTTTATTATGGTGAATCACTGGGAAGGTGTGGGCTTCATGGTCGCTGCCAAGTCTGTTTTCAGATTCAGTGATCTTGCACAGGCAAAACAGAGAAAACTGACAGAGTATGTACTTATAGGTACACTCTTAAGTTTTGGACTGGCTGTCTTAACAGGAATAATAATTAAATAAATCAATAAATCTAACTACAATTTAGAAAGTAAAATTATGAGTCAAAAGAAAGAAATGTTGTACGAGGGTAAAGCGAAACAAGTATTTGCTACTGATAATCCTGAAGAAGTAGTAGTGCGTTTTAAAGACGATGCTACAGCATTTAACGCTCAAAAGAAAGGCCAGGTTGACCTGAAAGGGGAGATGAACAATGCCATCACAACCCTTATCTTTGAATATTTAAATGAAAAAGGGATTAAAACTCATTTCATCAAACAATTAGACGAAAGAGAGCAATTAGTAAGAAAAGTGTCTATTATTCCATTGGAAATGGTAGTAAGAAACTACTCTGCAGGAAGTATGGCACAGAGATTAGGAGTGGAAGAAGGAATCAAGTCTCCGGTAACAATTTTTGATATTTGCTACAAAAAAGACGAGTTAGGAGATCCGCTTATCAATGATCACCACGCTGTTTTCTTAGGTGCAGCTACTTATGAGGAGCTTGACGAGATGTATGAACTTACTTCAGATATCAACGAAATCCTGATTGACCTGTTTGACAAAATAAATATCATCCTTGTTGATTTCAAAATCGAATTGGGTAAAACTTCAGACGGTGAGATTATCTTAGCGGACGAAATCTCTCCTGATACATGCAGACTTTGGGATAAAGACACGATGAAGAAATTGGATAAAGACAGATTCAGAAGAGACTTGGGAGAAGTTACTGAAGCTTATGTGGAGATCTATAACAGATTGAAAAATTTACTGGCGAAGTAAGATTTCAGATGTTAGACCTCAGATGCTAGATTTTTAGCATTGGAATATTTGTTAGTTAAAACAAAATCAACACTGAAGTTAGCTTTTAGTCTACAATCTGAAATCTGACTTCTAAGATCTACAATTAGAAAAAATAGAAATGAAAAGTTTAGACATTCATAAAAGTGAATATTTAAAACAGTTTAAAGACCAAACCTACGGTAGAAATCTTTTCAGAACACAGGAAGAAGAAAGACTGGATGCTCCCAATGAGGAGTGCGGTATCTTTGGAATGTATTCAGATACTGATCTGGATACATTTTCTCTTTCACAGTTCGGGCTTTTTGCTTTACAGCACAGAGGCCAGGAAGCTTGTGGTATTTCCGTTCTTAAAGATGGAAAGATTACCAATATGAAGGATGAAGGCTTGGTTTTGGACGTTTATAAAGACATTCAGGAACCTGAAGCTTTTATGGGAAATTCTGCAATCGGACATACCCGTTATACGACAGCAGGAGATAAAAAGAAATATAATTTTCAGCCATTTTTCGCAAAAAACGAATATGACCAGATTATACTTTCTATAGCACACAACGGGAACCTTACCAATGCCAGAGAATTGAAAAATGAACTGGAGGCTGAAGGGGTGGTTTTCAGAGCTACTTCAGATTCTGAAGTGATTTTGAGACTGATCCAGAAAAACCTTGATTTGGGACTTCGTGGCGCAATAAAAGCTACGATGGAGAAGATCAAAGGAGCCTATTCTGTGGTAGGGATGACCAGAAATAAATTCTTTGCATTCAGAGATTTCAACGGTATCCGTCCATTGGTTTTAGGAGCTATTGACGAGAGATCTTATGTTGTGGCTTCAGAATCTGTAGCATTAGATGCAGTGGGAGCTCAATATGTTCGTGATATTCTTCCGGGAGAAATTATCTATACCAATGAAAACGAACCTGGAAAACTTCATTCTTATATGATGGATGAGGCTAAAGGAAAACAAAGGATATGTTCTTTTGAATATATTTATTTTGCGAGACCCGATTCTACGTTAGAAAATATCAATGTTTACGAAATCAGAGAGAAATCCGGGGAGAAAATCTGGGAACAGGCTCCTGTAGATGCTGATATTGTGATTGGTGTTCCGGATTCCGGAGTACCAGCTGCTATTGGGTTCTCAAAGGCTTCAGGAATACCTTTCCGTCCTGTATTGATCAAAAACAGATATATTGGAAGAAGTTTTATCGTTCCTACTCAGGAAATGAGAGAAAGAGTGGTTAACCTGAAACTAAACCCGATTATTTCTGAAATTAAAGATAAAAGGGTTGTTATTATTGATGACTCTATCGTTCGTGGGACAACCTCTAAAAGGTTGGTTAAAATCCTGAAAGATGCAGGTGTAAAAGAGATTCATTTCAGAAGTGTTTCTCCTCCTATTATTGCACCATGTTATTTAGGAATTGATACCCCTTCAAAGGATGATTTAATTTCTGCTAATATGACTACGGAAGAACTTAAAAATTATTTAGGAGTAGATTCTTTAGAATTTTTAAGTACCGAAAACCTGAAAGAAATTTTAGGATCTTCTAACCACTGCTTTGGATGTTTTACAGAAGAATATCCGGTAGGAAAAGGAGAGGAGGTAGAATTATTCAATTAATTGTATCGACAATAAAAATAGAAGGGTCAGGTATCATTACCTGGCCCTTTTTATTGATATAAATGTAGCAAAAGCTTAATATTCCTGTATCATATTCTTTATAAGCAAGTTTTAATTTTGTTGGATTAAAGTTTGAAGATATGAAAAGCACATTTTTTACAGGGATTTTTCTCGCAATGACTCAGCTGTATTACGCCCAGTCTTTTGATAAGCAGGCACACCGTGGAGGGAAATCACTATTTCCGGAAAATACCATCCCGGCCATGAAAAATGCTTTACAAATGAATGTTACCACGCTGGAAATGGATTTAGCCATCACAAAGGATAAAAAAGTAATTCTTTCCCATGATGCTTTTCTTTCTCCTGAATTGGTTACAAAACCTGATGGAACCTATATCCCGAAAGACTCCGGCTTTTATTATAAAATTTATGAGATGCCTTATGCAAAGATTCAAACATTTGATATAGGCTTGAAAAAACTGAACAATTATCCTGATCAGAAGAAAATGAAGGCTCAGAAACCTCTTTTCTCAGAGGTTATAGATGCATGTGAAAGCTATGCCCGTGAGCTGAAAAGACCTTTACCTTTTTACAATATAGAAACTAAAACACGCCCTTTCTCAGATCATATCTTTCATCCGGAACCAAAAGAATTTGTAGAACTGATGATGAAGATTATTGTAGAGAAAAACATCCAGGATAGGGTTATTATCCAGTCTTTTGATCCCCGAACACTGGAAATCCTTCATAAGGAATATCCTAAAATAATGACTGCTTTACTGGTAGAAAAAGTGGATGACAAAAAGCTGGAACAGCAAAGGTATTATTTCAAAAATGTACCTGTAGAGAAATTCAGACTATATCCTAATCATTTGAGTGGTGTAGCTGGAGATATGAAGTTTTTAAGCTTTACCCCTACCATTTACAGCCCTGATCAGAGTCTTGTCACTGCTGAATTAGTCAAAGAATGTCATGCACTGGGCATGAAGGTAATCCCATGGACTGTTAATACCAAAGAAAGACTAAAGGAGCTGAAGGGTATGGGAATAGACGGAGTGATCAGTGATGATCCACGGATATTTGAATAGTACTTCCTTTTGTTTATATAATAGAAATAGAAATGGCCGGAAAAAATTCCGGCCATTTTTACAATGCAGAAAACTGCATCTGGGAGTTAAAAAATTGGTTGTTTTTTAATTAAAATTTATAGTTCACCCCTAACTGGAAAACTCTGTTGTTGTTTTCAGCAGCCGGTCTGCTTTTATCAATTTTAGTCAAGCTATTTACATATCTTGCATTGATACCGATATTAGACGTAATATCATATCCTAGACCAAGACCTAATCCAAAGTTGAATTTGTTAATTTGGTCTTTATTTACATCTTCAGAGTGAGTTTCTGTCTTAGTGGTAGTAACACCTCCTGTAGTGCTTGAAATCGTAGATTCACCTTTATTTTTTCCATTGATGAAATAACTGAATTCTGGTCCAGCTTCAATATAAAACTTATCCATTGGTCTCATTTGAACCATTAATGGAACTGAAATATAATTCATTGTTAGTTTATCCTGTCCCTTCGTTTTAATAGTTGTTGATCCCACAGTATTTTCTGTTGAATAAGCTACATCTCTTGCACCCATTTGGTTGTACAATACCTCTGGTTGGAAGCTGAATTGCTTAGAGATTGGAATATTAACGAAAGCACCTGCATGGAATCCTAATTTTTGGCTGTTGAAACCAAAACTTTGCTGACTGTAATAAGCTGAGTTTCCACCTGCTTTGATACCAAATCTAATAGGCTGAACGTCTGCTTTAAGTGGAGAGGTTGTGCTTACAGTATTTACAGGTTGTGTTTCTTGAGCAAAAGCCAATGTCCCGGCTGTTAATGCCAGTCCTAAAAATAACTTCTTCATAATTTTATTTTTTAATTTTACTATTTGCTTCATTATTTTGCAAAATGCTTGCCAAACTCCTCAAACGCTGATTAACAAATAGATGCGGGATGTTTTCGTACTTAAAAAACAACATTTATATCCTTCTTTATGTGAAATATTTCAATGTA
Organism: Chryseobacterium sp. KMC2; assembly: GCF_016756935.1. Lineage (NCBI taxonomy): Bacteria > Pseudomonadati > Bacteroidota > Flavobacteriia > Flavobacteriales > Weeksellaceae > Chryseobacterium > Chryseobacterium sp. KMC2. The sequence goes on from NZ_JAESIT010000006.1 coordinate 51,450, forward strand.
AATTTGATATTTATGATAAATTTTAAGTTAAAATTCTTTCACATAAAAAATGTCCCTTTAATATGAATATTGTTTTATTATGTCAAATGGGGTGGCGATTGTATGCTTATGCCATATGTACTTATACCTGATGCTGAAAATACTTTCTGCAGACCGGAATAAAAAGCAGCTCTACAATACTAAAATATAGGGAGCATCCTTGCATTAGTATAAGAGGATGGATGCATTGAGCCATTTTTTTAACCACAAATAACACTGATATTTTCACAGATGACACTAGTAATGTAGTTTGTATTGGTGGGACAAACATTTATGCTATTAGTGTTTATATGCAATAGGAAAAGTAAGATTAGAAGCCTGATAGGATAAGGCTGCGAAGGATTGATTAATTGAAATGAATCTGACGTATAATAAGATGTTGTCTGCACTCATTGGGTATGATAAGAATGGGACTCATATAAAAGTGAAAAGGTCAGACTTAAAATAAAATCCGACCTTTTCTATTGAAATCAAAATGTATTACTAATGAGTGTACAGAAACGTATTTCTGAATATTTCTGAAAATTTGTTCAATACTGTTTTTAGAGTTGATCCTTAAATAATATGGAATTTGATTATTAGGCTGAAAACGTATTTTTCAAATGAAATAAAATTATAATTCAGAAACATTATAATGGTACAAGTATTAAGTCTATTTGCAAATTCCTTGCCAAAGAATACTGAAAATAAAAAGTCAGGCTAAATAAATAACCTGACTTTTTTATTGAATATAAAAATTTGTTAGCTATGCTAAGCTTATATTAGAATTTATAAGCTAATCCTACCTGGAACACTCCGTTTTTAGAAGAGTCTGAACCGCTAGGTTTGTCTTTAATGATATCAGATAAACCTGCAACATATCTTACATTAATTCCGATATTAGGAGTAAAGTAGTATCCAGCTCCAAGACCAAGACCAAAATCAAAAGTTTTAAATGAATCCTTAACGTCTACAGAATTAGATTGATATTTGAATTTAGAATTAATTAAGAAACTGAACTGAGGTCCTGCTTCTAAGTAAAGATTAGGAAGTGCATTGTATTGAAACATTACCGGAACAGAGATATAATCTAAATTAATTTTCATATCGCTATTTCCGTCAGCTTTTGCACCCATTCCACTGTATAATACCTCCGGCTGTACAGAGAAATCCTGTGCTACAGGAATATTTGCAAAAACTCCACCATAAAATCCTGCTTTTGATTTCGTATCGTCGCCAGAAATACTAGAAATATTAAGACCAGCTTTTAAACCGAATCTGATTGGTGAATTAGAAGTAGTAGAAGTTTTCTGAGCGAAAGTAAATGTACCTGCAACAAGGGCTAGGCCTAAAAGAATCTTTTTCATAAGTATTTATTTAATAGTTTTTAAGTTTTGTTTAACATTTTGTTTATTATCAAACGGCGTGCCAAAAAAATAAAAATAATATGAAATTGTTGCTAATCATTAGTGTAGGCCTCATATTCCAATGTTTTTTAAACACGAATAATAGATATATTTTTAGCCTTTAAATAATAATGAGCTATTTTTTTTAACATAATTTTAGAATTCTAAATAAAAAAAGGTCAGATTATAATTAATCTGACCTTTTTTATTGATACAAAATTTGTTGAATGTGAAACTACTTATGAATTATTTAAATTTATAAGCTAATCCTACCTGGAATACATTGTTTTTAACAGCATCCCCAGAATTGTTTTTATAAATATCTGTAAGTCCTGCTGTATATCTCGCTGTAAGTCCTAAGTTAGGTGTGAAATAATAACCTGCTCCGATACCAATACCAAAATTAAATGTTTGGAAGTCATCTTTATTAAGGGTAGCTACTTGAGTGTTGCTATTATTGTTGGTTGAATTTTTAAATTTATCCTTAGCACTTACTAGGAATCCGAATTCAGGACCTGCTTCAAGGAAAAATTCAGGAGTTGCATTATATTGGAACATTACAGGTACTGCAACATATCCTAAATTTCTTGAATACTCATTTCTGAAGGTATTACCTCCTGATGAAAATTCTCTTGTTACTTTTGAACCTAAATCATTATATATAACCTCCGGCTGTACACTGAATGAACTTGCTAACGGAATATTAGCAAAAACACCTGCATTAAAACCGATTTTGGATTTTGAATCACTTAAATCTGCTCCATTAGAAAGCGATGATACGTTCATTCCACCTTTTACCCCGAATGTTACCGGATTTGTACTGGTAGTAGGTTGCTGTTGTGCGAACGCTAATGTACTTGCAGTTACTGCTAATCCTAAAACTAACTTTTTCATAACTTTAATTTTTTAATATTTACTCTTTCTTAATTTTAAATTTTACTACTGTCAACATTTTCAGTTGAACGCAGAGTATCTTTCAAATTGCTTGCCAAAAATATTTTTCACCCTTAAAATCAATAAAAAAACCGCCTGTTTAATAAGCGGTTTTGAAATTTATATAACTGATTTTCAATTGTTTGAAAAATTAAATAAACATTTGTTTGAATGAGTGGTTTTTATCAAAAAATAAACTCAAAAAAAGGGGGTGTTTTTATGAAAATGAGCAAAAAATGCTTAGGCATCATTCAATTTTCTGTAAAAATGTAAGGAGTTAAGGATGTTTTTCTGACTGCATTGATAGTCATAATTGCATGCTCCGATTTCGGAAAGGAGCGAGAAATTGATTTTACTATCCGTATTCTTTTTATCATTCATTAATAATGCAGTAATATCTTCATCTTTAAAATCACTGATATCTAAATAAGGATAGTATCTCTGGATATTTTCAATAATAGCCTGAGAGTCTTCTTCAGAAATAAGATTTTCAAGATAAGCTAAACGGGATTCACAAATCATTCCCATAGCTACCGCTTCTCCATGAAGGATAGGGTTTTTCTGTTGCAGGCACAGACTTTCAACAGCATGACCTATTGTATGACCGAAATTCAGGGTTTTCCTGATATTTTTTTCGTGAAAATCTTTCTCTACCACATCCTGCTTGATATTCATTGAAGTCTGGATATGCGGAATTACCGTTTCTACATCAAGCTTATGAATCTGAATCAGTTGTTCCCAATGGGCTTTATCAGCAATCAGTCCATGTTTCAGCATTTCTGCAAATCCGCTTCTTAATTCTTTGAACGGTAATGTTTCTAAAAATTTCGGGAAAATAAAAATCTGTTCCGGGAAAGCAAAAGTACCTACCATATTTTTATAATGCATCAGATCAATACCTGTTTTTCCTCCAATAGAAGCATCACACATAGATAAAAGGGTAGTAGGGATATTAATAAACTGTATTCCTCTTTTATAAGTAGATGCTACAAATCCCCCCATATCGGTAATCACACCACCACCAAGATTAATGACCAATGCTTTTCTATCCGCCTGCATCTCCGTAAGAATTTCCCAAAGTTGATTAGCGGTCTGAATATTTTTCATTTCTTCACCCGCCTCAATTTCCAGAATTTCAAATCCCAGATCTGTTTCCATATTTCCTAAGAGAATGGGAAGACAGTATTCATGAGTGTTCTCATCCACTAAAATAAAAATTTTACTGAAAGATTTTTCATGCAGAAATTCGTTTAACTGAGAGAAATCGTCATTTAATATTGTTATCATCTTCAAATTTTTGTAAAGTTAAAAAGTAAACTATATTGCAAAGTTATGATTCTTAATTTTTAACTCGTAACTAAATTACTATCTTTGCAGAAATTTTTAGAATGAGCAGAGATAACAATAATTCAGACAGACCAAAAAGACCAAGAGTTTCAACACGAAAAAGCTCTGATGATTCTCGTGCTTCTAGATCTGGAAATTCCTCAGGATCAAAACCTTTCAAGAAATCTTTCTCTAAAGATGGAGACAAGAGAGGTCCGGAACATAAAGGGTCCAATTCAAAATTTGATAAAAAACCTTTCAATAAAAATACAGAAAGCTTTGAAGGCTCAGGGGCTGAGGGTAGCTCAAAATCTGAGAAAAAACCTTACATTACTAATAAAAGTGAGAGCTTCGAAAGAAAATCTTTTGGAAAATCTGCCCCTAAAAGAGGAAGCAGAAGTTTTGATGCAAGAGATAAGTATGAAAGAGGCAGTTTAAAGTATGGTAGAAGACCATCCAGTGGTGATGACAGAAATGAAGACAAAGCAAGATCTTTTGTACAGAAGAGAAGACTGAATAAAATTGAAAAAGACGTTCATAAAGACAGCATCCGTCTTAATAAGTATATTGCTAATTCCGGAATATGCAGCAGAAGAGAAGCTGATGAACTGATCACGCAAGGATTGGTGGAAGTGAACGGTAAGGTGGTAACAGAAATGGGATATCAGGTAGAAAAAACCGACAGAGTAGTTTTTGACGGTCAGAACATTACTCCTGAAAAGCCTGTATATGTACTTTTGAATAAACCTAAAGGATATATTTCTACAACGAAAGATGATAAAGCCAGAAAAACGGTAATGGATCTTGTTGCTAATGCATCTCCGTACAGAGTTTTCCCGGTTGGAAGACTGGACCGTTCTACAACAGGGGTTATTTTGTTGACCAATGACGGACACATGACTAAAAAATTGACGCATCCATCTTTTGATGCTAAAAAGATTTACCATGTAACACTTGATAAGAAATTAACAGGTGAAGATTTACGTCTTATTGCAGAAGGGATCCGTCTTGATGAAGGGATCGCCGTTGTGGACCAAATTTCATATATTGAAGGTAAGCCGAAAAATGAAATCGGAATTGAAATCCATATTGGATGGAACCGTGTCATCAGAAGGATATTCCAAAGATTAGGATATGAAGTAGAGGCTCTGGACAGAGTAATGTTTGCAGGATTAACGAAAAAGAATATTAAGAGAGGACACTGGAGAATTCTTACAGAACAGGAAGTAAATAACCTTAAAATGCTTTAAAAAATGTTGAATAATGAGCTGTGGGCTTTGGCTCATGCTTTATTCTGTTTTTAAATTGTAATTTTAAATACTGCATAAAAAAACGCATAGAAGTTTATTCTGTGCGTTTTTTATGTTTTTGTCTAAGCTTGATTTAGAACTATCCCAGTACGGTTACCCCTTTCTCAATCATTTCATAGATAGCATCTCTGCCGTTATCAGGTTTTACATTTACAGCACGGGTTCCGTTAAAATGTAAGCAGGTAACATATCCATTGGCAACAGCATCCAGACAAGTGAATTTCACACAGTAGTCCATTGCCAGGCCAACGATTTCTACCAATTGAATATCGTGATATTTCAAGAAATCATCCAATCCGGTTTTCATAAAATGGTTGTTGTCCTGAAAACCGCTATAGCTATCTATTTCAATATTTTTTCCTTTCTGTATGATATGGGTTACCTTATCTCTGTTCAGATCTTTATGGAATTCTGCTCCGAAAGTTCCCTGGATACAGTGATCCGGCCACATAAACTGGGGAACACTATTTAAAATAATGCTTTCACCAACTTTTCTATTATTGCTGCTTGCAAAACTTTTATGGCCTACAGGATGCCAATCCTGCGTCAAAACAATCTGGTCATATTCATTTTCCTCCATCAAAAGGTTGATATAAGGAATGATCTCTCCAGATCCAGGTACTGCAAGTGATCCGCCTTCACAAAAATCATTCTGTACATCGACTATTATTAGCGCTTTTTTCATATTTAGATTTCTCGAATTTTTGATAAATTTACAAAACTAACAGGCAAAAATTTGTCCAAAATAGAATTATCGGACAAATCGGCAAAATATTTTTTTAAACTGATAGAATGAAGGGGCAGCATTTAAAATAATTAAACTTTGTCTACAGGTATTCTGTTTCGAAGGGTAAACCAAATTTCAATAGCTTATCTTTGCAGTAAATAAGTATTTTTATGTCATTTGAGTCTTTAGGATTATCACACAATATTATTCGTTCTGTTAACAAACTGGGGTATTTAAAACCATTTCCTATTCAGGAGCAGGCTGTTCCTGTTATCCTGCAAGGTAAAGATCTGATGGGAATTGCACAGACAGGTTCCGGGAAAACAGCTTGTTTTGTAATGCCTATTTTAGAAAAATTGCAGAATGCAGAAGTTAAAAAAGACCGTAATGTTCAGGTTCTCATATTGGTTCCTACGCGTGAATTAGCTATTCAGATTGATGAAGTGTTTAGAGCTTTTACAGAAAACCTGAAGCGGGAAATCCGTACAATGGCTGTTTATGGAGGTGTTTCTATAAATCCACAGATGAAGGGAATGTTTGGAGTGGAAGTACTGATCGCTACTCCGGGGCGTTTATTAGACTTAATTGATCATAATGCATTGAGTATTTCAGGTATTCAGCATTTGGTAATTGATGAAGCGGACAAAATGTTTCAGCTGGGCTTTGGGGAAGAAATGAATAAGCTTTTCGGTTTAATGCCTGTGGTAAAACAGACAATTTTGTTTTCGGCAACTTTAAATGATAAAGTTTCTGAAATGAAAGAACGTTTATCCATTAATCCTACTATTATTGAAATAAAAAAAGAGGAAGTTGAAATTGATCATATTGAACAGCTGGCATATCATGTTTCTCCGGAAAATAAAGGCCCTTTCTTACGATATCTGATCAAAGAAAAGAAAGTGGAAAAAGCTTTAATCTTTGTGTCCTCTACAAGATCTGCCGATAATTTGGTGGAGAAACTTAAAAAGAATAAAATTAAAGCAGTGGCTATTCACAGCCAGAAGTCACAAGGTGCCCGTAGAAACAACTTAGAGGAATTTAAAGTAAACGGAGCCCAGATTTTGGTGGCTACGGACTTAATTGGTCGTGGGATTCATATCGAGTCTCTGCCTTGTGTGATCAATTATGAATTGCCGCGTTCGCCTTTAGACTATATTCACCGTATCGGTAGGACTGGCCGTGCCAACGAAAAAGGTACTGCTATTTCTATTCTGACGGATGATGAACTGCAGCATTTCCGGGTAATTCAGAAGAAAATGGGGAAAAAAGTGACCTTACAAAGAACAGAGGGTATTGATCTGCATGGCTATTAATACCTTCATTACAATAAACAGAGCTTCAATTTTATAGAATTGGAGCTTTTTTTTATTCAGTGAAGATATCTTTTGGAATAAATACAATTAACGCTTTTTTCATATATAGATTTCTCGAATTTTGATACATTTACAAACCTAAAAATTTGTCTAAAACCGAATTATCGGACAAATAGGCCATATTAAAAATTAAAACTATGAGCAATGAGTGATTTAGAGAACAAAAAATTTCCAATAGGACAGTTTGAAGTTCCGGAAAATATTTGTGACACGACTTTGGATACGTATATCAAGGTGATTAAAGATTTTCCCGGGAGACTGAAAAACCTCATTGAACACTTTACGGACGATCAGCTGGATACTCCGTACAGAGAAGGAGGGTGGACGGTAAGACAGCTTGTAAACCATCTTTCAGACAGTCATATGAATAGTTTTATTCGGTTTAAACTGGCGCTTACAGAAGATAACCCAACCATTAAACCTTATGATGAGGCTCAATGGGCTGAGCTTCAGGACAGCTTTCATATGCCTGTAAAACCGGCGATGAGAATATTGAAAGGAACTCACCAAAGATGGGTTGTTCTTCTTAAAAGTCTTACCAATAAACAGTTTGAGCGAACTTTTCATCATCCGGAGCACCATCGGAATTACGACCTGAGAAGCAGTCTTGCTTTATATGCATGGCATTGTGACCACCATTTTGCCCATATCGAAAATCTGAAGAAAGAAAAAGGTTGGTGAAAAAAAGCTTTAATAATCCCATTTATTTCGAGGAAATTATAGACCGGATTTCCAAATTATCTGAAAATTCCCAAGGAAAATGGGGAAAGATGAACGTGTGTCAAATGTTCAGACATTGTGATCTCGTTCTTCAGGTGGCGTTAAAAAGGGTTGAGCTTCCGCGTATTAATCCTTTTTTCAGGGTAATTGGGATCGTCACGAAAATAGAAATGTATGTTTTCAATAATGGAATTCCCAGAAACATGCCTACTTTTCAAAAACTAATCGTTAATTTTGAGTGTGATTTTGATGAATCAAAAACCAATCTACTGAAAACGCTGGAGGCGTTCCGGAAGGCCTGTATACATAAAGAGCTGCCGGACCATCACAGACTATTTGGAAACATGACTGAAAAAGACTGGAAATTTTTAGAATATAAACATCTTGATCATCATTTAAAACAATTTAATGTATGAGTTTTTTTGATAAAATATTCGGTGGAAAAAGCGAAACCCCTGATCAAAAATCTTTCTGGAAGAAGATAGAATCTGAAGAAGATCTGGCGAAAGCCATTGAGAGTTCTTACCACCATAAAATAGCTGTATTTAAACATTCAACAGGCTGCTTTATCAGCAGGACTGTTTTAAAGAATTTTGAAAAAGAAGTTGAAAATTCAGATCCGAAAGTAGAATTATACTATCTGGATCTGTTAGCTCACAGAGCTCTTTCAAATAAAATTGCTGAGGATCTTGAAGTAAGACATGAAAGCCCGCAGCTCATCATTATAGAGAACGGAAAGTCCGTTAAAAGTGCTTCGCACGAGGATATTTCTTTAAGCCAGATTATATAATGAAGAATATTAATAATTATTTAGCCAAAGTATTAAATGTTCCTATTCAAAATGTGAACACCTGCAGTCTGCATTATGAAGCAAAGAAAATTCCTAAGAATCAGTTTCTGCTTCAGTACGGTGAAATATGCAGGCATATATTCTTTGTAGAAAAAGGGCTTATTAAGATGTATTCCATTGATAAAAACGGAAAGGAACATATTATTCAGTTTGCCCCTGAAAGCTGGCTGATCTCTGACCGAAGCAGTTTATACTTTAATGAGAAATCCAATTATTATATAGAAGCGGTGGAAGATTCCGAAGTGCTTTTTCTCCATCCTGATTTCTTCAATAAACTGGTAGAGCAATTTCCGAACAGTATTGAACGAAGTGATTTTTTGCTGCAGAAGCATATCCGGAGTTTACAGAACAGGATCAATTCTTTACTGGGTGAAACAGCAGAAGAAAGATACATGAAGTTTATCAAAATGTATCCTGATTTGCTGCTGAGAGTCCCTCAATGGATGATTGCCTCTTACCTGGGGATTACTCCCGAGAGTTTAAGCCGTGTAAGAAAAGAACTGGCGAGAAAAAATTTCGTTCCGGATAATAAATAACAAGTATTAAATCTTTTTTGCAAGAGTTCCGATCTGTCTGAGTTTTGCCTGGGTTTCTTCCGACCATGGAAGTCCGATACAAAGTCTCATACAGTTTTCAAACTGCTCCTGAAAGGTAAACATCCTGCCGGGAGCAATACTTATGTTCTGCTTAATCGCGAGATCATAGAGTTCTGTAGTTCGGATCTTCTTATCAAATTCTACCCACAGAGACAATCCTCCCTGCGGACGGCTTGTTTTGGTGCCTTCAGGAAAAGATTCTGCAATGGTTTGCACATAATTCTGGTAATTAGTCTGCAGTGTTTTGCGGAGCTGCTGCAAATGTTTCTCATATCTTCCCGACTTCAGGAAATTGGCTACCGCTTCATTGACAATAGAAATAGAAGAAGTAGAGTGCAGGAGTTTAAGTTTGAGTATTTTATCTTTATATTTTCCGGGAGCAATCCATCCCACACGATAACCTGGAGCTAATGTTTTGGATATTGAGCTACAATAGAGGACACTTCCATCTTTATCAAAGGATTTACAGCATTTGGGCCGGGAAGCTCCAAAATAAAGATCTCCATAGACATCATCTTCAATGAGAGGAATATCATTTTCAGAAAGAATTCGTACGACTTCTTTCTTATTTTCATCAGGCATACAGCTTCCCAGAGGAGAGTTAAAGTTGGGAATCAACAGACACAGATCAATCTTTGGAATAAGTTTTTTTAGGGCTTCAATTTCGATTCCTGTTGTAGGGTGGGTGGGAAGTTCCAGTACTTTTAATCCCAATCCGTTGGCCAGCTGTAAAATCCCCGGATAACAAGGGCTTTCAATGGCAATAGTATCTCCGGGTTTTCCTAAGGCCATAAGACAGAAGGATAAGGCATTCATTCCCCCGTTGGTGGTGATAAGATCTTTTTCATTAAGGTTTCCGCCCCATTGTAAAGAGCGTATCGCAATCATCCTTCTGAGTTTAAGATTTCCCTGAAGTTCTTCATATTCTGTGCCTCCGTCTTTTAATTCCTGTGTTGCATTGATAATTTCCTTTTTAAGCTTAGCCTGAGGAAGGAGACCTCCGGAGGGAATACCGATAGAAAAGAAAGTAAGATCTTTACGTCCCATATTTTCATATACTTTACTGATCAGCTCATCCGGTTCATCATTATTCGCCATTAGAGAAGGGCGGCTTACTTCAGGCAACGGGAGTTTTACAGATAGGAGCTGGCTTACAAAATAACCGGATTGAGGTTTTGATTCAACCAGTGACTGAGATTCAAGTTCCAGGAAAACCCTTTTTGCAGTATTCATGCTTACCTGATGTTCACTGCATAGCATTCTTACGGACGGAAGCTTGTCTCCAGCCTTTAAAACACCATTTCTGATTTGATTGGCGATACCGTCTGCTATTTCTGTATATAAAAATTCTCTGCTCATTTTTTTAAACTGTGTTCATGCAAATATACAAAACTGGGACTGTGTTTATTGAATTTACCTTTCTAATTTTGAACCATTAATTAAAAGTTTGAATAAAATGATGACAAAACAATTATCAAAAGATGAAAATATAAGCGGTTGGATTAATGGTTTTATTGGCGTAGTGCTATTTAGTGGTGGATTACCAGCAACAAAATTAGCGGTGATGGAAATGAGTCCTACTTTTGTAACGATTGTTCGTGCAGCGGTAGCAGGAGTACTAGCTCTTATTGTATTATGGCTTGGTAAAGAAAAACGTCCTGTTAAGAAAGATCTGGTGCCATTACTTTTGGTTTCCCTTGGCTGTGTGGTAGGCTTTCCGCTTCTTTCTGCATTGGCTCTTCAATATCTTACTTCGGCACACTCTATTGTGTTTCTTGGAATGCTTCCCTTGGCTACAGCAATCTTTGGAGTTTTGCGTGGTGGTGAAAGGCCTCATCCTGTATTTTGGCTGTTTTCCATTGTAGGAAGCTTGCTCGTAATTGGATATGCAGTTTCACAAGGAATATCGGCTTCTCCCATTGGTGATATTCTGATGCTTCTTGCGGTTATTTTATGTGGTATGGGCTATGCTGAAGGTGCTAAACTTTCCAAAACTTTAGGGGGCTGGCAGGTGATTTCCTGGGCTTTGGTGCTGGCATTGCCAATTATGATTCCTTTATTTTTTATTTATTTTCCTAAGGATATTCAGAATGTGAGTTTTCAGGGATGGTTTGGTCTGGCTTATATTTCTCTTTTCAGCATGTTTATTGGCTTTATATTTTGGTATAAAGGCCTGGCGCAGGGAGGTATTGCAACAGTAGGTCAGCTACAGCTGCTTCAGCCATTCTTTGGTCTGGCATTGGCTGCATGGCTTCTTCATGAGCAGGTAAGTATAGGAATGCTGGGAGTTACAATAGGGGTAATTTTATGTGTTGCCGGGACTAAGAAATTTGCGAAATAGCAAGTGATATCTGCACCAACTCTCTTGAATAGGATAGATACTGAAAAGGTATCTATCTTTTTTTTATTTAAAATCTGCTTACTTACTACTTTTAAGTTTTTTTGTAATTAAAGTTGATAATCAATTAAAAAGGAAGGGAATACTATATGATATTCTAAGTATATGACTCAAATCATAAAAATGTGAGTTATATAGAAGTACATTTGAATAATAACAAGATGTCTAATAACCCTGTTTGAATATGATATTTGAAAATGAGACTTTACAGCATTCCGGATTGAATGATAAGAATAATGCCATAGAGAATGAATCCCTATTTCCGCGGATAATCAATTCCTATGGAGTTACTGCTTTTCTCATCAAGTCGCTGGAGAGGGTAAAGAACAATGCAAAATGTGACATTTTCAAGAAAGTTATAGACCATTATATAGAAGAATATATCCTTCATATCCGTGAGTTTCATACTAAAAGCATAATGGATAAAAGAGAAGGAGATGCTGAGATAAGAATGGAGTCACCTTCTTTTACCTTGTATGCTAAAACGGCTTACTATAAAGTATTAAAAGAAGAAGAGTGTATCAACAGACTGCTTGCTATACTGGAGACTGATCATAAAGTATAAAGGAAAGCAAAAAAGCCCTAAAATCTGGAAGTGAAAAGATGTATACCATCATAAGTAAAAATATCCTTCACATCACATTTAAGTATTGTTTACATTTTTAAAGCTGCAGTTTTATTCGGCAGCTTTTTATTGTGTTTCTTCTTCTGATATTCAATTTTTTTAACCCAATCATTTAAAATACAGTACTATGGAATTTCAACAGAATCTTCTTGAATATATAAGCCAGTCTCTGATGACTATCGGTGAAACCATTTCGGTGGCTGAAAGCGTTACATCAGGATGTCTTCAGTTGGCTTTCTCACAGATGCCCAGTGCTTCCTTGTTTTATAAAGGGGGGATGACTACTTATACCTTACCTGAAAAAGTGAGATTATTAAAAGTAAACCAACAGGAAGCAGAAGACTGTGACTGCGTTTCGGAAAATATTGCCGAAACGATGGCTTTAAAGGTTGCCAAATTATATGAATCTGATTGGTCCATTGCTACTACAGGCTATTCTACACCCATCCGAAGTTCTGCCTATAGAATCTTTGCATATTTCTCATTTTCTTATAAAGGAGAGATTATCCTCACTAAAAAACTTGAACTGCATCCCAAAACCCAGGCTCTGAACGCTCAGTTATATTATACAGAATTTATTTTAGGATGTTTTAAAAGTGAGCTGAACAGAATCTTAATTTTAAAATAAAGCACCGAATTGGAAAAATCTAATTATCAGTGTTGATGATAGACTCATTTTTGCTCCTCACTTTTTATATTTTTATTCAGTTTCGGTTTTACTTTCATTACCGTAAAGTAAGACGTAGTAAATGCGGAAAGACTTTGATAACCTACTTTATAGGCTACCTCACTCAACGTAAACTGTCGGGTATCTATAAGTTCAATACTTTTAAGAATCCTTGTCAGCTGAAGGTATTTCTGCAATGTTATTCCTGTTTCATTTTTAAAGATTCTCTGTAAACTTCTTACCGACATCTGTGCTTTTTCTGCCAAAGCATCAATATCCAGGTTGTATTTAAAATTGGAGTTGATATCGTTACAAACAGGGATCAGTCTTGTATCCATAGGAACGGGAATTTCCAGTCCATTGCTCTCCCTGCAAAAATTGGGAAGGCTTTTTAAAATAGCTTTAAAGAAAATATCCTGTTCTTCATTCTCCACCAGCGACTGGTTCCATTTTGAGGCATAGAGAAGCATTTCTTTAAGAACGGGCGGAACAGCAAATACCTGAACATGCTGGTAAAATTCATCATCAAAAACAGATTTAAATAAAAACAGCATCAGGTTCACCGTCTTTGCTTCGGAAGTTATTTTGTGTGCTTTTCCCGAAGGAACCCAGATCACATGATATTGTGGAACAAGATAGATTTTCTGGTCAATATGAAAATACTGGTAGCCTTCCTCTACGAATGTAAGCTGGGCACGGTTATGTACATGTTCATATTCGTCGTGTTTCCAGTTTTTTTCACACCATACATAAGCTTCTTTTTCTATGGTATCTACAAACTGGCTTTCTGTTTTCTCAATCAGTCCACATTTCATATTGACGTTTTGTATATATTTTTTGGCAAATTTAATAAAAACGACAATACTAAATTTGTACTATAAACTTATATCTTATTCAGAATGAAAAAAATATGTTCTTTTTTTATTTTAATTTTACTATTTAACACCATCAACATCATGGCACAGAATAAAGCTAAAGTATTGGTCCTCATCCATTCGGATAATGGAGGAACTTATGAACTGGCTAAGGAAATAGCTAAAGGAATTGAAAGCGAAAACAATGCAGTTCCCTATATTAAGCTAGTCAAGGCATCCCAAAACCCGATTTTTAAAAACATACCGGTAGCAACAGTAGATGAGCTTGGTACTTATGATGGAATTGCTTTTGGTTCTCCTGTTTATTTTGGAAACATAAGCACCGGAATGAGTGAGTTTTTATCTAAAACAGTTCAGCTCTGGACCAGTCATGCATTGGAAGGAGTTCCTGCAACGGTTTTTATGTCTGCAGGAAGTGGTGCCGGAAAAGAGCTTGCCCTTCAGGCATTCTGGAACAGTCTTGCCGTACATGGAATGGTTTTGGTCTCTAACGGAATCCGTGGTACCGAAGAACTTAACAAAGCGATCCCACAGGGAAATACAGTCTTAGGAGTGACCAGTATGGCTTCTTTAAAAGATGTGGAAAGACCTACAAAAGGGGAGCGCCATCTGGCAGAGCTGCAAGGGAAAAATTTTGCAAAAGTGGCTTTAGCGTTAAAGGATACGCATTCAAAAAAAGGGGCACCTGTTGTTGAAAACCACCAGGATTTCAATGAAATTTTAAAACAAAAAAATATTGTTCTTCCACAGGTTCCCAAACCTGCCGGAAATTACCAGCCGTTTGTCCGTTCCGGAAACCTTGTTTTTATCAATCAGGTAGCCTTAAAAGACGGAAAAATACTTAATCCCGGAAAACTGGGAGTTGAGGTGAACGAACAGCAGGTAAAAGAGGCGACCAAAGTTACCATGTTGAATGTTCTGTCTGTGCTGAGAGAAGCTGTAGGAGGAGATTTAAGCCGGGTAAAACAATGTGTTCAGCTTACTGGAATTTTTAATACCAAAGATGATTATACCAAACATGCTGAGCTGATGAATGTTGCTTCGGATCTTAGTGTTGAGGTTTTTGGAGAAAAAGGAAAGCATGCCAGAGGAACGTTGGGAGCGTCTTCTATTCCTGTAAACTCTTCCGTTGAAATTCAGGCGATTTTTGAAGTGGAATAACCGCTTTTTAGATGATCAGATTCGTTCACCTGTATGTATCATTTGAAGTACACAGGTTTCGTATACATAAAAATCCATTGACACAGGCGGTCGATGGATTTTTATTTTAATATCTGAATGGTATACATGTCCTTAGAATTCCCCATTCCATACGGATTTCCGTAAGGTAGTCCTTACTGCGGAGTATACCTTTGTCGTGTTTAAAAATCAATACCTATGAAAAAGTTTATAGTAACACTGGCAATGGCTGCCGGAAGTTTATTTTTTGGTCAGATAACACTCGGCAAAAATTTCAGTTCTGAAAATCTTCAAGTCTATACCAATACCAATGAGACCTTTTATTATTCTACCGGATTTAATATTACTCAGGTTAAGATCTACAAAGCTGATTATTCCCTATATAAGCAGTTTACGCCCTCTGTACCGGCAGGATATTCTATGTTTATAGACCAGTATAAAAACAATTTTGTGCTGTCTAAAAATATTTTCAATACCGATAATAAACTGGAAATCATCGTTACATTTGAAAGATATAACAGTACAACATCCGAAAGAGAATACATCATACGTATTTACAGTGAGGACGGAAATGTATTGCATGAGTTTGGTCCCAATTATCGGTTTAGCGATGAGTATGATATTAATATCTATCACGATGCCACCACCAATACCAATAAGCTGAGACTATTCAATCAGGAAACCGATTCAACTGAAATATATAATTTACCAACTACATCACTTTCTGCCAGAGAGGTTCAGGCTAAAAGTAAAATTTCAGCATTTCCCATACCCGCTCAGAAGACTCTTAACATTATGAATCCTTTAAACGGTTCCCATACAGTAGAAATTTATGATATGTCCGGTAAACTTGTTCTTAACAAATCTTTCGGCTCTGTAGAAAATCTTGTTTCTATTGATGTTGAAGGGCTTCCTAAAGGGAATTATTTTTATAAAATAGGTGAGCTCAATGCTAAGTTTATCAAAAACTAAATATAAAAATCCCGTTTTAAGCGGGATTTTATTTTTTATGGGTATGTTTGTCATTCCGTAGGAATCCAACCCTAGGATTAAAACTTTCTTTGTAACCACAAAAGTTACAAAAGTTTTTAACCACTTAAGTTATTAAAGTTTCCAGCTTTGCGCATATAAAGTACACTGAAATTTTAAAAAATCTTTGATTTTCTTCTTAAGTGCACTTACTTATGTGCTATTATTTTAAACTTGCTAAAGTGTTCTCATGTGTTTTAAATATTTGCAATGTTGAGATTCATATAGACTGATGTATGATAGCATTCTACGTATCATGTTTTTTGAGAAAGCGAGGTCAGGACCTCAGAAATAACCTGTATGCTTTGCTCCAACTGTTCTTCTGTAAGTGCACCATAGCTCAATCTAAAGCCATTGACATCATTTTGACTGTATTGTTTAGGATGAATGATTCTGATATTTCTTTCAAGCAATACAGCGGTTGCCAGATCCCAGTTCAACTTTTTTTTAGGAACAACCCAAAATGCCAGCCCACCTTCAGGCAATGTAAAGTCGGCAACATCCGTCATGTACTTTTTCAAAATACTAAACGTAAAATCTCTTTTACTTTTATAATGAACGGTTGCTTTTTTTATGTGTTTTTTTACAGCTCCTTCTTTGATAAGCTGAAGAACCGCCTGTTCCATGATAACATCTCCGTGAACATCAATAATCTTTCTCAGGCTGCCAATTTTTTTTAATAACTCCTGGTTTTTGGTTGCCAGATAGCCAATCCTTAATGCAGGTGCTACTACCTTACTCAGTGTTCCGATGTACACATAATGCCGGAGCTCCGGAAAGCTTGAAATAGGAAGGATAGGGCGGTATCCGAAATGAAATTCATTATCATAATCATCTTCAATGATCGTAATATTATATTGATTAGAGAGTTCTATTAACCTTAACCTTCTTGATAAACTTAAGGTAACGGTGGTGGGATACTGCCTGTGAGGGGTAATATAGATTGCTTTTATGCGGTTATGCTGAGCTAAAAGTTCTTCAATAGCTTCAATATTGATTCCTTCTTTATCTACAGAAACAGGGAGTAATGTCGCTCCGGCATATTCAAAAGCCTGCCAGGCCGGCTGATATCCGGGATCTTCTACAATCACCTGGTCACCTGAGGTTAAAAGACTCTGAGCAGTTAAAAACATGGCCATCTGACTCCCTCTGGTAATGGATATTTCATGATCATGGATCTGCATACCACGCTGATGGTTCAGCATTTTGGCAATCATATTCCGGAACTCTATATCTCCGTGTTCATCTCCATAACCCATCATCTGCCATTTGGCCTTGATACTGAATATCTGTCTGTATGCTCTGGCCAGTTCCGTTACAGGGGCAATTTTACTGTCCGGATGGCCATCATCAAAATTAATCAGTATTCCTCCTGACTTCATAGGCTGATCCTGATTGCCGATACTTTTATGTGCCCTTTTATGCTGTAAAGCAGGCAGCTGATCCGATACAAAAATTCCTTTTCTTTCTTTAGAAATAACCCATTCCTCATTGATCAGCACCTGATAAGCTTCTACCACAGTATTTCTGTTAATCTGTAGTGAAGCTGCTAAATTCCGGCTGCCGGGAAGGGCATCTCCGGGTTTTAGCCTTCCAGAACGGATATCAGTAATAATACTATCCGCAATCTGCAGATAGACTGCTTTATCAAGCTTTCTGTTAATTTCAAATTCTAATTTCCAAGGTCGTAACATCTGGACTATCTATTTATGTAAAAACTGAATCATTTAAACAGTCCAAATATAGAATAATTTTGTCATGCAATAAAGCACGAAACCATTATAATTTTAAAATCATGAACAAAAAAGAATTCAGTTCTAAAGATTTCCACGAAACTTTTGCAAGACCAAAATATGCAAAGCCAAGTCATTTAATCCATAAAAATGTAGAAAATGCAGGCGAACACAATCAGTTTTCAACTGAAAGAAAACATCCTGTTTTTTTTGTTGATCTTCCCAGTAAGAATGTAAGTATGACTATTGGAGGTTTATTACCCGGTCAACAGACCAACAGGCACCGTCATACCTACGAAACGGTGTTGTATGTCATTGAAGGTAAAGGGTGGACAGAAGTGGAAGATGAAAGAGTACATTGGGAAGCCGGAGATGCCGTTTATATTCCTTCATGGGCATGGCATAAACATCAGAATCTAAGCGATACAGAACCGGCTAAATACATTGCCTGTGAAAATGCACCCCAACTGCAGAATTTAGGGGTTGCATTAAGAGAGGAAGAGGGTAGAGACCTTTAGTTTGATCGTCGTCATTTCTAATTTTAAATAAAATAAGTATGAAAAATGTTCCGTTTAAAGGGATAATTGCCTATCCGATTACTCCTTTTGATGACCATGAAAAGGTGAATATTCCTCTTTTCAAACACTTGGTGGAAAGACTGATTACATCCGGAAGCCATGGGCTTGCTCCTTTAGGAAGTACCGGAGTAATGCCTTATTTATCTGATGAGGAAAAGGAAGCCGTTACAGAAGCTACTATAGAACAGGTAAAAGGAAGAATTCCCACCTTGGTAGGAGTATCCAATCTTACTACAGAAAAGACCATTCACCACGCCCGGTTTGCAGAGAAGGCCGGGGCAGATGCGGTAATGATTATTCCCATGAGCTACTGGAAACTTACCGATGATGAAATTGTAGCCCATTATGATGCAGTAGCCGGTAAAATTTCCATTCCGATTATGGCTTATAATAATCCGGCAACCAGTGGAGTAGATATGTCTCCGGCTCTTTTGAAAAGATTGCTTGAGATTCCCAATGTGACTATGATCAAGGAAAGTTCCGGGGATGTTCAGAGAATGCATTATTTAAGAAGAGAGCTGGGAGAGGATGTTGCTTTTTACAATGGTTCAAATCCTTTGGCATTGGCTGCTTTTTCTGCAGGTGCCAGAGGTTGGTGTACTGCCGCTCCCAATCTTATTCCTGAATTGAATATCAGTTTGTACAATGCTGTTGAAGAAGGAAATCTGGGAAAAGCCAAAGATATTTTTTATCAGCAGTTTGATCTTCTGAAATTTATTGTCAGTAAAGGCTTACCCAGAGCGGTTAAGGCTGGACTCAGTATTCTGGGAGAAGACGGTGGCAGTCTGAGAAGCCCTTTACAACCTTTAACAGAAAGTGAGTCTGAAGAGCTGAAAAAGATTCTTAGCGGGTTAAGATAACACCGGATAAGCCGGTTTCAAATAATTTGTATCACTTATACACCAATTCCCACAGATTCGATTGGTTTCACAGCTTTTTCTGCTCGGTGAAATTCATGAGATCTGTGGGGATTTATATCAGGTGCTTCTGATGTGTATTTTCAGGTCCTGACAGACCATTATATGATGGCATTTCCTTCTACACCGTCAGAGTTATCCGTTTTATGCCCTGTAATAGCTGAGCTTACAAACTTAAACAGGCTGACCAGTTTGCCGGCTTTGGTATCCCAATAATATGTTTCCTTGGGTTCTACACGAATGATGGTGACCTTTGGGTCATCTTTTCCGTCAAACCATGCCTTTGCCAGAGGAGACCATTTGTCTTCTATGGTGGCTTTGTCTTTATACACAGAAGCCTGTCCATAAACAGAAAGATACTGAGCATCACTGTTATTCATGAAAAACAGCTGTACTCTGCGGTCTTCTTTTATTTCAAAATTTTTATTGCTGGTTTCACTGCTGATAAACCATAGATTACCGCTGTCATCTGTTTCCTGTAAAGTCATTGGCCGTGAATTGACAGGAGCGGTTTCCAGTTCTGTACAGAACATACATATTTTTGCATTTTCCGACAGTTCCTTGATCTTTTTGATCGCTTCGAGATGGGTGAGATTTTGTGTTGACATTGTATTATATTTTAGTGATTGGTTGATTATTAAAAAGAAAATTATTCTATAGAGTGATCATGAATAATATGCACTAAAACATTCAAATACCCGACCAAACCGAAATAAAATGTGGTACCATAGCCTAAAAAAATATTTTTTTCAGTAAGATCCTGTTTATATTTTATTCAGGAATTCTTATATATTTTGTTATCAAATGTGTTTTGTTGACAAGACTCAATAGGTCAGTTTGAAATTATTTTTTGATTAAAAAGATCAACGCAAAGCTTATGAATAATTCCGCTTTATTTTAAGCGGGCAAAGTGATGAGATTTCGTCACTGATGAAGATGTATGCTTATCCATAGGCTTCGACGAATCAACGAAGTTGATTCTATCCTTTGCTCCTAAAAATATGGATCATGAAACTAAAGCTTTGCGTTAGAAAAACACAGCATCAGTACATGATCTTTTAATCAAAAAAATCCTTAAAGAATGTGATTTGGATAAAGATTTTTACAATCTCTGAAGTTTCAGAAATGTTGCGATTTCAGTTGAAAAAGATTTTATGTACATTTGATGGATGCAGATTTCGCCTCCCAAGCATTTGGCCCCTTTCATCAGGCATTATATCTTCTTGGAAAATTCTGAAGAGGAGCCTAAGAATGTAAGGCTATTTACTGATGGGAGCACAGGCCTTATCCTGTCGGGAAATATGAATTTGTATTCCCATATTTCGGTTGATCGGATGCCTCTTTCATTTTTTTATGGAGCTCTGCATAGCTACAGGGATTTTTATTCCAAAGGCCGGTTTTCCTTATTGGCTGTAGTATTTCAACCCTATTTTTTCAATATCCTTTTAAAGATTTCTGCTAAGGAGATTCGAAATCAGATTATTTCTGCAGAAGATGTATTACACGATCAATTGCATCCATTTCAGGAAAAGCTTTTCAATAGGACAGATCCTTTATCAGTAATCAACAGCCTTAATATTTTTTTTACTGAATTTTTGTCTGCAGAAATAGGTTCTGACTATCATTTGATAAGAGGAGTACAGCAATATATTCTTCAGAATAAAGGTTCTGTATCATCCAGGGAGCTGGAAAAATTTACAGGATACTCTGAGCGTCATCTGGAAAGGAAATTTGAGAATTATATGGGACTATCCCCTAAAAAATACAGCGGTATTACCAGGCTTCATTACTTCTTAAGTCTTATCAATAAAGGAATTGGGGATGAAAATATGACAGGTCTTTCTTATCATGCAGGATATGCAGATCAGTCTCATCTGATCAGGGACTTTAAGACAAGTACAGGGCTCACTCCAAAGGAATATTTAAAAACAGAAAATAAAATGGCTGTCAATTTTATTGAACTCTAAATCAAAATGTCGGTTTTATACAATTTTTCAGTAATGCTATGCTCTAGTTTTGCTGAAAAAAAGAAGAATGAATATCAAAATTTCTACTGCGCAATTTGAACATAAAAGTGGAGATAAGGAGTACAACCTTTCCATCATAGAAAAATTAGCCGGTCAGGCAGCTGCTCAGGGAGCACATGTCATTGTTTTCCATGAATGTTCTGTCACCGGATATACCTTTGCCCGAAAGCTTTCCCGGGAACAGCTTCTTGACATTGCTGAATTGATTCCCAATGGAGAAAGTATTCAAAAACTACAGCAGATTGCAGGTCAGTATGATATCACTATCCTGGCAGGTCTTTTTGAAAAGGATGAAGATAACAACCTTTTTAAAGCTTATGTCTGTGTTGATAAAACGGGACTAAAAGCCAAATACAGAAAACTGCATCCTTTTATCAATCCTTACCTTACACCAGGCAACGAATACTGTGTATTTGATATTTTGGGATGGAAGTGTGGTATTCTGATCTGCTACGATAATAATATTATAGAGAATGTAAGAGCAACCAAACTTCTGGGGGCCGATATTATTTTTATGCCTCATGTTACCATGTGTACACCTTCTACAAGACCGGGTGCTGGTTTTGTAGATCCCGAACTTTGGTATAACAGGGAAAATGATCCCACTTCATTACGATTAGAATTTAATGGAATGAAAGGCAGAGACTGGCTGATGAAGTGGCTTCCGGCAAGAGCCTATGATAACGGCGCTTATATTGTTTTTTCGAATCCTATTGGAATGGATGATGATCAGTTGAAAAACGGATGTTCAATGATTATAGATCCTTTTGGAGATGTCATTGCAGAATGCCGTTCATTCGAAGATAGTTTTGAATCTGCTGTTATCACTCCTGAAAAGCTTACCCAGGCTGGCGGTTTCAGATACATTAATGCCCGCAGACCTGAACTGTACAAAGATATCATAGGAATGGACCATGAATCTCAACAGAAGGTGGTCTGGCTGACAGAAAAGAATAATTAAATATTCATATCTCCCGCAAGTCAATGTGCTCTGTGGGAGATATCATTATTTTTGTTGATGTATCCTATTTTGGAGGTCACTCCAGGCACCACCATTGTAAACATGTCTGAAACCCTTTTCTTTTAAGATACTTTCTACTTTTACACTTCGGAGACCATGAGAGCATACTGTAATATATGTTTTTTCAGGATCCAGCTCAATATAGCGCTCCCTGATTGTTCCCAAAGAGATATTGACAGAACCGTCTATATGACCCATGGCATATTCTTTCTCCGTTCTGACATCAAGGATCACCGCATCTTTTTTGATCAGCTGATTAAGATCTTTGTCTAAAGTCTGATATTGGTAGACTCTATAGATTATGTATGCTGTAAGAACTATTCCGCATACTATCAGTAAATTTCTCATAGTTTACTTAAAATTTTTCTGTCGATATAAAAAGTTCCAAAAGGGATAAAGCAGGCCAGGATCACTTTACATGTCGTCTCTTTAAACTTCCAGCCCTGTTCTACACCCACACTCAATGTATTGAATAGAAAAAGCAGAAATAAAGTACCATGAACCGGCCCCAGCATTCTCACAAGAGAAGGGTTGTTCAATCCGTATTTAACGGGAACTGCAATGAAAACCAAGCTTAATAAAGAAATACCTTCAAGGATGGCCAATATTCTCAGGCGTCCTATTTTAGTTTTGAATAAATCTGTCATAATTATCTGAAATAAGGTCTGTTAACAAAAGGAGAGAAGGGCCAGGGAATGGCAATGAAAATTATAACGAATGCAGCTATAAACCATATCAACATTATTTTAAACTTGTCCCGATCTTCCGATTTTCTCTTAGCCAAAGCTGATCCGATAGTAATTAAGATAACAGCAGTGATCATCATTAGGATATGGATAAGTCCGAAGAACAATAGATCAAATGATGCTTTGGCTTCATTAAAGTTTTTCCAGAAGTATTGTACAATGGGGCTTTTAATATAAAATATCATCCCAAGAACCAATTGGATATGAGCTATGGTAGCGGTCCAGTGTCTTACAGAATTATCTGTCTTTGTAAACTGACCTGCTGAAAAGTATCCTTTACAAGCACGGTATATTGAATAAATAAGACTTAATAGGACGAGCCATCGGAAGGTTGAATGCAGGAAAGTAAGGGTCTGATACATGCCTTGTTATTTTTGAACACAGCAAAGGTATAATAAAAACATACTAGTTAGTATGTTTTTGTTTAAAAAAATTATTGAAGTGAATCAAAATAGGCTTTAAGTCCCTTTAAATAAATGAGATATACTGATTTTGAATTTTCCAGTTTTCCAAGGTTTCTTACTCCCCAGTATCCCGACATCACAAAAATTGCAATTTCTTTTGCGTTAACCGTTGGTTTAACGGTACCAGCTTCTTGGCCATTATTTATACTTACTATCATGGCATTTTCCCACTGTTCAGACAAATCATTCAGGGCTTTGGTGAAAATTATATTCCATGGGGCCATTTCCTGTGTGAAGTTTGAGGCAGGGCAGCCATATTCAACTTTTAAAAATTCATTATCCATCAATACTTCATGCATCAGTTTATAAATACTGTCCAATGGATGCTGGCTTTGCAGAAGAGGCTCTACAAAAGTTTTTGTAAAGGTAGGCTTTAGAAGTTCATTGATAATAGCAAGGCCCATTTCATCTTTCGTTTTGAAGTGGTAATAGAATGCTCCTTTTGTTACCTGGGTGGTAGCAATAATCTCATCAATACTGGTGGTCTGATATCCTTTTATATAGATAAGTTCAAAGGCTTTCTGAAGAATATTTAGGCGGGTTGCTTCTGATTTTTTCATTCAAGTACTGAGTGTATACTGCAAAGGAACAAATTTTTACTAAGAAACAAAACTATCATTATTCTGATACTTTGATAGAATTTAAATAATTTTCATAATACAATTATTCGTCGGAAATTTGCATTGTCAACATCAACAAAATTATAATGCAATGAATTATCAAAAAGAAATACAGATCAATACGGCATCAGAAACTATAAAAAGAAAGGGTCTTCCTGCAGCATTATGGGCACTGACTATAAGTGCCTTTGGAATAGGAACTACTGAATTTGTGATCGTAGGACTGCTTCCGACAGTAGCTTCAGATCTTGGTATCACGATTCCTTCTGCCGGTTTACTGGTAAGCCTTTATGCGATAGGAGTAGCTATTGGTGCTCCTATATTAACGGCATTAACCGGAAAAATCCCCCGCAAAATGCTTTTGGTTTCCATCATGCTGTTATTCGTTATCGGAAATGGATTGGCTTCTATTGCTCCAGGTTTTATAACATTGGTTCTGGCAAGAATATTAACAGGATTTGCCCATGGGGTTTATTTTTCCATTGGCTCTACTATTGCTGCCTCACTGGTGCCGGAAGAAAAAAGAGCCACCGCTATTTCTATTATGTTTGCCGGGCTTACCCTGGCGATCGTAACAGGAGTGCCATTGGGAACTTTTATCGGCCAGCATTTTGGATGGAGAGCCACGTTTATAGGGGTTTCAATTCTTGGAATTATAGGCCTTGTAGCCAGTGTATTATTGGTGCCAAAGAATTTGAAAAACGGAAAAACAGCTTCTTTAAAAAGTCAGTTTAAAGTATTAGGTAATAAACGTCTGATTTTTGCTTTTCTCATGACTGCGATGGGATATGGAGGAACATTTGTTGTGTTTACTTATCTGTCACCTATTTTACAGAAAATAACAGGATTTCAGGAGTCTACAGTAACATTTATTCTGCTGATTTATGGAATAGCCATCGCCTTAGGAAATCTTATAGGCGGAAAAATAGCCAATAAAAATCCTTTACGGGCACTTTTATGGATGTTTGCAGCCCAGGGATTGGTTTTACTGGCATTTTATTTTACAGTGGCAAGTCCGGTTTTAAGTATTATTACCTTATTCTTCCTCGGGGGCCTTTCTTTTGCGAGTGTTCCGGGACTGCAACTTTTAGTGGTGCAGATTGCGGAGAAGGAACTTCCGGGAACTGAAGATGTAGCGTCAGGGATTAATATTGCGGCATTCAACATGGGTATTGCAATCGGGTCTTATGCCGGAGGTATGATTGTGACTTCTTCGCTGGGATTGGAAAGTACTCCGTGGATTGGAGCGTTATTCCTGGTGATCACAGTATTGATTACTTTATACAGTATCCGTTTAAGTAAAAAGAATTAAAACATACCTATTTATTGAAAGGAATGAGATTTTACAAAGGCAGATTTATTCTGTCTTTGTTTATTTTGATCATCAAGTTGTAATTAAAGTTTTATATACCAGCTGATTATTGAAAACTATCTTTTAAACTTCATAAATTTCAGCATCTGTAAAAACATAAAATTTACTGTTCTTAGGAAGATTTTTGGTATCCAGTCCTGTAAATTCGCTAAAGGCAGGTAACAATAATTGGTTATTGCTAAGGGCAAAACAGGGGAGCCTGATACTCTTTACTGCAGAATTTAAAATAATTCCCGGGTGAATATGTCCTGTAATCTGAAATCCTGATACCGCTGTATCAAAATCATGAACAAAGGTAATTCCATCCATATGGAGTATTGAGGTTTTAAAATTGAGACAAAGTTTTTTTTCGAGAGATTTTGAAATACGGTCATGATTGCCTTCAACAAGGTAAAACTCTATATCAGGATACTGGTTTCTCCATGTACAGAATTCATCTACATCAGAATTATCGCCTGCATGAAGCAGATCACCCACTACCATAAACTTTTCAGGCTGGAAATATTCAATGAGGGCAGATAATCTTTCCAAATCACTCTTCATGATATGATTGGCCAGGGCGATCCCGTTTTTGCGGAAATGAGCGGTCTTTCCAATATGAAGGTCAGAAAGAATTAAGGCTTTTTCCTTTTCCCAAAATGCTGCCCGTTGATTGGTTAAGGTGAAAGACTGGTTTTGTATAAAAATATTTCTGGTTGCTATAAACACTTGTAATGAGTTGAAAGTTTAAAATATAATGCTCTTATTTTTGTAGAAAGGGATGTTAGTACATCAGGTGTCTCTTCTGCTTACATGAAAATGTTCATCAAAAATATAAGTGACAGGAATTCCTGTAGCAATTTCCCGCTCCAGAATTTCTTCCGGAGATAAATGTTCCAGATACATAATAAGTGAGCGGAGACTGTTTCCATGAGCTACAATCAATACGTTTTGCCCTTCTTTAAGCAAGGGGGCAATGGTAGCTTCAAAATAAGGAATTACCCGGTTGTAGGTGTCTTTAAGGCTTTCTCCCCCCGGGGGAACCACATCATAGGATCTGCGCCAGGCGTGTACCTGTTCATCTCCATATTTTAGGGCCGTTTCAGCTTTGTTAAGCCCTTCAAGCTCTCCGTAAGAACGTTCATTAAGTGCTTTATCTATGATCACCGGAATATTGGGTTTTCCTATTTCATCGAGGATGATGGTGAGGGTATGTTGTGCTCTGATCAGTGCAGAAGTAAAAGCGATGTCTATTTTTTCTTTTTTTAAGATAACAGCTGCTCTTTTAGCCTCTTCAATACCTGCATCAGTAATATCTATATCTTGCCAGCCCGTAAATCTGTTTTCAAGATTCCAGAGTGACTGTCCGTGACGGACCAGGAACAATTTTGCCATTATGTATACGTTATTTAATCTTCAAAGAAGATACTCTAAGGTACGATGATTATTGAACTTATCAAAGATTTTTAACTATAAAAAGCATAACAATTTCAGAAGCTTTTCGCTCAATTGAAGGCAGTGTGATGATAAAGATCCCTTTTTTATAATTTAAGCATTCTTCTGATTCTTGCATCCAATCCTTCACTGGAAAGCGTTTGTCTCAGGCTGTCTACCTTTATAGGAAAGCTGAGTGGGGTGAATGAGCGGGAATGCTTTAAAATAATTTCAGACTTTTCAATTCTTTTGAATGCTTCTACAAGCCGCTGTTCCTGAAGCTGCATATTAAAAACCTCAGTATACGCCTGCTTGATCAGAAAATGATTGGGGTCATAATCTTCCAGGACTTTAAAAATAAGGCCTGCAGAACTTTGCAATGATTTGTTGGACCGCTGTTTACCTGCATAATTTTGGATGACCATTCCTGAGATCACTGCAATATCCCGGAATTTTCGTCTTGCCATCTCTGCAGAATTAATACTTGCAATCACATCATTCATAAGATTATCTCTTGTTAAGATGGAGGCAAGATTTTCATCATTCAAAGGAATTTCCTTATCGCTGAATAGCTCAAATCCATAATCATTCATGGCCATTGAAAAGGAAATTGGGGCCAGCTTGGAAATACGGTAGGCAATTAATGCAGCCATTACTTCATGGACCAAACGTCCTTCAAACGGATACATAAATAGATGATAGCCTTCACGATTCCTGATCATCTCCACCAAAAACTCATCATCTTTGGGAATATGAGAGTGGGTTTCCTGGTTCACTAACAGCGGATGCAGGAATTTCAGTTCTTTTTCCGAAGCTTTAGGGTTTAAAGCATGAGAAAGTTTCTCTCTCAAAAAATGTCCCAGATTGGAACTGAGAGGTAATCTTCCTCCCAGATAGCTTGGCACCAGGGCTTTTCCTTTTGCTGACCTTACATATACGGTCATATCTTTTAGCATGGCTACTTCCAGCGTACGGCCTGCTAAAATAAATTTCTCTTCTTTTTTCAGTTTTGAAATAAAATATTCCTCAATCATTCCTACATAGCCACCGGAAATAAATTTCACTTTCAGCATTGCATCACTTACAATCACCCCCATATTCATACGGTGTAGCATGGCTATTTTCCGTGAAGTTACCTTGTATAAGCCGTCTTCCATAATGACGATTTTATGAAATTCTTCGTAGTTTTTTAAAACATGGCCGCCGATAGTCAGAAATTCAAGGATACTTTTCCATTCTTCATCCGTTATTTCCTGAAAAGCATAGACTTTTTTAATCCTTTCATATAATTCATCAGGATAAAAACCATCACCTACGGCCAGGGTCATCAGAAACTGAACCAGGACATCAAAACATAAAACCTGAGGTTCTCTGGGTTCTACAACCTTTTGTTTTACCGCCTCCTTTAAAGCTGAAACTTCAATCAGTTCTAAAGAATGGGTAGGTACACAATATATTTTGGAAGTTTCAAAAGGGGAGTGTCCACTTCGTCCGGCCCGTTGGAGAAACCTTGCAACACCCTTTGCCGATCCAATCTGAATGACCGTATCAACGGGTTTAAAATCTATCCCCAAATCTAAAGATGAGGTAGAGACTACAGCTTTTAATTTTCCTGAGCTTAAGTTTTCTTCAATCCAGATTCTGAGGTGGGCATCAATAGAACTGTGATGAATGGCAATTTGCCCGGCAAAGTCAGGATAAGCGTCCAGCAGCAACTGGTACCACATCTCGCTTTGGCTTCGGGTATTGGTAAAAACAATGGTTGATTTTGAATCCAGAATAATAGGGACTACTTTATCGGCCAATTTATTTCCCAGATGCCCGGCCCACGGCAATATCTCTATTTCATTCGGGAACACAGGAATAATATCTATTTTTTTGTGTTCTTTGGCGGTGATTTTCACCTTTTTTATGTCATAGGGAATAAGAACTTCCATGGCTTCATCAAGGTTTCCTATGGTAGCGGTAATTCCCCATATTTTAATTTTGGGGACATACTTTCTAAGCTGCGAAATCCCCAGTTCTACCATGACACCCCGTTTCGAGCCCAGAAGTTCATGCCATTCGTCAACAACAACGCTTTTCAAATTCCGGAAAAAACTTTCGTTATTTTTCTGTGCCAGCAGAAGATGAAGGCTTTCCGGCGTTACCACAAGAATTTCAGGCATTTTTTTTATCTGCTGCTGTCTCAGTTTTGGATCTGTATCACCGTTTCTTACTCCAACAGCCCAATCCAGCCCGATTTCATCAATGGCTTCCTGCATAGCCTTAGCAATATCCTTAGACAAGGATCGGAGAGGAGTAATCCATATCATTTGCAAGCCTTTTTTATAATTTTCCGGATGATTCAGAAAATCAGAAACCAATGCTAAAAAAACAGAAAATGTTTTCCCAAAGCCGGTAGGTGCTACCACCATTCCGCTATATCCGCTTCCAAATTTCCGCCATGTATCCGTTTGGAATTTGAAAGGTGACATATCCTTACCTGTCATCCATTGCTGAATGATGGTAAACCCATTGGTATGTTCAAAAGCTGCCAAATTACTGTATTAATTTTTTTATTTCTTCCAGATTATCAATTTCATCCACCGTTTTATCTTTCCTCCATCTTACAATTCTTGGAAACCTTAGGGCTACACCGCTTTTATGACGGTTACTGAATCCTATGCCTTCAAAAGCGATTTCAAAAACAAGTTCTGCTTTTACCGTCCGCACCGGACCAAATTTTTCAATAGCATTTTTGTTCACAAACCGGCTGACTTCCATGATTTCTTTATCGGTAAGCCCGGAATAGGCTTTTGCAATGGTTACCAGGGTATCTCCGTTTTTTACGGCAAAACTGTAGTCGGTATAGTAGGCGCTTCTTCTGCCACTGCCTTTTTGGGCATAGATTAAAACGGCATCAATGGTAAATGGGTTGATTTTCCATTTCCACCAATCTCCTTTTTTTCGTCCGGAGTGATAGGGAGAGCTCATTTGTTTCAGCATCAACCCTTCACTATTGACAGCCCTTGAATTTTCCCGGATAGCGTTTAATTCTTCCCATTTTTGAAAATCTATAGCTCTGGAAATACTAATATTTCCGGGATTTTCATTGAGTAATAATTCTTCCAGCATGGCCCTTCTTGAGGAGATAGGTTTCTCCCGCAGGTCATTATTTTCAAGCTCCAGGAGGTCATATACGAATACTTCTATAGGAATTTCTGATACCATTTTCTTAGTTAAAGTTTTCCTGTTCAATCTCTTCTGTAATTCGTTAAAATTTAAAACTTTACCATCCTTTACCGCAAGTATTTCTCCATCTAAAACAAAGTTGCCTTTCATGGCCTTTACAGTGTCGGTAATTTCCGGAAACTGTTCCGTGACAAGCTCTTCTCCTCTGGACCATATAAAGACTTCATCATTCCTGCGGATGATCTGTCCCCGTATTCCATCCCATTTATATTCCACCAGCCATTCATGAGGATCTCCCAGCTGGTGAGGTTCTTTTTCTAATGGATAGGCCAGGCAGAACGGATAAGGTTTTGAATTATCCGGGTTGATATTTTCAGCAGAAATTAATTCTTTAAAAGAGACCTCATCGGGTTTCCATTTTCCCATAAGACTGTGCATAAGTACACTGGATTCTTGTCCGGAAAATCTCGTCAGAGCATTGATTAACGTTTTATCTGAAACACCAATACGGAAACTGCCCCCAATGAGTTTATTGAAGATCAAACGTTCCGTATAGTCCAGACCATTCCATGATTTTAGAACAAATTCTTTCTTTTCCGCTTCTGTTTTATCTTTTAAATGAACAATTTCGTTCATCCATTGTGATAAAGTACGGTCAATTTTTTCCTGAGGTGGAGGAAGTATCAGTGAAATTGTTTCTCCAAGGTCTCCTACAGAAGAATAAGATTCCTGAAATAACCAAAATGGAAGGTCGGTGATTTCCAATACCCATTCTTTCATATAATTGGTGTTGATATTTCTTTTGGGCCTTTTGCCTGTAAATAAAGCAATAAACCATAGCTTATCTTCATCCGGAGAACGTTCCAGATAATCAAGGATAGCCTCAATCTTAGCATTGGTTTTATTGGTTGTTTCCAAAGCATTGATCAGATCTGCAAAATGTCTCATACTTCAGAGTTTTCTTGATTTACCTTTTCTGTTTCTTCATCATCTTCGCCAAAAAGAGTTTCTACTACATCGGCATGAATACCAATTTCATTCAGATATTTTGAGAATATTTCAGTCTGCCCATGGGTGACATGAACAATTTCGGCTTCTGTAGCTTTTACGGTCTGCAAAAGGCCCTTCCAGTCTGCATGGTCACTCATGGCAAATCCCGCATCGGCACTCCGCCATCTTCGGGCACCACGCACCTGCATCCATCCGGAACATATAGCGGTTGCCGGATCAGGAATTTTTTTTATCATATTGCTGTCCAGTAAAGCTGGAGGAACAATGACAATTTCATGTTCCATCTCTTTAGGACGTTCTTTAAAATCTGCTATGGTATAATCGGGAAGTTTGATTCCAACGGTTTCAAAAGCCTCGTTCAATTTTCCAATGGAGTAGTGGACATATATTTCTCCCAATCCTTCCACAGCTTTCATAATCCGCTGCGCTTTTCCTAAAGAATATCCGATAAACACGGATGTTTTATTATTTTCTTTATTCTTCAGCACCCAATTTTGGAGCTTCTTATTTAAATCCTGAACTTCTAACCAATTGTAAATAGGCAGTCCAAAAGTGCTTTCTGTAACAAACTCATTGCATTTCACGAGTTCAAAAGGAGTACTCAGCCCATCATACTGAACCTTATAATCCCCTGAAATGACCGTTACATACCCTTTATATTCCAGCCTGATCTGTGCAGAACCAATAATATGCCCCGCAGGATGAAGCGAAACCTGTACCCCATTCATATTAATTTTTTCTCCGTATTCCACACCCTGACATTCAATATCCGGTCCTATTCTTTGATACAGAATGGGTTTTGTAAAATGATGACAAAGGTATTTTTTCATTCCCCAGCGGGCATGGTCAGCATGTCCATGGGTAATGACTGCCATATCTACAGGCCTCCACGGATCTATATAAAATTTTCCCTTGGGACAGTAAATTCCTTTTTTAGTAAATGTGATTAATTTCAATGGTGTGATTGGTTTTGTAGAATAAGCTTCAAAAACTTAACCAATTTACAATAAACCGTTTATTTTTATACCGTCCTATGAAAATATCTTACCGTTATCCAATACATCAGATGAACTTTTCAGCAATAAAAGAATGAACTTTCCAACAATAGTAACCTTCTGAAAATCATTGAAATTTGTAGTATCATAAAAAAAGAATACAATGAGTAAAACAATTTTGATTACAGGTGCAGCAAGCGGATTTGGGAAGATTGCTGCTTTCGATTTGGCAAAGAAAGGACACAAAGTAATTGCCACAGCTCAGGTTTATCCTCAGATGAGTGATTTAATCAGAGAAGCTAAAGAAAAGGGGATTGATCTTACGGTTGATAAACTGGATGTCACCAACTCCCGTGATATTGCTTATATCCATCAAAAATACGATATTGATATTTTAATTAGCAACGCCGGAATTATGGAAGGAGGTCCTATTGCTGAACAGCCACTGGAATTAGTCCGTTCTATGTTTGATGTGAATGTCTTTGGTGGGCTGGAGCTGGCTCAGGGGTTTGTCAAGAAATTCATTGAACAAAAGAAGCCGGGGAAAATCGTATTTACTACTTCTATGGGTGGATTATGGACGGTGCCGTATGTGGCTGCATATTGTGCATCAAAACATGCAATGGAAGCCATTGCAGAGGGCTTAAAAACAGAACTGGCCCAGTTTGATATTAAAATTGCAACGTGCAATCCGGGAGTATTTGGAACAGGCTTTAATGACCGTGGGGTAGACTCTATTTTCCGTTGGTATAATCCTGAGACCAACTTTACACCTCCATCTGTCTTTGAAGGTACTGCAGAATCATTGGCCCATCAGCTAGATCCTCAATCTATGGCAGACTGTATCGTGAATGTTGCTTTGGATGATCATTCTAATTTCAGAAATGTACACCCGAAAGAAACGGAGGATTTTGTAAAACAGCTTCAGGCCGAAGCATGGACAGCAAAAAGTTAATCATATGGGAATCAGTTATGATCTGGCAGAAAAGGCTTTAAAAGCCGCTGTCGGGAAAGCAAAAGCCCTGAATATTCCTGTAAGCATTGCCGTGGTGGATGCGGGGGGGCATCTGGTCTCTTTTGCCCGGTTAGACAGTGTATATGGGGTGATTGATTTTGCAGTAAAAAAAGCAAAGACAGCCGTTATGTTTGGTGTTGACAGTGAGATTATGGGCAGTATTATTGCGGGAGCAGAGATGCATGGCTATGGAATGCTGAATTCTAATGACGGGCTGTTAACCATTGCCGGAGGAGTCGTTATTAAAAATGCTCAGGGAGAAATCATAGGAGCAATTGGTTCTTCAGGCGGAAGTCCCGAAGAGGATAAAGAAATTGCAGGTGCAGGAGCTTCCGGTATTGCTTAAATTTCAGATATTTGTATCATGGAGAACACTTCTGAAATTATATTTGACAAACTGGTTTACTCATGTGCTTTTGAAACCTACAGAGGAAATGAAGAGTTTATACCGGATCATTTTCTGGGATTTCAAATATCCGGAGAAACCCATGCTTTTCATGATCAGGGAAAGACCATTGTTAAAGAAAATACCGTGGTTCTGGTCAGAAAAAATCAATTGATCCGGACTATTAAGTATCCTTCAGAAAAAGAAAAGTATCAGTTTATATCCATCAATCTTGACATCGAAACATTGCGGCAATATGCCACAGAAAATAAAATTGTGATGGATGCTCCGTTTGCGGGTAATCAAAAGCTATTCTTTGAACCGGATGATTTTTTCAGAGGTTATTTTCAGTCTCTTATTCCTTATGTTGATAAAACAAAAGAAGTAACGCTGAGACTGGCTATTTTGAAGATCAGGGAAGCCGTAGAACTTATCTTGCAGAGCAATCCGGATTTTAAAAATCTACTGTTTGATTTTTCAGAGCCTCATAAGATCGACCTTAAAGAATTTATGAATAAAAATTTCATGTTTAATGTGTCTGTAGAGGCTTTTGCCAAACTTACAGGACGTAGCCTTTCGGGATTTAAAAGGGATTTTAATAAGACTTTCAATAAGACGCCCAAACAGTGGCTAAAGGAGAAAAGGCTGGAGGAAGCGTATTATCTAATCAGGCATAAACAAAAGAAGCCCTCGGATATCTATCTGGATCTTGGTTTTGAAAATCTGTCTCACTTTTATTATTCCTTTAAAAGAAAATACGGCATGACAACATCTGAAGTTTAGTTTGAAATAAATGATGGTGAAAATTCCATGATTAAAAAAACACATCAATATAAAAAAGGAGCGATTATTTCGCTCCTTTTTTATTTAAGGGATCATTTTTTCTGCTTTTAATTTCTCAAAAACTTCAGCGAAGGAATCTTCGGTACTTTTAAAGGCAGTAAAGCCCAGTTTTCTGCTTTTAGACATATCACACATCACCTCAAGAGGTCTTCCAAGGTCCAGGTCGGTATGCCATGCTGAAGATAATTTGTTTAAATGATTTTCTTTCAAATCATATTTTTCTGCTATTGCTTTCCATAAAGGATGATCATTTTGCAGTTCTTTTTCAAGAGGTCTTACCGAACCATTAAATCCTTCCGCTTCAATCCCAAACCGGTCGGCCAATCTTTTCCAAAGCCATTTCCATCGGAATACATCTCCATTGGTAATATTAAAAGCCTGATTTTTTGCGGTTTCAGTGGTGGAGGCCCAAATTAACTGTTTGGCCAATACTTTAGCATCGGTTACATCTGATACGCCATTCCATTGGGCTTCAGACCCAGGCCAGATAAATTTTCTGCCGGTTTCTTTACAAATACTGGCATAGACGGCTAAGGTGGTCCCTATATTCATAAGATTTCCAACAGCATAGCCTACGACAGTATGAGGTCTGTGAATACTCCAGGTGAAACCTTCTCTCTCAGAAGCCTGATATACTTCATCTTCCTGAACATAATAAAAATTGGGAAGCGAAAGTCTGGGATGTTCTTCCCGAACTGGTGTTTCCGGCAGTATTCCATCTTTTGCATAGGCTTCAAAAGGTCCGAGATAATGCTTCAGCCCTGTAACCAAAGCAACATGCTGAACAGATTTTTTAGGAGATAAAACATGTAACAGATTCCTTACCAATGCGCTGTTTACACGGATATTTTCTTCTTCGGTATCGTTACGCATCCAGGTAGTAAAATAAACGTGGGTAGGAGAGATCCCTGCCAGTGCTTCAGTGAGGTTTTCTTCGTCCAGAAGATTCGCCTTAACAGGGCGAAGTCCCGGAATAGCATTGTCTATATTTCTGGATAATCCATAAGTGATCCAGCCCTGTGCAATCAGTTCTTCAGCAAGATTACTCCCCGTAATCCCGGTAGCACCTACTACCAATGCAATATTTCCTGTATTTTCCATAATATTTATAAAAATTATTTTACAAAATTACGGCGCCTACAGACCTGCAAGCTTGACCTGGATCATGCGTTTGAATTGATCTGGATCAATTCTTATTCAAAGAAATCTTTTTACGGATCCTGCTTATCGTTTCAGGTGCCAGCCCAAGATAGGACGCAATAAGGTTGTGAGGGACTCTTTTAATCATTTCGGGATTTTTCTGGGCCAGCTGCAGGTATTTTTCTTCCGCAGTATAGCTATTGGAAACAATAAGTCTTTGATCTTTGGTTACCAGGCTGTTTTGGTATAAAATTCTGAAATAGCGATCCATGACAGGAACCTCCAACATCATCTTTTCATAGTTTTCCAGGGTAATCATCAGGACTTCGGTTTCTTCGATGGCGTCGATATTTAATACTGCCTTTTCCTGATGAACAAAACTATTGAAATCGGAGATCCACCAGCCTTCAAAAGCAAACATATTGATGTGCTCATTTCCTTTTTCATCCAAAAAATAAGATTTCAACAGCCCTTTACTCACAAAAGACAAACATTTACAGATATCTCCTTCCTGAAGCAGATACTGTTTTTTACGGAGTTTTTTTACGGTAAAGAAAGACTGAACCTGGTTTTTCTGATCTTCTGTGATATCAACCTTATTTTCGATATGGGAAAGCAGGACCTCAAACATCAAATAAATATTTTCATCAAAAATAATGCTTTCCGAAGCAAGATAAGTTCTATTTTTCAAAATCATAAAGGTTAATTCCTATTTCCTGATTTTTAACTTTTACCACTCTGGTATGTAAAGGATAAAAAATAAATTCTGCAGCTCCCTGAATGGTGGCCTCCAAAAGATGGCCAGCCAGGGCAGTGTAATCTTCTCTTCCCAGGGTAATATGGAGATGAAGGCTTATCTTTTCTTCTATTTCAGCTACATTTCCGGAAATATGGGTCACTTCCATTTGTTCTTTAAACATTTTATCCACATAGTTTTTTGTTGAAGGATTAAAGAAACGAAGGGTAGCCTCACTTACGGCTCCTATTCCGGTAACTTCCCCTGCCTGAATATTCTGATTCCGAATAAAATCCGTTAATGCTTCAACAATATTCGACCGGTTTTTAAGGCTGACAATATAAATATGATCAACTTTTCTGGCTGACCAATGGGTTCCTTTTAAGTTTTGAATATCCATGATCTTATTTTTTCAGGTAATTTATAATTCCTATGACATCATCCTGACCAAAGCCTTTATCATGAGCTGATTGATAGGTTTGAACTAAGACTTCGGATAAAGGAAAATCGGCTCCTGCATTTTTAGCAAGAAGAATATCTTTCAACATGAGATCCAGAGCAAATGCGGGGTCATATTGATTGGCAATCAACAATGGTGTTTTTACCTTAGTAGCACCGCTTCCGCTGGCACTTTCATTAATGATTTCCAGCATATCTGTCCGTTCAATTCCTAATTTTTCAGCCAGCAAAACTGTTTCGGCCAATCCCTGATAGATGGCAGATAAAAAATAGTTGATGGATAGTTTACCGGCAATTCCTTTTCCATTTTCACCCAGATGTTTTACCGATTTTCCTATTTTCAACAGATAAGGCATGGCATGCTGTACATCGTCGTTAGAACCTCCTGCCATAATGATGAGAGTTCCTTCTGCGGCGGGAACAGTACTTCCGGCTACAGGGGCATCAATAAAACATGCTTCTTTTATTTTCAAGGCAGCTGCAGTTTCTTCTGAGGCTTTAGGAGAAATAGTACTCATATCTATAAATAGTTTTCCCCTTATATCTGAATTCAGAATTTCCTCATAAACGGCTTTCACAGCCTGATCATTGGTAAGCATGGTAAATATAATACTACTGTTTTGTACCAATTCCTGAATTTGGTAACAGACCGAAGATTTTTCTTCGAAATCTTTTGTTTTTTCAGGAGATCTATTATAAACAGACAGTGGGAATCCTGCTTTTTCAAGGTTTTTCGCCATAGGATGACCCATATTTCCTAGTCCTATAAATCCGATCGTTTCTACCTGCATATTTTAATTTTTAATGATTAATGAAGTTCTCCCTCTTTATAAGGTTTGTCAGTGAGAAGTTTACATTAAAGCTGTTTAACCTTTTTTAGACACTTTAGAAAGTTTAAAGGAATACTGCACAATTAAGTTCACATAAGATGAAAATCTTTGATTTTCAACAAAACTATAGTGTACTTCTTATACACAAAGTATATACCTTAAATAGCTTAGGTGTTTAAAAATCTTTTGTCACTAAATTTAAACATACTTATTTATTAATGAGAGAGGAGATTTTATTCTTACTATTTTGAAGCAAAAAATCTACCAACCAGGCACCTTATCGATTAAGTTTTTATTATATTTTGAGTGAGAAATTTTTAAAACCGGAGAAACTTTCTGAAATTTGCAGCAAATAAAAAATCAATGAAGATTGTAGATATTGAAAGTTGGAACAGAAAGGAGCATTTTGAATTTTTTTCAGGGATGGCAAGTCCTTACCTTGGTTTTACAACGGAAGTGGATTGTACCAAAGCTTATGAAACGGCTAAAGAAAAAGGATACTCTTTCTTTGCATATTATTACCATAAGTCTATGGTTGCTGTCAATACCGTTGAAGAATTAAAACTTAGAATAGTAGATGGGGATGTCGTTCAATTTGATATCGTTCATGCAGGAAGCACTATTGGAAGGCCTGATGGAACTTTTGGTTTTTCATTTACACATTTCTCGGAAGATTTTGAAATATTCAATGCTGCTTTGCAGGAAGAAATAAAGGGAGTACATCAGTCATCAGGACTTCGGTTAAGCAACGACAGACTGGGAAAAGACCACATCAGACATACGACTATTCCATGGAACTCTTTCAGTGCCATTCTGCATCCTACAGATTTCAACACCACAGAATCGGTACCAAAGATTGCTTTTGGAAGATTTAGTATCCGTGATGGAAAAAAATACATGCCGGTTTCTATTGAGGCACATCATGGATTGGCTGACGGAATTCACCTTGCGAAATATGTAGAGGAATTTCAGAGACAGCTTGATCTGTAACAAAAAGTTTTTTAAAGTCCGATTAGACGGGTTATTTAAAGGACAGGAGAGGTTTCCTGCTGGTATTTTGTTTCCTAATAATAGATTTTCCGTTGTTCAATCTTTAGAATATTATCTTTTTCCATTTGCTTTATGGTACGTATAACGGTTTCTACGCATAATCCGGTAAGGGAAGCAAGCTGCTGGCGGGTAAGCGGTATCTGAAATGAATAGGCAGCCTTATCATCATGATAGCTTTTCAGGTAATCCAGCAGTAATTTTAATTTTGAAACAGGGTTTTGAAAGGAAAGATTATACAGCATAATATATTTATAATACATTCTTTCCGCAAGACATTGATAGACATTCAGTGAAACTTCAGGATTGTTTTTTATGAGATTTAAAAAACTTTCTCTGGATATCCTGAAGATAGAGGAGTTTTCCATGGCTAGAGCGTTCATGGGATAAGGACGGTCAACAAATAAGAGTGACTCACCAAAGCTGTGACCGTCAGAAAATATATTCTGGATAAACTCTTTGCCATCTTCAGTATAATTATTAAGCTTGATTTTTCCTTTTTCAATCTGATAATAGAACATCGGATATTCCTCTTCACGGAAAATAAGATCTCCCGCTTTATAATTTATGGTTTCAGCTCCAAAAGAAATTAATAAATCTTCAGTGATCATATGTTGTGATTTATACTTGATTAAAACGTAAACACCTTTTTTACAGGTTACCGGAATCTGGCATTAAAAAATAAAGGAACACCTATTTTATTTGATTATCTCACAATGTGGTACCATACCGCTACCACGAAACTTCATTTTTTCTTAATATAATTGAAGAGTATTGATCAGGATCATAAAAAGTGAATACAAGAATCTGCTACATTTACCTTGTGTTAAAATAAAGAGAGATAAATAATTGGAAACAGCCTGAACAAAGCTGTTATGATATTTTACTTAAAAACATAACGTGGTATGTATGTGGTACGCTGTTTTAATAGAATTTTAATCATTTTTTCTTTCTTTGCTTTGTGTAAAATGAACGAAAATTCATATTTATAAATATTTTAACAAAATCATTCAACAAGCATAAGGTAATAGGGTGATTTGTTGAATAGTATTTAAAAAAGCAAATAAAATTTTTAATACATAAAAATTATTTTAATTTCTGTGTTGAATGCTCAAAACAGGAATTGATCAATAGAAAAAGATATTGTACTGATGCATAAAGGATGTTGTATCAGACTTTAGTAGAGATGAGAACGTATTATGAAAAACAAAAAACATGAATCCCACTTAGAGGATTTGAATCAGAAGATTCTTGTAGAAGACGAAATTATGGCTCTTGCCAAAGCAAACTCACCCCGTTTGCTTAGTAAATTCAGATTAGTCTATCCTGATTTTTTCGAAAAGTTATCTGCTATACAGCCAGGCCTTAAAAATTCTGAATCTATTTTTTGTATTTATCTTAAGCTTAATATGACGACAAAAGAAATAGCCACCTGTATATTTGTCACCCCAAAAGCGATACAAAACAGGAAAAACAGAATCAGAAAAAAACTCAATATTCCTTCTGAGATTGATATTTATAAATGGTTTAATGAAATTTAAACCATTTTTCTTAGATTTAAACTTCCACAATAGCTTTGTCCAGATCATGATAAAGAAGTATTTTCCAACGGTTCTCTCTTGCTTCTTTTTCCCATTTAAGTCTTAGTTCCATGGCTTTTCTGCCATCGAAATCACTTTTATAAGCCAGGTGATATTTTAAATAGGAGGCCTGTGGTAGATCGTCAGCACCATAAAAAGCTGTCTCTTCATTCTCACGAATCCAGAAAACCTGCATAAATGGAGTATGTCCGCCAACTACTTCATAAGATATCTCATCAGTAATCTGTCCTTTATCCTCATGCATCCATACAATATGAGGCAATTGGATCAGTTTTTCCAGGGTATCGAAATCGAAAGAAGGATTTCCTTTATTTTCCATGGCAAAATCCAGTTCCCGTTTTTGAAT
This sequence comes from Chryseobacterium sp. KMC2, assembly GCF_016756935.1. Classification (NCBI taxonomy): domain Bacteria; kingdom Pseudomonadati; phylum Bacteroidota; class Flavobacteriia; order Flavobacteriales; family Weeksellaceae; genus Chryseobacterium; species Chryseobacterium sp. KMC2. Next base: position 91,955 of record NZ_JAESIT010000006.1, read on the forward strand.
ATAAATTTCAGCATTCGGAAAGGTAGCTTCAAAACCATAGTCTGTAGCCGTTACAGCACCTTCTATATGGTCTTTATGAAGGTGGGAGAGCAGTACTTTTGTAATCTGCCCCGGTTTGATGTTTTCTCTATCCAGGATTTCAGAAACCACAGATACTTCATTCTCATTTTTCCAGCCCATACCTGTATCCAACAGGATATAGTCGTTTTCTGTGATGATGAGAAAAGGCTGTACAGACATTTTGATTCCTTTAGCCGTATCGATATTTTCGGCTGTTAAAAGACTAAAATCTTTTGTTTTGCTTGCTGAGAAATTACCTTCTTTGAGGGGAATGATTTTCATGCTGCAAATTTCTTCAATATTTCTACAACTTCAAAGGTTTTTCATCAATCGGAATCATCAACAAAAGCAATTATACTGATAGTCTACCAGTTGTTCAAGCCGTTTTCCAAAGCTTTTGTATAGTTTTCCTGATCAAACGAATAAAGGTCGGGAGATTTATGGGCTCCTCCGCGTCTTTGCTCTTCAAGCTTCCTTAAAATGCCTAAGTTTTTAATCTTCCTGTAAAAGTTTCCGCGATTAAGGGTTTTACCCAATATGGCTTCATAGAGTTTCTGCAGTTCAGGAAGTGTAAATTTTTCAGGAAGCAGATTATATCCGATGGGTTTATAGGAAATTTTTTCCCTAAGGGTTAGCAGTGCTTTGTCAATGATTTCCCGATGATCCATAGCAAGCTCAATTTCCGGAAGCTGTTTTAAATAAACCCATTCACAGGTTTCACTCATTTCGTCGGCAACCGGGTTAATCTCAGAAGAATTGTAGAGGGCATAATAACCCACTGAAATGAACCGCTGTTTCTGGAAAAGACTGTCATCAAAATCTTCAAAATACAACTCGCTTCTGTTTCTCTTCCCAAAAACTCCAAATTCTTCAAGAAAAACGTTGGTTACACCCGTCCGGGATTCCAGAATTCTGAGTACAGCTTCATCCAGGTCTTCATCCTTGTGTACATATCCTCCGGGAAGAAGCCATTGTTTTCGGTAATTCATTTTTGCCAGCAGGACCTTCAGCTCATTCTGATCAAAACCAAAAATAACAGGATCTGCTGAAAGATGAGGGAGATAAATTTCTTTTGCTTCTACAGACCGCTTTAAAATCTGCTCTTTAGAATCTATATCATTCATAAATAAGTGTGTATGACAAATGTAATATAAAAACGGGTCAATGTTTCAGAAAATACCTTATTAAAGCTTGTTTTTAAGAAAAGTCATCTATTGTATCAACAGATTAAATAGATGATGTTCTTTTATTAAAATGATTACCTTTGGGCTCTTATAAAAAGAATATATTTCTGAAGGATCTGATACGATCCGGTCATTCGAAATCATTTTCTACTCACACTAATTTTTATTTGTAACATGCAGGAGAACGCTTCTAACAGTATTTCAAGGACTGTAATTTGGCTGATGGCCATTATTTCCGGACTTGTAGTAGCCAACAATTACTATAATCAGCCTTTACTGGCCCTTATTTCTGAAGATCTAAATGTTTCGGAAAGTGCAGCGAGCAGGATCTCGGTACTTACCCAAATTGGGTATGCGCTGGGATTATTATTGCTTGTACCGCTGGGAGATAAATTTTATCGTAAGAAATTGATTTTAATTGATTTATTTCTTGTTTTTGGCTCCCTGTTATGGATGACTTTTGCCACTCAGCTATGGATGTTATATGCCGCCAGCTTATTGATTGGAGCCACATCTGTTATCCCGCAGCTATTTGTTCCTATTGCAGCAGAACTTTCTTCAGATAAGGAGAAAGCCGGCAATATCGGGCTTGTCATGTCCGGTCTGCTATTAGGGATTCTACTTTCCCGTTTTGTAGGAGGAATTGTAGGGGAAGTCTGGGGATGGAGAGCTATGTTTGGGATTGCGGCAGGCTTAATGATTTTAGTTTGGCTGGCTGTTTATAAAATGCTTCCGGAACTGCATCCTAATTTCAAAGGCACCTATAAAGAGCTGATGCGCTCTGTGGCTCACCTTGCCAAAACACAGCCCATTCTTCAGCTTGCGTCATTCCGTGGTGCAATGGCTTTCGGGTCTATGTGTGCTTTGTTTACTACATTGGTTTTCCATATGGAAAAACCTCCTTTTAATGCAGGATCTTCTGTTGTAGGAAGTTTTGGATTGGCAGGAGCGGTAGGAGCATTGGCTGCCGCAAAAGTAGGGAAACTGCAAAAGTATCTGGATATCAACCGGATTATCCTGTATTCATTATTGATTGTCATAGGAAGCTGGGGGTTCACTTATTTTGCAGGAGAAACCTATTGGGGACTGATTGTAGGTGTAATTCTTGTTGACCTGGGGGTACAGTCCAGTCACATTATGAACCAAACCAATTACTTTTTAATAAAATCCAATGCAGTAAACAGACTCAATACGGTGTATATGGTTTCTTATTTCATTGGAGGATCATTAGGTACCTGGCTGGCTTCTGTTGCATGGCAGAAAGCACAGTGGGCAGGGGTTTGTTTTGTAGGAACAACCTTTGGTGTTTTGGCACTGATTGCTCATATTCTTTTCTGTCAAAGAGTCAACAAAAAATGAGATCATACCCATACAATAATAAAAAATCTCTGATCAGTATTGATCAGAGATTTTGTTTTTATAAGAAGAAGTTTTAGGCTTCCGTCATGTAAGGCTTATTCCTAAGGTTCTACCTGTTCCTGTATTAAGTCCCGATGTTTTCCTCCCCATTTACTTAACTCATTCCAGATAGGAATAAGTTCTCTGGCAATATCTGTCAGCTCATAATCTACCCGGGGTGGTACCTCGGCATGAACTGTTCTTTTCAGTAAGCCTTCTTTCTCCAGTTCTCTTAATTGCAGGGTAAGCATTCTTTCCGTTATTCCCGAAATGGATTTCCGAAGTTCACTGAAACGCAGTTTTCCATCTTTAAGTTTATCCAGAATCAGAAGCTTCCATCTCCCCCCAATCTTACAGACGGCATAGGTAAGATCGCATTCATGGATATATTGTCTATTGATATTATTAGTTGAGTTTTCTTTTATTTTCCCCATTACTTACAAATTTGTTAGTACCGTACAATTCGCTGTATACAGTGCAAATGTAAGGTTTGAAATTTAATTTTGTACCATAAAGATAAAAAATACAGCAGTAAAGGAATGATAGCGCTAAAGTTCCCTGTTGAAACAATGTAATTCAAAATTAAAAAACAATGCAGTTTACACCACAAATCAATCAGATTTTAAATCAATTAGAAAAGATACAATCATTTAATGCTCAGAATCCGTTAGATGATACCCGAAAATATCTAGAAACCATGTGTCTTCAGCTTAGCGGAAAAAAGGAACCCGTTACCATGATTGAAGAATTGAATATTCCAAAGGAAAATCATCAGATTCCTATTCGTATTTACCGCCCTAAGGGAAAAACGGCTCATAAATCATCCGCTATTATATATGTACACGGAGGCTGGTTTATTGCCGGAGGATATGAAACTCATGACGCTGTTGTTCGTAAGTTAGCCAATAAAACGGGCTCTGTCATTATTTTTGTAGATTACCGTCTTGCTCCTGAGCATCCTTTTCCTGCGGGACTGAATGATAATATTGATGCTGTAAAATGGGTAATAGATCATGCTGATTCTTTAGGAATTGATCAAAACCAAATAGGGATCATAGGGGACAGTGCCGGAGGAGCCCTTTCAACGGCTGTTTCAACAGAGATAGGAGAGCTGCTGAAATTTCAGGTATTAATTTACCCCGCTGCAGACAATACATTCACTTCAAATTCCTGGAAAGTATATGAAAATGGACCTGTTTTAAATAAAGAAGGAGGAATACAGGCGTGGAACTGGTATCTTCCTGCAGATCAGGCCAACAATCCTTTAGCAATACCTATTTTATTGAAAAATTTTAAAAAAACGCCACCGACACTGGTTATTTTAGCAGAGCACGATCCCTTGGTTGATGATGGAAAAGAACTTGCTGATCATATGGAAAATGCAGGTGTTACTGTCAAAAAAAGCTTTTATAACGATATGGTTCATGGGTTTATGCATATGGGAGAAGTCCTGAATGAAACACAATCTGCAATCAACGAAATGTCTGAATTTGCCCATCAAAATTTTAAAATGAGTACAGAAAAGCAGCTATGAAAAAATATGCTTATATAGGTTGTCTGGGATTTATTGCAGTAATCACAACAGAGTTTGGAGTCATTGGTATTCTGCCTCAGATTGCAGAACATTATAACATCAGTATTGATAAAGCAGGTTATCTGTTGAGTGCTTTTGCCCTGATCATTGCGCTTACCGGACCTTTTATGACTTTACTTACCTCAGGATTTGATCGAAAAAAAATAATGCTGGCTGCTATTTTTATGTTTTTGGTTACGGGATTTGTTTCTTCATTTTCACCACCATTCTGGCTGCTGATGATGGTAAGAATACTTCCGGCATTTCTGCAGCCGGTATATATAGCATCCGCTTTGGCGGTAGCTGTATCTCAGGCTGAAGAACATAAAAAAAACGGACTGATGAGCATTGTTTTTAATGGGGTTGCCATCGCCATGGTAACAACTGTTCCTTTTGCTACATGGATTTCTGGTCTTTGGTCATGGGAATATTCTTTTATGATTCAGACTGCAGTAAGTTTAATAGCACTGATTGCGATTCAGTTTCTGTTACCGTCAATGCCTGTACAGGAGAAAAAATCTTTTGGAAGTCAGGTGAGTATTCTTAGCCAGCCTTCTTTTATCTTAAGCACATTAACTAATTTTTTTATGATTACAGCCTGGTTTTCTACATACAGTTATTTTGCAGACTACCTTAACAAAGCAAAAGGGATGGATACCACAATGATAAGTTATATGCTGCTGGTTTTTGGAATTATTGGAATCTTTGCCAACTGGATTGCCGGGAAAATGCTTAATAAAAATGTTCCCGGAACAACGGCATTTTTCCTTTCCGGAACTATTTTAGTGCCCATCCTTTTATACGTTTCAGACGGAAATATGATAGCCACTATTCTGGTGATCGGAATTTGGGGTTTCCTTTATTCACCAAGCTTTTTGAATGCTTCTACTTATATGATATCGGCAGCCCCCGGTTCTTTAGAATTTGCCAACAGTCTGGCCACCTCCTTCGGAAACTTAGGAGTTACCTTAGGAACAACTATCGGAGGATGGATTATCATCACAAAAGGAGTTGTTTTTACGCCCTGGGTCGGACTTGTTTTTGGACTTCTTGCATTTTCCATGATGATCTTAAAAGGACTGTATGAAAAACGAAACCAGTCTATACTACCTTGTAAAGAATAAACTGTAATAAATTTTGTTACATTAATAAAATGTCTTAACTTTGATGTCTTAATTTTAATTACATACAATGAAAATAGAAATATGGTCGGACGTAATGTGTCCGTTTTGTTATATCGGAAAAAATAATTTTGAAGAAGCTCTGAATAAACTTCCTTTTAAGGATGAAGTACAAGTGGAGTGGAAGAGCTTTCAGTTGGACCCGAGTCTTGATCCCAAGCAAACTCAGAATACTATTGAATACTTTAGAGAAAAGAAAGGATTTCCTGAAGCACAGGCTACCCAAATGATCAGCCAGGTTGCCCAGATGGGAAAAGGAGCCGGAATTGATTTTAATTTTGAAAAAGCTCTGATCACCAATACTTTCAGCGCTCACAAATTGCTTCATTTGGCTAAAAAATATAACAAGTCCAATGAGATGGAAGAAGCTTTGTTCATTGCCCATTTTATTGATGGTAAGAATGTAGGTGATACGGAAGTTTTGGTTTCTCTTGCAGAAAGTTTAGATCTTGATAAAGAAGAAGCAAGACAGGCAGTTACCACCGATCAGTGGAATAATGAGGTCAATCAGGATATTCTGGAAGCCAGAAATAACGGTGTTTCCGGAGTTCCATTCTTTGTTCTGAACGGAAAATATGCTGTTTCTGGAGCACAGCCGGTAGAAGCTTTTGAAGAAGCACTTCAGCAGACTTATAAATAAACGGTAAGTCCTTTTAAAGATATTTCCGGAAGTAGTGGTGCTTCCTGCGATGCTGATGGATGCAGTATCTAACAATATCAAACCCGGAATGGCTTATAGCTTTCCGGGTTTTTATTTTTACTAACTGGCCTAACAAAACAGTTAATAATGATTATCAAAATTAGTAACAGTGTGAGAATAGACTCCATTATTTCTTATTTACTGATCATTTTAGCAGGTGAAATGATTGGCCTGCCATTTATATGCTGGCTTTTGTAAAATGTAATTATTTATCATTTGAAATTCCTTTGTTTACTTTTATAATCAGTTATCTGATATTTATTATTCTTAATGTTCAAAGACAAAAGTTTCAGACTATATAATATTTACAAAATACAGAAAACTATTATATCTTTGTAAGACTCTATAAACAAGGTATACATCTCATTTTTCTATGATAAAAATTAATAACGAAGCTCATTATCCCATTGCAGATACCCTTTTTGTTTTTGCATTAGACTCAGAAGCGGGAACTGTATTTGACGGAAAAAATAAATTGGTAACAGGAATTGGAAAAGTCAATGCAGCTATAGAACTGACCAGAGAAATTCATCTTAGAAAGCCAAAATTGATTGTTAATTTAGGTTCAGCAGGGAGCAAAGGGTTTCATAAAGGAGAAGTGGTATGCTGTACAAAATTTATCCAGCGGGATATGGATGTGAGAGGGCTTGGTTTCCAGCTGTATGAAACTCCATTATCGGGAGTTCCTCCAATATTGGAGTATGGGCTTAAAATGGATACTTTAAAAGAAGGAATCTGTGGAAGTGGTGACAGTTTTGAAATGAACCATTCTGAGACAGATTATAATATTGTAGATATGGAGGCCTATCCGTTGGCGCTTATAGCTCAAAAAGAAAATATTCCGTTTCTATGTCTGAAATACATTTCTGATGATGCAGGAAGTGATGCAGCTGATGACTGGAGTGTACAGGTACATTTGGCTTCTGAAGCATTTAAGAAAATATTATTTTCGTAAGGAGCAGTCCGTAAGATTATTGTAAGATTCTTTTTTTAAGACCTCCGATTATATGAAAGTTACTTTTTACCAGCCGGTACATCCTGTTCTAAAAAAATATATTGAAGGGTATTATTTTATAGAAAAAGATGACGATCATCAGCCGGTCAGGTATCTTACATTTCCGGATAATTATTGTATTGTATCAGCTTGTCAGGATGTATCCGTTACTCAAGATAACGGACGGATGGAGCTGAGCCGATCTTTGTCAGAAAACATAGTGATTGATTTTGTTTTCAGATGTTCTGCTCCTACCGAGATTTTTTATAAACAATCTGTCAATGAAGTTACTCTTTACTTTAAACCCTTGGGAATCTATCATTTTTTTGATGCAGATGATCGTACATCTTTAGAGGAAAATATTCAACTTTCAGATTTTAAAGACATCAGCAATGCTGTTTTAAAAGAACCTAACAGAAAAAAACAAATTGAAATGCTGGAAAATTACTGGCTTTCAATACTCTGCCAGAAAGATTTAAAATTGGCCTATACTATTTTGGCTGATTTTGAAACTGAACTGAGCATCGAAGAAATTGCCGTAAAAAATAAAATAACAAGACAATACGTCAATAAGATTTCCAAACGGTATCTGTTTAAGCCTGCCTCCGAATTCAGGAAAATTCAACGATTTCGTAACGTGCTCATCTCAAATAAAAAATCCAGAAATCTTACAGAGCTTTCCTATGAACATCTTTTTTATGATCAGTCGCATCTTATTAAAGACTTTAAGGAACTGACAAGGATAAGTCCCGGGAAGTTCTTTGACAACGTAGATACTGAAAAAAATAATATCTGGTTTTTTATCTAAGTTTCCATTTTTACAATTTCTACTCTTTTCATTGAGATACTTTTACAGAAATATTTAAACTTATTTCTATGAAAAAATTATTGGTTGGAATTTTCCTTTTTCATTCTTTATTCTCTTATGCTCAGAAAGGAGATATGACTACCGTACTTTCTGATATTACAGAAAAAGTAAAAAGCTACTATATTGATCCAACAACTTATAAAAAAGTAGATTCTTTGTTTCAAAGTGAACTTAAAAAAGGAACTTTTAATAATCTGAATAAGAAAGATTTCGCAGCACTTCTCACCCAAAAATTAAGAAAAGATATAAAAGATGGGCATTTTTTTGTTAAATACCTTGAAAATTATAGTCCTGAAAAACTGGTTGATGAGAAAGAAAAAGTGAAATTAAATAATTTTCACAACAGTCTTGAAAATTTTGGTTTTGAAAGTGTCCGGCGGTTGGAAGGTAATATAGGCTACATCAATTTTAAAGGTTTTGCATCCCCTGAAGCCAGCGCAGCTACGTTAGCTGCAGCCATGAATTTTGTAGCCAACACGAACTCCCTGATTATTGATCTTAGAGAAAATGGAGGAGGAGAAAACGATATGCTTCTGTTATTTTGCAGTTATTTTTTTGATAAAAAAACAGATCTCTATACTACCTATCTAAGGCATGCAAACAAAACCGTAATGAATAGCACTCAATCTAATGTCTCCGGTACAAAATACCTTCATAAAAAAGTCTATATCCTGACCAGTGAAATTAGTTTTTCTGCAGCAGAAGCGCTTGCTTATTTCTTGCAGCAGCATAAACTAGCTGAAGTTATAGGTGAAAAGACAGAAGGAACAGCTAATCCGGTGGATCATTTTATCATCCAGAATGAATATTTACTCCTTGTTCCGGCAGGAAAAATAACTTCTTTAAGCAGCCATACCAATTGGGAACATATCGGAGTAATGCCTGATCAGGAAGTAAAAGCTGAATACGCTTTAAAGACTGCCCATATTAAAGCTTTGAAAAACATTTTAAAAACAGAAAAAGACACAAAAACTGAACTTAGCATACCTGAAATAAAAAATCTTATTAATAAATTAGAGCAATAAATACATCGTATGCCATCAATAACGATCCAAAAAGCCGGAATAAAAGACCTGGAAATCATACAGAATCTTGGAATACAGACTTTTTCTGAAACTTTTGCAGAAGATAATACTGAAGAAGCCATGAAAAAGTACCTTGAGGAAAGTTTTAATACCCAAAAATTAACTGCTGAACTCAATACTCAGGATTCTTTCTTCTATATAGCGTGGGAAGAAGATAATCCCATAGGATATCTGAAAGTGAATTCCGGAAAAGGACAAACCGAGCTTCAGGATGAGACAAGTCTCGAAATTGAAAGGATTTATGTGAAAAAAAGCCATCATGGCAAAAAAGTGGGGCAGATTTTATATGATCAGGCAGTGGAAACTGCTCAACACTTAAGGAAATCTTACCTTTGGCTGGGAGTTTGGGAAAAGAATCTGAGAGCTTTACATTTTTACAGGAAAAACGGATTTGTAGAATTTGACAAACATATTTTCAGACTTGGAGATGAGGAGCAAACCGACTTAATGATGAAGAAGATACTGGATTAAATAGTAATTTGATAGATATACCACCTCCAAAGAAATTTACGCTTTTGCGTTTTCAAAAAAACAATGAATAAATCAACATTCTTAGAGCAGATCAATCAGTATTATTCTTTATCCGGAGAAACAGCCGCTGCTTTGTTAGACATTTGTACTGAAAAACAATATCATAAAAATGAGCTTCTTCTGGAGTCCGGGAGTATGGCCAGGTATTATTACTTTTTACAGTCAGGATTAATCGGCTATTATACCATTGATGAACAAGGAGATTATATCTACAAAATTTTCTTTGAAGAAAACAGCTTTGTAGCATCTACTGCAGCCATTATTAAAAATGAACCCAGCGATTTTAATATTATTGCTCTGGAGGACTGTTCGGTGATTCAGTATCCTGTAAAAGCCTATCGGGAATTACTGGAAAAACACCATGATCTGGCTCTCTTTCATATTCATTATTTAGAAAAAAACTGGGTGGTGAAAAAAGAGCCTTTGGAAGTGTCTTTAAAATATGAAACCGCCAAGAAGCGCTATTTGCAGCTGCTTGAAAATAAACCGCTTCATAATAGACTAAAACAGCATCATATAGCCTCTTATTTAGGGGTTACACCTACCCAGCTCAGCAGGATTAAAAAAGAAATAAATTAATAAAAGCTTCAACATATGTTGAGGCTTTTTCATTTTTTCCGGGGCAACTTTGTCATGTCATCATCAGAGATACATCGGTTTAAAATAATGATTGCAGATGTTTTGTTTAAAAATATAAACTTCTTACATTTATACTGATCCATCCTGATAGTACTCATTAAACATTTTTTACAACATGAAAAAATTAATCAACATTGTCATTGTGCTTACCGCTTTTGTACAGGGATCAGCACAAAAAATTATTCATCAGGAAGTTTTCAGTCCGAAAATGAATAAAAAGATCAAAACAATTATCATTACCCCCACGATTCAACCGAATACAACTTACCCATCTGTATATATTCTTCACGGTTTCAGTGGTAATCCGGAGAGGATCATCAAGCAGGATATTCCGGATCTGGTTAAGAAAGCTCAGGAATATAAAACAATTTATGTACTGCCGGATGGGAATTACAGTTCATGGTATGTAGATAGTCCTATTGTCAAAGATTCACAATACCAAACCTTTATAGGAAAAGAATTAGTGGATTTCATCGATAAAAATTATCCCGTAAAATCTGAAAAAAAATACAGAGGAATTATGGGTTGGAGTATGGGAGGCTATGGAGCTACCAATATCGGGGTCACCTACAGCAAAACATTTGGTATTGTTGGAAGTTCTTGTGGTGCTTTAGATTTCAACTCGTTCGGTGAGGGCTATCAGAAATATATGGTGAATAAGGTATTGGGTCCTTTTGAATCACTTAATCCTGTTTTCCTTACTGACACTAAAGTAAAACTCATGGCAGGTGCCGGACAGCGCTATATTTTTGATTGTGGTACTGAAGATGTTCAGATGATCGGGCAAAACAGAAAGTTTCATAATAAACTTACAGAACTTAAAATAGAACATTTGTATATTGAATCTTTAGGTGTCCATGATCCTGCCTATTGGAGCCAATCATTATCCAATCAGTTAACTCTTTTTGATAAATACTTTAAATAATAAAAACTGCTTTATATGCCTGTTCATATAAAGCAGTTTATCAATTAATTAAACAAAGTATCTCTATAAAAAATCCTTTTTAAGAACGGGTCTTAAAAAGGATTACTGTCAAGTCATATTAAAAATATTGTTGAAGCATTTTATAGGTCGGTGAAATTTTTACCAAGATGTTCTTCAATGACAAAGAACGGATCTTCCGTAAGGGTATGCGCTCTCATATCGATCAGGCTTACCTTACTCATCATGCGGAGCATAATTCTTCTTTCACATGGATATTCTACACCATCAATATTCCTCACTCCAGCACGGAAAGCAGACCTTCCATGGGCACACAAATGATTGTTGACCAGAATAACATCTCCTGCCTGAGGGGTGAAATCTGAATAGATCAGGTGTCTTGCTTCTTCCCAGAATTCTTTCAGATAATGATGAGCGTCCTCCGATTGCTTAATCGTAGAGCTGAAAAGCTGTTCAGCGGCATCAAACCTCATAAAAGGGAGCTCAAAATTACCATACAAAACAGAATCCAGAGTATCTTCCTCGTTTGTTGCTGTTTCCAGATTGGCATCTTTTGGTATTTTATAAATACGTTCAAAAAGTGGTCTGTAGTTTTCACCTATAGATTCATGAGAACGGATAGAATACAGGGTAGAAGGTACCTGCTCTTCATTTCGTAAATACATAAAACTCAAAAAGTCGGCCTGATGTTTCAAAAATGCATCTTCGGTGTGCACATACAGGTCGGTGGAAGACCCCGATCCTGTTTGGGTTTCACGCATTTTCTCATCGGGTATTATGGCATGAATTAATCCACCTCCTTTACGTTGGGAATAATATTGTACCGGTTTGGAAGGGAGCGCTCCATGGATTAATGCACAGGCAAAACCATAAAGGTCAAATTTGGAATAATCAGCAGACTGCCAGTTGGCCGGCGTTCTGCCTATACTTTCCTGATCGATATCCATTAATCCCTTGAATACCAATGCTCCATACTGATTTTTTGAAAAGTCACTCGCAAAATCAGCCGCTATATGTAAGATTCTCTCGGGTAAAAAATAAGAAGCCAACTGATGTACGTGTCTTATAAAGTCACGGTTTTCATAGCTACCATATTTTCTTTGAAGATGCACCGCTGCATCATTAATCATTCTTCGTTCCTGAGATGTGATCTCAATGACTGTAGGAAGCAGTTTTACCTGCGTCATACGGTCGTTATCTAAAATTTCTAGAGAATTCATTAAAAAAAAATTTGGCGTTAAATAATAATTTTTATATTTGTTTTTAATTATTCTAAATAACAATAACGAGTTCAAATTTATGAATATTTAATGAATCACCAAATAAAAAAGTAAAAAAATGTAAAATTTAAAAACCTGACTGTCAGATATATAAATCTATATATCAAAAAACCACATACAACCTATTGATTTTAAAAATCACCTTACAAATAAATATATGAGTAACAATTTTATGTCCCTGGAAGAGCAGGTAACCACTCCTTCACATCACATTTCGGGGAATTTTGGAAATATTTTCCATCCTGACAATTACGATCATTATCGTAATGCTGTCAACAGCACATTAGACCTTGTACAAGAATTTCTTTATAGAAACGACAAACCTTTCAGCGGCATAGAAGCTAAAGAAATGAAAGGAATGGTACAGCAGATTGATCTTAATCAAAAACTTTCCAATTATAAAGAACTTCTTAGTGAAGTAGATGATATTTATGTAAAACATGCTACGGCTTTTCACCTTCCACAGTATGTAGCTCATTTGAACTGTCCGGTTGTTATTCCGGCTTTGGCAGGAGAAATCCTTGTGAGTGCCATCAATTCTTCTCAGGACACTTATGATCAGAGTGCCGGAGGTACATTTATGGAAAGGAAGCTGATTGACTGGACCGCTGAGCAACTAGGCTACCAAACCAATGAAAGCGATGGTGTTTTCACTGCCGGAGGTTCACAAAGTAACCTGATGGGATTGGTGATGATGCGCGATTGCTTTTCTCAAAAGAACTACAATCATAATATCAAATTAGATGGGTTACCAAGAGAAGCCGACCGTTTCAGAATTTTTGTTTCCGATAAATCGCATTTTAGCAATTTGAAGAATGCATCTATCATGGGGCTTGGTGAAAAAGCCATTATTAAAGTGCCTACAGATGAAAGATTCCGTATGGATATTGCTTTGCTGAAAAAATATATCAAAAGAGAAGAACAGCTTGGAAATATTCCTATTGGTATTGTAGCAACTGCCGGAACTACAGATTTCGGAAATGTAGATCCATTGGAAGATATTGCCAATATTGCAGCCCAGTATAACATCTGGATGCATGTAGATGCTGCTTACGGATGCGCTTTACTGTTAAGTGATAAGTACCGTCATCTATTAAACGGAATAGAAAGAGCAGACTCAGTAACAATAGATTATCATAAATCCTTTTTCCAGCCTATCAGCAGCAGCGCTTTCATTGTTAAAAATAAAAAAGAGCTCCTGATTCTTAAGCATCATGCTGATTACCTGAATCCTAAAGAAATGGATGAAGAGGAAATCCCTGCACAGATCAACAAATCCATTACACAAAGTACCCGTAGATTTGATGCATTGAAGCTTTGGTTTACCTTAAGAATGATGGGTAAAGAACAGCTTGCCGAATATACGGACACGGTAATAGATCTTACAAAAGATGTAGCCTCAATGATTACTGAAGATGCAGACTTCGAACTTCTTTCCGATTCTGACCTTAGCGTTTTGGTATTCCGTTACGTAAGACCTGATCATAAAGATCTCAATGCCTTGAACCAACATATTAAGACGAAACTTTTCTACAGCGGTGAGATTCTCGTTGCCAGTACAAAAGTGGATGGGAATTTCTATCTGAAATTTACTTTCCTGAATCCGATTACCACGACCGAAGATGTACATCAAATTCTCAATAAAATAAAAATGCATGGAAAAGACTTTGATACAGAAAAGTAAAATAGGGGATAAAGCACAGGAAATTACTTTCCGTATCCTTCTTAACGGAATGCTCAGAGAACTTGGAAATGGTAAGCTCTACCAGGGAGTTCCTCAATATGATCTTCTTACTGCAAAGGCACTTCAAAATACCAAGTATCCGTTGCATCTAAGATTTGAAATGAAGAAAAGCGGATTGTTTCTGTTTGCCCCGATTGTTTATCGTTCCGAAAGTGCTTTTCATGACTATGGATTTCCTGTATGGGCTGTAGATCATAAAAATCAGGATGTATTTGAAGTAGATACGGAAAAACTGATAGAGTTAATTTATACAGAATTTTCTGATACTTCCAATGAAGAAGGGCTTGCCCGTTTTTCTGAGAGAATTCAAAGCAGCTTGAAAAATCTGGAATTAACCGCTGAAGGCTGTTCACAACAAGAGAAAGAATTGTCTTATTCATTCTTAGAGTCCGAACAATTGCTGCCTGTAGGCCACAATCTACATCCTTTTACCAAATCAAGAATGGGATTTTCTGAGGAAGAGCAACTTTTGTATAGCCCGGAATTTGGAAAGGGATTTCAGCTTGACTATTTTCTGATTCATAAAAGCTGTATCACGGAGAAATCACTTCCCGGAATTTCAGCGAAAGAAATATTCGAGAAATTGGTTTCGATACCAGAAAGTTACGATTTTGAAAACATCAATGATTATTATATTGTTCCATGCCACCCTTGGGAAGCACAATATCTTCTATCAACGGAAGAATATCCGGAAATGCTTGGCTCCGGGCAAATCATTCATATCGGACCCTTAGGAGATGATTTTTATGCCACATCATCGATAAGAAGTCTTTATAATCCTGATTTCAGCTGGATGCTGAAATTTTCTTTACATGTTCTGATGACCGGATCTGTAAGGACAAACAGCTTAAAAGATCTCAATAGAGGATATGCTTCTGCTGTATGGTGGCAGCATGAAAGGGCTTCTTTTGAAAATAACTTTCCTCATTTCAAACTCCTTCTGGAACCTGCCACTTTAAGTGTCCAGTATGAAGGGAATACTATTGAGAGCTTCAATATCCTGATTCGTGAAAATCCCTTTTTAGGGGGAGAAAAAGTTCTTTTACTGGCAAGACTGTGTCAGGATGAACCGGCAGGGAGCTTCAATTTTACCAGGCATTTTTTCAAAGAAGTAGCCGATCAATTGGGAACTGATCCTGAACAAGCAGCGATCACCTGGTTTAAGAAATATATTCATCTTTTGCTTTCTCCTTTAAACAGGCTCTTCAGCCATTATGGGATGGCTCCGGAAGTTCATCAGCAGAATTTGCTTATAGGACTCAATGATCAGCTCCTTCCGGAAACCATTTTTGTAAGGGACGGACAAGGCTATCTGTTAAGAGAAAGTTTCAAAGAAAAATATGAGGAGCTTATCAGAAGCTGTCCTGATATTGAAGAACTTTTCATCAGAGATGAACGTCTTATGCAAATTATTTCTCACCATCTTTTAGTGAGTAACCTGGGAGCACTTATCAGCTCAATGGGTAAAACAGGATGGGTGAAAGAAAGGCAGCTCATCAGCATTTTGTATCAGGAATTCGAAGATCTTCACAGAACAGAACCATCAGATCTTACAGATTATGCCCTGGAGCAGCAATACTGGGCTGTAAAATCAAATCTGCAGTCTGCAGTCTTTGACGTAGATGGCGGAGTAAATGCCTCAGCCGTATCTTATGCAAAAGTACCCAACCTTCTTTATGAGTATTTCTTTTCAGAACAACTGATTCAGCCAAAGGGAAAAGACATATTCTTTAAGCGTTATTTTGAAAAGGAAGATGTTACGATTACCATACGGCCTATAGATCTTGAAAATGACCTTGAAATGCTCCATGAGTGGTTTAATCGCGAGCATGCCGTAAAGATATGGCAGATGAACTGGCCGATTGATGAGCTTGAAACATACTATCGTGTGATGCTTCCGGGTAACGAAGCCCACAGCTATATTGTAATGAGCAACGGTGAGCCTTCCTGTAATATCGAAATTTATTGGGCCTGCAGAGACATTGTTGGGGATTATTACGAAGTATTGCCTACAGATTACGGTACCCATCAGTTTATAGCACCTATAGATCCCAAAAAGAAATATGTTTCCCCTTCTACACAATCTATGGTGGATTATGTCTTTGCACAGCCACAGGTAGGTAAAATGGTAGGAGAGGGTTCCGTAGATTCTCTTGCATCAATGATGAATAAAGCCCACGTCGGTTTTAAAGTAGATAAAGTAATTGAAATGCCTCATAAAAAAGCAAATCTCAATTTCTGCTACAGGGAATGGTATTGGGAAAAGTTCCCTCAAAACAAAGACGTACAATTCACCACAAACACCACAGAACATGAATAATGACACTATTTATAATGTAATTGGCATAGGAATAGGCCCCTTTAATCTTGGGCTTGCCGCTTTATCCAATCCAATTACGGAACTGAAAACACTTTTTCTGGATCAGAGGGATGGTTTCGACTGGCATCCCGGGTTAATGATTGATCATGTAACCCTGCAGACCCCATTTTTATGTGACTGTGTATCTATGGCCGACCCTACGAATCCTTTAAGTCTTCTTAATTATCTTAAAGAAACAGGAAGACTGTATAAATTCTTTATCAGAGAAAGTTTCTTCATTCCAAGAAAGGAATACAACCGGTACTGCCAATGGGTGATTGAACAGCTTCCCCAATGTCGTTTTTCGACACAGGTGATGGATATAGACTATGAAGATGGTATTTATCTGGTAACAACAGTGCACACAAAAACGAAAGAAAAAGTAGTTTTTAAAACGGAAAGACTTATTCTTGGTACCGGAACACAGCCTCATATTCCTTCTTTTATCCCTAAAGAAGATTCCCGAATCATTCATACGGGTTCTTATCTCTACAGAAAAGAAGAGCTTTTGGCTGAAGGTAAGAAAATAGCCATTATAGGATCGGGGCAGAGTGCTGCTGAAGTTTTTTATGACCTGCTTCAAAACAGAGATGAAAAGACCGAATTAGGATGGTATTCCCGCCCGGACAGATTCTTCCCGATGGAATATTCTAAACTGACTCTGGAGCTAACGTCTCCAGACTATGTAGACTACTTTTATAACAGAACAGAGTCTGCCAGAAAAGATATTTTAAGCAAACAGCAAAGCCAATTTAAGGGAATAAACTATGACCTGATCAATGATATTTATGATTTCATTTATGATCTGAACATTGACAACGCTGATCCTAACCTTAAAATAATTCCTAACAGCCAGCTGAACAGGGTAGATAATACCAATCAGGAGGTTATTAATCTTGAATTTACTCAGCTGGAACAGGGGGTTCCTTATGAGCAGGAAGCAGATTACCTGATCCTGGGAACCGGATATCGTTACCATGAGCCTTCATTCCTCAAAAATATACAGTCCAGAATTAAAAGAGATTCAAGCGGATTGTTTGATGTCAACAGAAATTATTCTATAGATCACAACGGAGGCGAAATTTATGTGCTCCATGCTGAAGTACATACCCATAGCTATATTTCTACAGACCTTGGAATGGCTGCCTACCGTAATTCCTACATCATCAATGATATTCTTGGAAGAGAGCATTACAAAATTGAGAAGAAAATTGCTTTCCAGGATTTTGATGTAGAAAAATATGCTGATTTACCAACTGCCCAAATTTAATACTAAAAAATGAACACCAATTTAAATAATACTATAAGCCAGGAACACTGGCTGCAGGCCAATAAAAATCTGATGGCTAAAACCATTGCAGAATTAATGCACGAAGAACTGTTAAAACCTGTCGTTGCTTTTCAGGATGAAACCTGCTATACCGTTTTCAAACTGGAAACCGGATTCGATAATATTGAATACAGCTTCCGCGGTCAGGAAAGAATGATGGACTACTGGCATATCGACACAGACAGTATCACCAAAACAGACCATTCTCAGCAAGTACCTGTAGATGTTGCAGCATTTTTCCTGGAAATGCAATCTGTATTTGATTTAGATGCCTATACACTGGCAAGATATACGGAAGAGCTTTTGCATACCTTATACTGTGATGCCATGATTTTATCTAAAGGAGTGATGTCCTCAAAAGATCTGGCTTCATCAGATTATCAGACGGTAGAGCATCAAATGACCGGTCATCCATGGGTAATTGTTAACAAAAGCAGATTAGGATTTTCTCCCCGTGACCTGAAAGCATTTGCTCCGGAATCTGATCAAAATCTGAAACCTATCTGGTTGGCATCCCATACCAGCAGGTCTGCATTTCAATCATTAGATCATATAGACAGAGAAGACTTCTACCGTTCTGAGATTGGAGATCAGCTTTATCAGGATTTTCAGCAAAAACTCGTCAATGAAGGAAAATCAGTGGAAGATTATCATTTTATTCCTGTTCATCCGTGGCAATGGGAAGAAAAGCTGAAGATTCATTTTGCTGGAGATCTTGCATCCGGACTTCTGATTCTACTGGGAGAAGGAAATGATACCTACAGCCCGCAACAGAGTATCCGTACCTTATTTAATGTAGACCATCCTAAGAAAAGATATCTTAAAACAGCTGTTTCTATCCTAAGTACAGGAAATATCCGGGGATTATCTCCAAAACAGATGAAAATAGCTCCTTCTATTACAGAGTGGGTAAAAAGCCTTATAAAGGATGATGCCTATCTTGGTACCAAAGGAACGATATTCCTGGGAGAAGAAGCCTCTATCGCTTACCTTCATCCACAATACGGAGCGATCACCAATGTTCCTTACCAGTATAATGAATTCCTGGGAGCCTTATGGCGTGAAAGTGCGGAAAACTACCTTAAGGAAGATGAACAAATGGTAACCATGGCTTCCTTACTTTATGTAGATAATAACGGTGTCCCTTTGGTGCAGGCTTTTGCGGAAAAGGCAGGAATGAGTATCAAAGAATGGGTGGCAAGTTATCTTGATGCCTATCTTACACCGTTGCTTCATATCTATTACACCCATTCTTTATGTGTGACTCCCCATGGCGAGAACATTATGGTCGTGTTGAAAAATGGAGTGCCTCAAAGAATTGTAATTAAAGATTTTGTAGATGATATTGTCCTTACAACAGAAGCAAGAGAAAAGCTTCCGACTCATCTTGCAGACGGATTGATACAGTCTTCCAACAAAGAAAATATTCCTTTATTTATTCTTTTGGGAGTCTTTGATGCTTTTTTCAGATATATGTCTAATGTACTTCATACCTATTCAAACTTTAAAGAAGATGTATTCTGGACGCTTGTGCATGACTGCATAGAAAGTTATAAAGCAGACAACACTCATCTACAGGAGAGATATGAGAAATATGATCTGTATGTCCCTACGTTCAAAAGGTTTTATATCAATAGCCTGCGTCTGAAAAATAATGGCTACAGTGAAAATAAAGCTTTTGCTATTCCAAGAAAGGATGGAGCATTGCCTAACCCTCTGTATCAGATCGCCAATAAAAATTCTGTAGCTGTATTATGAGGAAATTCCTGCATATACTAAAAGAAGGAACGGTTTTTACCTATGGAGCCTTAGCCGGAAAAAAAGTCGAACTGACTTCCGGAAGTATCAACCGTTCCATCTTTAGCTTAGCAATTCCTATGGTGATGGAGCTGGTAATGGAATCTGTTTTTGTGAGTGTCAATCTTTTAATTATTGCCAAACTGGGAGATAAAGTTCTCGGCCTTGTTGGGATTACCGATAATTATGTCAATTTCGCTTATGCTATCGCAGTAGGTCTTGGGATTGCTGCGGCAACGCTTACCGCAAGGAGAGCAGGCGAAAAAGATAAAGAAGGCATGGGTAAAACAGCTCATTATATTATTATGCTTGCCTTATTCTTTGCCTTACTGATTGGCGGACTGTCATGCTATTTTGCCGGAGAGATTGTAGGTTTCCTGGGGATCAATGCAGGGATAGTAAATGATGGGCTCTCTTTTTCCCGACTGGTTTTTATCAGTATCGGGCTTGTCATCCTCCGTCTTTCTATTAATGGACTGTTCAGAGGAGCAGGGGATGCAGATCTCGCCATGAAATCACTTTGGCTCTGTCATATTTCAAATATTGTTTTTGCCGTAGTGCTAGTTTTCGGGGTAGGGTTTATTCCTGCTTTCGGATTGCTGGGACTGGCTTATGCAACAGTTTTATCAAGACTACTGGCAGTTTTATACCAGTTTTTTATCCTGTTGACAGGTAAAACGAGCATTAATATCCTGATGAAATTTGACTTTGATGGGCCATTGCTCCAAAAGATTCTTAAAATAGCTTTTGGGGGCTTGGTTCAGTATATTATTCCTACATCCAGCTGGCTGATTATGGTGAAAATCATATCTACTTTTGGAACGACAGCACTTGCGGGTTACATTATTGCGCAACGTATTGCTTCTGTTGCCACGATGCCCGCCTGGGGAATAGGAAATGCTGCCGGTGTTCTTACGGGACAGAATTTAGGAGCAGGAGATCCTATCCGGGCAGAAAAAACAGTGTGGCGAGCAGGCACCATTAATATGAGCTACCTTATTGCAGTGGCTTTGTTCTGGCAGCTTGCCGCAGAGCATGTCGTGAAGTTTTTTACTGTAGAACCGGAGGTAGCAAGGTATGCCGTTCAGTATATCCATGTGGTATCCATGGCCTATCTCTTATTAGGTTTCACTATGGTGATCAGCCGCGCATTAAATGCAGCCGGTAACATCATGCAGGTAACACTTCTCTATATCATCATGTTCTATATTATTCAGCTTCCTCTGGCTTATCTGCTGGGAGTAAGGCTTCAATGGGAACTAAAGGGAATATTTACAGCTATTGTTTCTTCAGAAATCGTACTGGCTGTACTTTTCCTAATGATTTTCAAAAACGGTAAATGGAAAACTATAAAAATTTAAAATGAACACAACAGAAGAGTTTTATGAAATAATTGCCTCTGCAATTGCTATAAAAAAAGAATTGGTAGATGAAAATCTTACCTATCAGGAAATTCCGGAATGGGATTCTATGTCCCATCTGCTTATTGTAGAAGCACTGGAGCAGTTTTATCAGATCAAGTTTGATTTTAATGATATCCTTGAGATGGGTAACGTCGGAAAGATCCGTGAAAAAATGAAAAAATACGATGTATTCGTAGAAAACTAAGTATATGAAAATTTTAGAAAATGTAATTGCCAACAAGAACTTGTTGCTTACAGATGCTTCCACCGGTAATACCATACCGGTTGGAACGCTGTATCGGTCTTTAGGCTTGAATCCTGTAGAAAAAGGATTGATCTTTTTGTACAATGACAATCAGCTCTCCAGTATTGAGGTTCTTCTCAATTTTTACGGAACAGCCCATACGATTGCTTTATTGGGACAGAAACTGCATTCGGAATTCAAAGACCGGATGGAGGCAGAATACCGTCCGAAATATATCTTTGATCCATCCAGAGATGAGGTAGAAGGATATAGTATCAGAGCATTCTCTGATACGGTAAAAATCTTTATGAAAGATGATTACCAAAGTGAGATTACGATCCATCCGGAAATTAAGCTTCTTTTAAGTACTTCAGGAACTACAGGAATTCCCAAACTCGTTAAGTTATCGGATGAAAATCTGTATCAGAATGCCGTGAGTATCCTTCAGTATATGCCTATTCTGGAATCTGATGTGGTACCATTGAATGTACCCATCAATTTTGTATATGGCTTTTCTATTTTTACGACCAACTGTATGCGTGCCGGAAGAATGGTATGTACGGATAAAGATATTATGCAAAAGGCATTCTGGGATGAAATGGAGGAATATGGATACAGTACCTTGGGAGGAGTTCCATTTTTATACGAGAACCTTAACAGGATAGGCTTCTTCAGAAAAGACAGTCAAAGTTTACGATACCTGACTCATACAGGAGGGGTGATCAATGGTGAGCTGAGAAAAACCATCTTTGCGTATTGCCTTGAATTTGAAAAACAATTCTTTGCACAGTATGGTCAGACGGAAGCAGGTGGAAGAATGGCTTATCTTACCACAGATGGTCTTCTGGAAGAAGAAACTTCTATTGGTACTCCTGTATATGGTGGGAATTTCAGCATAGATCCTGATACCGATGAACTGTTGTTCTCACATGCCAGTATTTTTGGAGGCTATGCCCATACGCTTCAAGACCTTAGTTCTTACGAACAGCCTGCAGTACTGCGTACAGGAGATACTGCAAAAAAAGAAGACAACGGAATTTACTCTATCACAGGAAGAATAAAACGTATCATGAAGCTTTTCGGAATACGGCTTAATCTGGATGAGGTAGAATTTATTCTTAAAAATGAGCTGGAAGGAAATACGTTTGTATGCCTGAATTCCAATGACAAAAAAATCATTGTGCTGTATGACAATCCGGAGATTGATCCCCAGGCCATCACTGAAATTATTAAAAATAAGCTGCGCATTAATCCTCAATACGTCCGCACCGAACACATAGAGTCATTTCCATTATCACAAAACGGTAAAATAAACTATCCCCTGTTACAAAACTTACAGCATGAAAACATTTAAAACCCCTATATTACTTTTAGCTTTTGTCTTACTTCCTCATTTTATTGATGCTCAGCAAAATGAAAGGGTAAACGGCAAGGTCATGCTGTCTGAGAAAGTGCCGGTAAAAAATGCACTTTTAAGAATAGTAAATACTTCATATCAATCAAAGACAAACAATTTAGGAGAATATTATTTTGATAATGTGCCACCTGGAGAATATACTCTTCAGGTGGTTTTAAATGATATCGAATTGATGCGCGAGCAAATCCGCATTGAGAAAGATGTTTATGAAATTCCACCCATCTATACTTCAACAGAAAACAATGTTATTGAAGGAATCACCGTATATGCTTTCAGCAGAAATAAATTTTTGGATAAAGACAGTACTTCGGTTTCTAAAATGCCATTAAGGAATTTAGAAAATCCGCAGGCTTATACGAGTATCAACCAGCAATTACTGAAGGAACAGATTACTTATGACATTTCAGAAGTTTTAAAAAATGTGCCAGGGATGGTAAAAATGCAGGGGAGTCCGGGAAGGGGTTCCGGGGACGGAAGCTTCTACTATAGCCTTAGAGGATTTCCCACAAAAGTATCAATGGTAGATGGTCTTCCTGCAACCACTAATGGAGAGATTGATCCTGCTGACATTGAACGTTTAGAAGTTATTAAAGGACCGGCAGGAACTCTATATGGAGGTGCTGTAACCTCTTTCGGAGGACTTATTAATGCGGTAACGAAAAAACCTAAAGATTACTTTGGTGGGGAGGTATCCTACCTTATGGGAAGCTATAATCTGAACCGTGTAACGGCTGATGTGTATGGTCCCATTACTGAGTCCAGAAAAACATTATTCCGTTTGAATGCGGCCTATCAGTATCAGAATGGTTTTAGAGATTCTGAATTCAGAAAATCATTTTTTGTTGCCCCTACCTTAAGCTATCAGGTTAATGACAGGCTGAAGTTCAGCTTAGGAGCTCAGATTTATAATTATGAGGGAACTAATACCCCTATTATCTTTCTTCCCAGAACGAGAGCATTTTTTGCCCATACACCTGATGAATTAGGATTCGACTGGAAAAGATCGTACTCCAACAATGATATGACCCTGAAAGCTCCGTCAATTAATGTAAAAGCGGAGGCTAATTATAAAATATCAAATAACTGGAGCTCACAAACGTCACTTTCCCGTAACTTCAGAAAAACGGAAGGACTCTATCAGTACCAGTTTATCAGAGGAAATACCAGCGATGCTATGCTGGAGCGTAATGTACAATGGCAGAACTCCGAAGCTTCTTCCACCAGTGTTCAGCAAAACTTTAACGGAGAATTCAATATCGGAAAAATCAAAAATAAAGTATTGATCGGATTAGATTATTTCAATCAGTCTATCAATAACAACCATTCTCCGATTGTGGTATTTGATTATGTAGACGGACAAAACTTAACAAGTGGTTACGGAAATATTTCCAAAGATCTCGCTCTGCAGAAAATACAGGCCGCTACCCAAACCGCTATTGATGCTAAAAAAGCACCTTTGGTACGGAATACCTCTTCAGCCAATCTTTATGGAGCCTATATTTCCAATGTTACTTATATTACCGACCGTTTGATTACTTTACTAAGCTTACGTTTGGACCATTATGAAAGCAAAGGACAGCTTAACCTGAACACTAATGTGCGTGCCGGTGAATTCAAACAAACGGCGTGGTCTCCAAAAGTAGGATTAGTCTATCAGGTGGTCAAAGACCGTTTATCAGCTTATGCCAACTATATGAATGGTTTTAGTTATACAGCACCAGTCGTACAGCAATTACAGGACTATAGCGGAGATATGAAACCACAAACTGCAAATCAGTGGGAAGTGGGAGTAAAAGGAAATCTTTGGAGAAACAAATTCAACTTTACCGTGGGATATTATGATATATTGGTTGACAATATACAGCGGGGCACCGGGGTAATCCGTGATGGAAAAGAATATGCTATTGTTGTTCAGGATGGACAGCAAAGAAGTAAGGGAATTGAAATAGAAACTGTTATGAATCCTGTTCAGGGATTGAATATTATTGCAGGATATTCATACAACCACAGTAGAATGGAAAAAGCGGATGCTGCAGTAGAAGGACGTCGTCCGGAATCTGCAGGCCCTGCTAATGTATTTAATTCCTGGATCAGTTATGTCCTTCCTATTAAAGGACTTCAGGGACTGGGAGTAGGTTTTGGGGTCAACCGTGTAGGTAAACAGATTACCGGAAATAAAACCACTACCGGACAGTTTGCATTCCCAGCATATACGCTGATTAATGCTTCTATTTCCCTGGAAAAAGAAAAATACAGAGTAGGTTTTAAAATGAATAATTTAGGCAATGCGCAATATTTTGCAGGGCAGGGAGTGGTAGTCGCTCAAATGCCCCGTAACTTTGTAGCTGAGGTAAGCCTTAAATTTTAATAATGAAGCTTAAATTTAGAAAAATAGCATATCAGTTACATCTATGGCTCGGACTAACGTCCGGGCTTATAGTTGTAATAATGGCGGCTACAGGATGTATTCTTGTCTTCGAAAAAGAATTAAAACAATGGATACACCCGGAAAGATATTTTGTTGAGGTTATAGGAAAGAAAAAGCTGCCTCTATCCGAGCTTTCCTCAAAAGCTGAAAGGGCCCTTCCGGAAGGATTGAAAATTAAAAGAGTGGTCATGTCTTCTGACCCTTCACAGACTTATGTTTTCCGTACCTTAAAAATGGATAATGATGCTCTAACGTATTGGGGAACTTATCTTTACTATTATAGGGTTTATATGGATCCTTACACAGGAAAAGTACAGGCCGTAGAAGATGCCAAAAAAGATTTTTTTGAAATTGTGCTGGACCTTCACAGAAGGCTTTTGTTGGGCGAGAAGATAGGAAAAACCATCACAGGATATTCCACTCTTATCATGACGATCATTTTATTCTCGGGATTAGTGATATGGTACCCGAGAAAGATGAGCAAGAGCATGTTGAAAGGAATGTTCTTTATTAAAATTTCTGCCAACTGGAAAAGAATCAATTATGACGTTCATAATGTACTGGGATTTTATGCTGTGATTCCTCTATTAATCATTTCTTATTCTGCAATGATCTGGAGTTTTGAGGACGTAGATAAATGGGTGAAAAAGACATTAAATGGAAGTGCACCTACGGAACAGAAAGCCAAAAGTAAAATACCCGCAGAAGAATTTTCGGATCAAAAAAACATTTTGGATATGATTGGAAACAAAATGGAAAAAGGTCTTACCGATAAAGAATCAGCCCTTATTAATTTTCCAAGAACGGAAGAAGGGACCTATTATGCTGAACTTACCTATGATAACAGACTGTACCGGAATGATCAATATAATTTTGACCAGTACTCGGGTGAGATAGTGAAACAGCAATCGTATAAAGACAAAAATATAGGATATGGAACTGCATTAAGAGAAAGAAATTACGACCTGCATACTGGAAGTATCTTTGGAATGACCAGCAGAATTATTTATTTTTTAGCAGGGATCATTGCTGCATCACTTCCTATTACAGGTTTTATCATCTATTTAAACAGGAAGAAGAAAAAACCAAAGCATAAAAAAAATAAAGTGGTATTTCCATCCCATCACTAAATTTTCAATAAAGCCTCTATATTTTAGGGGCTTTTGCTTTTTCTCTCATAGATTTTCAATCCTCTTCATCTACTCAATCCGCGAAATATTTTAATTAAAAATAACAGGATGAATCACGCGGAACCTTAACCAGATCAACCTGTTAATTGCTACTTTGCGTACTTGAAACAAACCCAATCAGAAATCATTCTTTGTGTCGGAAAAATAAGAATACTATGTTTTTTTCTCTCGCAGATTAAGCAGATCACGCAGATTTTTTAATGCTCTTTTAATCTGCTCAATCCGCGAGATATTTTAATTAAAAACAACAGGATGAATTACACGAAACCTTAACCAAATCAATTTGTTGAGTACTATAAACAAACCCAATCAGAAATCATTCTTTGTGTCGGAAAAATAAGAATACTATGTTTTTTTCTCTCGCAGATTAATCAGATCACGCAGATTTTTTAGTGCTCTTTTAATCTGCTCAATCCGCTTAATCTGCGAGATATTTTAATTAAAAACAACAGGATGAATTACACGAAACCTTAACCAAATCAATCTGTTGGTCACTACTTTGCTTACTTGAAACAAACCCAATCAGAAATCATTATTTGTGTCGGAAAATTAAGAATACTATGTTTTTTTCTCTCGCAGATTGAGATTTTCAATTCCCTTTAATTTGTGAGTTTCTTACATCAGATCAATAGTTTTACTGTTTTAGAAAAAATTTCAACACTTTTTTCCATTTCTTCGGCATTGAGGTCTCCAAAACCTAATCTCATCGCTGTAAGATGTTTATTCTGATATAGTAATGTTTTAGGAATAAACAGATCATTCTGAGCACAATTTCTGCTAAGCTGCATAAGGTTTATAGGAATATTCCATTCCAGCCAGATAGCCAACCCTCCCGAAGGTTTTTGGAAATGGATATATTCTTTTAAATGCTCTTTCAATAAAACACTGAAATAATCCCGCCTTTCCTGATAGACTTTCAAAGATTTTTTCAGATACCGGTTAATTTCCCCTTCTTCAATCATCTCTCCCAAAGCTCTTTCCATTAGAATATCACCCTGACGGTCAATAATACCGAGATATTTACGCATTTCTATCATCAGATTTTCCGGAGCCACAATAAAACCGGTTCTGAATCCCGGAGCCAAAGATTTTCCGAATGAACCTATATAAATAACCATTCCGTTCGTATCAGCACTGGCTAAGGGAAGGATAGGGCTTTTATCATAATGGAATTCATAGTCATAGTCGTCTTCAAGAATAATAAAACCATACTCATTGGCCAGCTCCAGAAGTTCCAGTCTTCGCTGGGCACTTAATGCCACTGTTGTAGGGTAGTGGTGATGTGGAGTAAGATAGAGCATTCTTATCTTTTGCTTTTTACAAGCCTCTCTGACGCTTTCAACAATGATGCCCTCTTCATCTATCGGGATAGAAAGCATTTGAACTCCGGCTTTCATAAAGATCATATTGACTGAAAAATAGCTTAAAGCGCCCACTAACACTACATCTCCGGCAGAAAGAAGAATCTCGGAAACAATATAAATACTCATTTCCGTACTGCGGGTAATCAGGAGGTTGTTTTTAGAAATAGGCAGTCCACGGGATAGATTGAGATAACGCGATAAGTGTTCTTTAAAAAATTCACTTCCATCCTGGTTATAATGTCCCGGGATTTTCTGATTGGTCTTACGCTTGAGGATAGAGCTGTAAAACCGGGAATGCTGACCAATCTGGGTCAGCCTGATATCAGGTACTCCATCATTAAAAACATAGTCACAATCTGAATGTTCAAAAGGATTATCTAAAATATTGGAGGCTTTGAAGGAAAAACCTGTGGTTTGTGGATAGTTTTGAAGATTATTGGATTTAAAATCATTCATTTTTACCGGTTTTTCCTGATCATTCCCAATAATAAAAGTTCCTTTATTCGGAAAACTTTCCGTCCAGCCCTGAGCAGACAATTCATCATAAACGGCCACAGCTGTATTTCTGTGGATGTCGAGCATATCACTGAAGGTTCTTGTTCCCGGAAGTTTAGTTCCAAAAGGTAAAAATCCCCTTTGTATAGCATTGATCAGCTGATTCGCAATCTGTAAATAGATCGATGTTTCTGATTTTCTGTCAATTTTTATGAAACTTTCATAAGGAATTCTAACCGGACTATCCATAATATAAAAACTGGCACCATATGACCATCCGGCAATATACTACTTTTGACATCAAAATAAAAATCAATGGAATTTCAGCACTTATTACAAAGGGTGGTACAGGATAATACCACTCACGCCAAATGGCTGAACACACTTTCCTTTATGGAGAATGCAGGGGCCAGAAAAATATCAAAATGCGAACATCCGGTTTCAGTAACACTGATTCAGCTTAAGCATGCCGCTGAAGAGCACCGTCACGCTTACTATCTCAAAAAGCAAATCGGAAAGATTGATCCCGAATTATGCAAAACTTACGAAAATAAAGAACTTCTTGCTCCCACTGCAACCCGACATTACCTTCATGCGCTGGATATTAAGGCCTGCAGGTATCTTCAGCATGTTTTTCAGCTTAGCCAGGAAGAGCTCAAGTTTGCAGCCTACCTCTTTGTAACCTATGCTATTGAAGTTCGGGCTGATGAATTGTACCCGGTATATCAGGATATCCTTACCCAGGAATCTTCCCGGATCATGGTGAAATCTATTATTCTCGAAGAAGAAGGACATCTGGAAGAAATGATCAATCAGCTCAATGAATTTTCCGGTGACTGGAAAATACATGCTGAAAATATACTGAACATTGAGAAAGAACTGCATCATCAATGGATTAATGCGATTACAAAAGAAGTGGAAGAGTTGAATTATGCTTAACAGTATTCATCGTTTTCAGGAATCACTCAATACAAGAAATGAAGAAGGGAGACTAAGAAGATTAACGCTTCAGCCTGAAGGAATTGATTTTTATTCCAATGATTATCTGGGATTGGCAAGAAATACAGAATTTCAAACTCTCCTGTTGCAAAGCATTAATGATAATCCTCAGCTGCTTTCAGGAAGTACCGGCTCCAGATTAATCAGTGGTAATACCGGTATGGCAACTTCTGTAGAACGTTGTATTGCAGAAAATCATCATTTTCCTGCAGCACTTCTTTTCCCATCCGGATATAATGCTAATCTTGCTCTGTTCTCAACACTTCCCAGCCGTCATGATACGGTGATTGTAGATGAGCAGATCCATCGTTCCGTCCACGATGCCTGCAGAATGTCAAATGCCAGAAAAGCAAAATTCCGGCATAATGATCTGAACGATTTGGAAAACCTATTGAAGAAACAGAAAACGCATTGTTATATCGCCATAGAAAGCCTTTATTCTATGGAAGGAGATTGTGCTCCCATCCGGGAGATTGCCGCTCTTGCTAAGCAATATCATGCAGATTTACTGGTAGATGAAGCGCATGCTTTTGGTGTTTTTGGAAATGGATTGATTGAAAAGTATCAGTTACAAAATCAGGTGCTGGCAGCTGTGGTAACATATGGTAAAGCATTGGGAGCCCACGGAGCCGCAATTCTCTGTAATGAAACCGTGAAATCTTATCTTATCAATTTTGCATCTCCATTTATTTATACCACTTCTGCGCAGGATTTTCAATGGATGAGTATCAAAACTGGTTATGAATTTTTAGAAAAGAAGCAGGAGCTGTCAAAAAAGCTTCACGAAAACATCAGAACTTTCAGAAATCAGGGTCTGAAGACACCTTCTTCTGAAATCAGCCCCATTCAGGCTATTGTAATTCCGGATAATCAAAAACTGAAAACGGTACAGAATACTTTATCTGATGAAGGGTTCTTAACCTATGCCGTATACAGTCCAACGGTAAAAGAAGGAAGTGAGAGAATCAGAATATGCCTTCATAGCTTCAATACGGAAGATGAAATACTAAAACTTACAAGAATTATTAAAGAATTGAATTAAAAACAAAAGGGTAGAAAAACGAAGTGACCTATAAAATAAAAGGAAGTGAATTTCAACCCAAACCCCGCATCCCGAACCTCACATCACGTATCGCGTATCACGAACCCCGAAAACTCATATGAAACTATTTATAACAGGAATAGGGACTGAAATAGGAAAAACCATCTGTTCAGCTATTTTGGTTCAGTATTTTAAAGCAGATTACTGGAAACCCGTACAGTCCGGAGATCTCCATTACACAGACAGTCATAAAATTGAGGACTGGACAGACCATACCACCTGCTATCCGGAAACACATCGCCTGCAACTGGCTGCATCTCCTCATCAGTCTGCACGGGAAGAAAACATACAGATTCAACTCGATGATTTTCAATTGCCGGAAACTGAAAATTCATTGATTGTAGAAGGAGCCGGAGGATTGATGGTACCGCTTTCAGATCATATTTTTATGATTGATCTGATAGAGATACTGGATCTGCCTGCCGCGCTTGTTGTCAGAGACTATTTAGGATGTATCAATCACAGCTTGCTTTCAATAATGGCATTACAGCAAAGAAATATAAAGCTGGAATACCTGATTCTTAATGGAGTTTTTCCACAGGATACGGAAAGACTCATCTGCAGCTTTATTGAAAGTGATACAAAAATTATCAGGATTCCGGAGATTACCCATACTGATAAAGAACATATTAAAATGGCTGCAAAGCAATTAACAATAACAAAATTATGATAATGGATAAGAAAACAGAAATTAGACACAACTGGACCAAAGAAGAAATTGAAGAAATTTATCATTTGCCCCTGATGGAGCTTATTTATAAAGCGGCCACGGTACATAGAGAACGGCATGATCCCTCTGAAGTACAGATCTCCACATTATTGTCAATCAAAACCGGAGGATGCCCGGAAGACTGTTCCTATTGCGGACAGGCCGCGCGTTATCATACCAATATCAAAGTACAGGCTTTATTGCCTACGGAAACGGTAATAGCTCATGCACAGAAAGCTAAGGACAGTGGTTCCTCCCGTTTCTGCATGGCTGCAGCATGGCGCGAAGTTCGTAACAACCGTGATTTTGACAGAGTGATCGATATGGTGAAGGGAGTGAATGAACTTGGACTGGAAGTATGCTGTACGTTAGGAATGCTTACCGAAGAGCAGGCAATACGACTTCAGGAAGCCGGTTTGTATGCCTATAACCATAATCTGGATACTTCTGAACAGTATTATGAAGAAATCATTTCTACCAGAACATTCGATAACAGGATTAATACGATCAACAATGTAAGGAAGGCTGGAATCACAGTATGTTCAGGAGGAATTATCGGTCTTGGAGAAACACATAGGGACAGAATTTCAATGATTTTGACCTTAGCAACGATGCCTAAGCATCCGGAATCTGTACCCATTAATGCATTGGCAAGGGTAGAAGGAACACCACTGGAGAATAACGAAAAAGTAGATACCTGGGAAATGGTAAGAATGATTGCAACCGCGAGGATTGTGATGCCGGCTTCTATGGTACGATTGAGTGCTGGACGTATTGAAATGACAGAAACTGAACAGGCATGGTGCTTTATGGCAGGTGCAAACTCTATTTTCACGGGAGAAAGAGAAACTTTATTGGTGACTCCTAATCCGGGAGTATCTGAAGATATGCAGATGCTGGAAACACTGGGATTGAAACCCATGAAATCTAATCAGGAAGTTAAATGTTGCTAGATCAATGTCAAACTCTAAATAATCACTTATGGGATTTTGGATTTTAATTATAAACATTCTGAAATGTATTCAGACTTTGTTATCAGATTTTTTACCGGGTTAGGTTGAATCCGGACAGCATTCCAATGAAGTGGAAATCTTAATGTGAAAGTTCGAAAGAGGCTTATGTGCAAGCAAACATCTTTTGCGAACTTATACTAATGAATCAGGAATACGAAGTTTTTGCGGACTTTGTGACCAATTAAAAATATGTTATAAACATTTTACCTCAAAATATGAATACGATAACACAACTTAGTCTTCAGGAAAGAGATAAAGCAGTCAACTGGCATCCGTATACCCAGATGAAAACAGCTGCTGATGCCATACCGATTATTAAAGGGGAAGGGGTTTACCTTTATGATCATGAAGGTAAAAAATATCTGGATGTAGTCTCTTCGTGGTGGGTAACTCTGCATGGACATTCTCATTCTTATATTGCCCAGCGGGTATTCGAACAGCTTAACACCCTGGAACAGGTTATTTTTGCCGGATTTACCCATGAACCGGCTGTACAGCTTTCAGAAAACTTATTGAATATTCTTCCTCACAATCAGAATAAAGTGTTTTATTCTGACAATGGTTCCACAGCGGTAGAAGTAGCGCTGAAGATGTGTATTCAGTATGCCCACAATCAGGGAAAGGAGAAAACTAAAATTTTGGCTTTCAAAAATGCCTATCATGGAGATACATTCGGAGCAATGGCTGTAAGTGGAAAAAGCTTTTGGACCAAACCTTTTGAAAGCAGGTTATTTGAAGTTGTTTTTATCGATACGCCTACAGCGGAGAATCTGGAAGATTTAAAAATACAGATTGGGCAGTTAGCAGATGAAGTAGCTTGTTTTATTTTTGAACCGTTGGTGCAGGGAGCAGCAGGAATGCTGATGTACAGTGCAGAAAATCTTGATGAATTGATGCAGTATTGCAGGACGCAGGAAATTTTAATGATTCAGGATGAAGTGTTCACAGGCTTCGGAAGGACCGGAAAACTTTTTGCAACAGATTACCTTACAGAAAAACCGGACATCATGTGTTTTTCAAAAGGACTTACAGGGGGTACCATGCCTATGGGGATTACAACCTGCACCCATGAAATTTACAATGCTTTTTTATCTGATGACCGTCATAAGACATTATTCCACGGACATTCTTTTACGGCCAATCCTTTAGCCTGTGCTGCAGCGTTAGCCAGTATGGAATTATTACTTAAAGAAGAAACCCAAATGAATATCAAACGTATTACCCAGCAGCATTCGGAATTTATAAAAATGATTTCCTTGCATCCACAAGTTGAAAATGCACGTCAGATCGGAACTATTTTAGCTTTTGATTTTAAAACCGGGAATGGTACTTCTTATTTCAATGAAATAGGGAAGAAGCTTTATAATGAATTCTTACAGAGGGGAATGATTATGAGGCCATTGGGAAATGTAATATATCTGGTTCCGCCCTATTGTATTACCTCCGAAGAATTGGATTTTGTATATCAGAATATTATAGAAGTCCTGGATCAGTTTAAAGACTAAATGATCTCTTCCGGTATAGAGTATTGTAATCAAAAGAATTCCCCGTGGCAAGCCTCAGGGAATCCTTTTGATTCTTTTCATGTGCAGAATCTAATTACAGTTTTTAAGATGTACATTTTCTACTTCTTACTAAATTTTTTTGTAGAAACTTTTCCATTTTCAAAAATGATTTTCGCAAAATAAACTCCTTTAGAAAGTTCAGAAACATCTGAATTATTCTCTTTTACAGTTTTTAATAGCTTTCCATCAATAGAATAGATTTCTATTCTGCTAAGTTTTTCTTTTGAATGATACACTAAATCTTGTTTTACAGGGCTTTCAAAAGTAATTTCAGCATTATTTTTTACCGTTTCTTTTGTTGATAATGTAGCATTATCGTTTACAAGATATTTAACAATGTTTAATGTTTCTCCATCTGTACTCACAATGATGTTATTATCAAAAACCTTTATTGCATTAATATTATGATATCGTAAATTAGGATCATTTTCTATATATTCTCCAAATAAAGGATAAACAGTTCCATTTTGATTAAGCTTAGAGATATAATAATAAGTATATCCATTATTATTGAGTTCAGCATAGCCTGCAAGATAATAATAACCATTTTTTTCATAGATATCCCGAAATTCCAGACCGGCAATACCATTATAATTGAATGTCATATCTGGTGAGCCATCAGCATTAAGCCTTCCTAAGGTAGGTGGTGTCTGCCACATTAAGTCATTTTTTGCATACACAATTTTATCAGCAGAATCTACTTTTACAATACTTGCTTCTCCACTAAACAAAACTTCTCCATTATTACCAAAACCAGTCATAGGCTGTCCGTCAACAGTGTATTTCCTTATGGTACCATTTCCGAAAAAAAGAAGATTAAACTGGTTATCTAAAATGATATGAGGAAGATAAGAACTCTGCAAAGGATTCTGTTGATAAGTCAATATTTCTCCGTTATTCCCAAAGCTGTTGTCTAATGTGCCATCAGAATTTAATCTCAACGTATGAGTTTTCGAATCAGTTTGTCCAAAAGAATCCATACTAATTCCTGAAACAAGAATTTTATTTCCCTGCTGTATAAGATTAGTTAATTCAAAAGAAACTGATAAATTGGCTAATGCCTTTATTCCTCCATTTCCAAAAGAAGGGTCTGATTGCCCATTCGAAAGTAATCGGATTACATCCAGATAATACGTATTGTTTGTAGAATCATATCGTTTGAGTAGTAAAGTTAATTTATCATCGGTATGTCTTATACATCCAACAAGAGAACCGTCGTTGTAGTTCAGTACAATTTTACCATTTGTTCCAAAAGTCAAATCTAAAGGGCCGCTGTAACCCGTCGCTTTAGAAATAATTAATTGGTTGAGACTGGGGTCATAGGATTTATAAAATACTGAACTTGTTGCTGCAGTTAATTCTCCTGCATAGCTGCTTCCCGTTCCTAAATATGAGTTTCCTGCCGGAAGAGTATAAATCCCGTTTGAAGCAAACGTAGGATCTTTGGAAATAATTTGCGCGAAGGAAGTTTGTGTTATAAGAATAAACACAAATAATAATTTTTTTTTCATTGTTTGTTTTTTTTAATAGGAAATTTTGAGGTTATATTTTGTAACCTACATCAACATATAATTTTTGGGTTGTGTTTCCAAATATATGATAAAGTTTTAGAAAAGTAAAGAACTCTCCGGATTTTGCCTTTTAACAGATATTTTACTAGAAAAAAATCAACTAAAGCCAATGAAAGAGTAAATGTTGCGCTGAGAAATTCCTGCGGGAGATTGGTATTATGGGTTCAGTTCGTTACCCCATTCATGCAGCGCATCAAGAATAGGACCTAATTTTCTGGCTCTGTCTGAAAGTTTGTAATATACTTCCGGAGGGAAATTGTATACTTCAATACGTTGAATAATATCATTTTCCTCCAGCTGTTTTAGCTGTTCTGCTAACACTTTCTTGGAAACTCTTGGCATTTTTCGCCAAAGCTCCACAAAACGTACCTGCTCCTCCTCAAAAAGAGAGGATAAGATCAGGGGTTTCCATTTTCCGGACAGGATATCCAGGCTCCGTCGAAGTCCACACGTTTTAAATTCTTCAAAATTCATCAATTTCTTAGTATAAATATGGTTAACCTTTTGGTAACCATCGATTATTTTGCGGTCATTAACCGATAGATTTGTTCAGCAAATTTAAACAAAATGAAACTACAATTATGGCGCAATGCAACATTGCTGTTAAATAACAATGACGTGAATATCCTTATTGATCCTATGCTTGGAGATAAAGGATCTTTGGGAAAGTTTCCCATGACAGATAGTGAACTTCTGAACCCATTGGTTGATCTTCCGTTCAGTCATGAAGAATTGGTGCAAAAACTGGAAAAAGTAGATGCTGTAGTTATTACTCATCTGCATCCCGACCATTGGGATTCAAAAGCAATAGAGCTCATCGATAAAAATATGCCTATTCTGTGTCCCTCCGTCATTTCAGAACAAATAGCGGAGCAAGGATTTAGAAATGTGATTCCTATCAGTGATCATCTCCATTGGAATGCTATGGATATATTTATCACGAAAGGACAGCACGGAACCGGAGAAATTGGAGAAAAAATGGGAGTGGTAAACGGATTTGTTTTTAAAACGGCTAACCAGTCCGTTTATATTGCTGGGGACAGTATCTGGTATGATGATATTGCCGAGGAGATAGACAGGTATCAGCCAGAGCACATTATTGTGGCAGGCGGAGCTGCCACTTTTTCGGTGGGAGATCCTATTATTATGACGAGTGAAGATATTATAAAAGTCTGCAGGTATGCTCCTGAAGCATTGGTATGGGTTTCCCATCTGGAAGCGGTGAGCCATTGCAAAGAAGACAGAAAGTATATTGAGGAAAAGATAGTTAAAGAAGGGTTAGTTGATCAATGTTTTATCCTAAAAGATGGTGAAGAAATCCCCTTAGAGTTCAAGTCTTAGGAATACCCCTTTGGGATGGCTTGTTTTTTGGACTCTCATTCATAAATAATTTTATGCTTTCAGTTTTTCTATTAAATCTTGATTGGAAAGAATTATTATTGGGACATGAAGAATGGTCTTTTCTTTTAGAGATCATTCTTCGTACCATGATTATGTTCCTGGCTATTATTATCGGGTTGAGGATTTTAGGGAAAAGGGGGGTTAAACAGCTCTCTATCTTTGAACTGGTGGTTATTATTGGATTAGGTTCTGCAGCAGGAGATCCCATGTTTAATAAAGATGTCGGAATTATTTCTTCCCTTATTGTTTTTATTGTCATTATTCTCCTGTATACAATCGTCACATTCTTTATTGGAAAAAGTAAGACTTTCGAAAAGCTGGTGGAGGGAAAATCCATCTGTCTGATAGAAAATGGTAAATTTTCCGTTAAGAACTTCCAAAAAGAAAATTTAGGAAGTGATGAATTCTTTGCGGAGCTAAGATTAAAAGGTGTTTCGCAGCTTGGACAGATCGAAATTGCAATTGAAGAAATCTCCGGAGAGATCAGTGTGTTTTTCTATGAAGACCAATATGTGAAATATGGGCTTCCCATTATGCCAGATTCGCTGGAAAATCCATTAAAATCTATTCATGATGAAGGATATTATTCCTGTACATTCTGTGGTCACACGGAATATAAAACAGCAGGCAATTCAGAAAATTGCCCTAGCTGTTTAAAGGATGAATGGGTGGTGTCCAGTAACAGGAAACGCATCACCTGAAGTTAAACCAGCCAACTTTATTTAATCTTCTACATATCTGTTTCTTGCTGCTTTCAGTCCAAAATACAGCATGATGAGTACTGCAATGCTCAGGAAATAAAAGGATGTATTCCATGAAATATCCCAATCATGGAGTTTTCCAAAAACAGGAGGTCCAAATCCGGCGATAAGATATCCTACGGATTGTGCCATTCCTGAAATTTTCACTGCATTGATACTGCTTTTTGTTCTTGTGGAGAAAAACAGGATAGACAGACTGAAAGACAATCCATTGGATAGGCCTATGATAACTGCATTTACGTAAATCCATTGGGATTTTAGCAGTACAAACATCATGGTACTTGTAAACATTAAGGCGCAGATAAAAAGAATCATAATCCTTTGATCCTTCATTTTACTGGCTATAATCGGGCAGCAAAACGTCACTGGAATCATCGTAATCTGAATGACAAAAAGAACCCAGCCGGAGCTTTCTCCCTGCATATTATAATCTGCGAGGAAGGAGGGTAGCCAGGCAACCATGCAGTAATAAAAAAGAGACTGAAGTCCCATGAAAATGCTAATATTCCATGCCTGGGAAGATTTGAACATATTAACCCCAGAGGTGCTCAGCGCCACTTTGGGTTGGTCAGAATTTTTTTTGTTGAAAAGAAGCTCAAGGAGTAATACAAGAAATCCCAATCCTGCAATAATCAGCCAGATCCCTAATGAACCCCGCCATCCAAAGCCCGTCCATTCTCCAATTCTTACACTAAAACCTGAAGCCAGTGCAGCAGTAAGGTTCATAGAAACCGCAAAAATTCCGGTCATAAGACCAATCTGTTTTGGGAAGTTATTTTTAACATATCCGGGGGTTACCACATTACCAATACAAATTCCCAACCCTATGAATATTGATCCCAGAAACAACATGGGCAGTGATCCGGAAATACGAAGAAAAAGCCCAAAACTTAAAATAAGTAAGGAATACATCAACAGCTTACTGATTCCAAGTGTATTGGAAAATCTACTCACCAATACCGAACAGCCTGCAAACATAAACAGAGGAATGGAGGTCAGCAAACTCACCTGAAAATTATCCAGTTGTAAAGCTTCTCTCACCTCGTTTAACACAGGAGATACTGCAACAATAGGCGAACGAAGATTACTTGAGATCAGTATAACCACCAAAACATTAATGATCAGTAAAGCATAAGATGCTTTTTTTCTTATTTCACTCTTCATCATAATAAAAACTTTTGTGCAAAATTAGCATAGTAATTTTGTTTAATTTTGCCAAAGTTTTAACTTAAAACGACATGAATGCGAATAACAGTATAGAAGTAGATGAACTGCATAAACCTTATTTTGTCTGGTTTGAAGAAAACTGGATTCATGATGATGTGCTTCACCAGCATCAAAAAGGGCAACTGGTCTATGTAGAAAGTGGGTTTCAGTATATTACCATTGAAGAAAAGATTTATCTTCTTCCGCAAAACCATGCTGTTTGGATTCCTCCCAATACCATTCATAAGACCAATTCACATTCTGAGAAAATCAATCTGATGATTATGTTTGCTGAAGTTGACAGAAAAAACTCTTTTTACCATGAAGTCAACGTATTTTCAGTCCCTCCGGTTTTAAAAGAAATGATAAAATATGTGGAAAAATGGTCTAAACTACTCTCAAAAGATGCCGATGAAACCATATTTTTAAGAGCATTATTCAATGAGCTTCCTCATTTCGTAGAACATTCTCTGAAACTCCATATCTGTCTTCCTAAAGACAAACGCCTAACAAAAGTGATAGAACACCTGCATCATGATTATCATAAAGAAATTAGAATAGAAGATCTGGGAGAAACGGCGTTATTATCTACCCGTACTTTAGAACGTATTTTCAAAAAAGAAACTGGGCTTACACTCAGCAAATATCAGCAGATGCTGCGAATCATCAAAAGTCTTGAGCTTTTGAGTGCCGGAAATCTTACCATTTCCGAAACAGCCTATGAAGTAGGGTACAAAAGTGTACAGGCTTATACAAGAAGCTTTCAGGCTGTGATGCAGTTCCGGCCTACCGATTTTGTGAAAAATATTAAATAGCAGGCAAAATATCATTTTTTAGTTCTGATCCTAAGTATCATAAATGTTGAATAATATGTTTATGCCGTTGATCTTACTATAAAACATTAAAAAGGGATTTATTGTTCATTGTAAATGTATACGACACCCTATATTAAAGTGTTTATTGATTTTAAAAAGCACAATATTTCACCATTTATTGCATTTTCATATTAGCAGTGAATAATCAATTATAGGATCAGTGGAAGCAAAAAGGTCCCCACGAATGGAGACCTTAAAAAAACACAAATGATGAAAAAAAATTATTTCGATCCACAAATATAAGTAAAATTAATATTATGCAAAACATTATATATGCATTTTTTTTAAAAATTATTGATTTTGATAGAAAATAACTATTCTTTAACTGATGCAAGTTTTCTTTAGCATTGTGGAATTTTATGGGTGTATAATTGTACCTCTTTAAAATATCTATTTCTAATGACATCATAGGGTATATGATGCAAATCCGTAATTGTACATCATCCTAAAAATGAATGATCGCTGTTGGTGTTTTTGATTGTGACTACACTCATAAAATAAAGCGTATCATTTTCATTAACTTGCTTTAAAACAGACGCTATGAAACCAAAGCAAATAAAAGGGGTTCCTCAGCAAAAATCCGGAGGATTTCATGACACGGAAAGCAGAAAACAGTTTGCAGCGCCACTGATTCCGTTGAAATTTGAAATAGTAAAAAAAAGATTTTTCTCCATCAACAAATGGAAAAGCTATTGTGGAGAAGCTTTTGCAGCATTTAAGCTGTATGATTCCAATGCTATCCCTGCCG
Source organism: Chryseobacterium sp. KMC2 (assembly GCF_016756935.1). Taxonomy (NCBI): domain Bacteria; kingdom Pseudomonadati; phylum Bacteroidota; class Flavobacteriia; order Flavobacteriales; family Weeksellaceae; genus Chryseobacterium; species Chryseobacterium sp. KMC2. Next base: position 132,112 of record NZ_JAESIT010000006.1, read on the forward strand.
AAAGAGAACCTCTAAAAGGCGATTTTATCAGAATCAATATCCCCGGGCCGGGAGAAACTGAAGCAAAAGGTTATGATTGGGTGGAAATAACAGAGATCTGTTATTATGAAGATACAATCTCCGAAAGCATCATGATTACCTGCAGACCGTCACAGGATCCTAAGAATAAAAACAACGCCCATATTGCCCACTTTTATAGCTCAAAAGCCACTTCTACATTTATGATTCAGAGAGATTCAACTCACATAAAAACGGCAGTATATGGGAGAAATGAATCTCCTAATTTCAATGCAAGGCTCTTTGATATCATTAGAAATATGATGGTTGCTGCCGGAGGAATGATTGGAATCGCCAAAATCCAGTGGCAGCAGCTTACAGATGGTTTTCTGGACTTTGAATAGAAATGCCTATCCCTTTTTGATCTAAGTCAAAGTTCTTCCGCTGCCAGCTTTTTAATTTTGCGGCTTAATACAAAGCTATGGAAGAACTTCAAAAAATTATTTGGATCTCAATCATTTTAATCATTATTATTTCGGTAAAAGAAAAATTAAAGCTTGCACTTCCTATCTTGCTTGTAACAGCCGGATTGATTCTAAGTGTCACTCAACTTGTGCCATCTATAGACATGAGCCCGGAAATGATTTTTTACATAGTACTTCCTCCTATATTATTTGATGCAGCCTGGAATACATCAATTCCCGATTTTAAAAAAGAATTTTCAAAAATTTCTGTACTGGCCATTGGACTGGTCTTTTTAACCACTACTGTTATTGCTTTACTTGTTCACACCTTAATTCCCGGATTCAGCTGGCCGCTTGCCTTTGTAATGGGCGCTATCATTTCACCACCCGATGCCGTAGCGGCAACAAGCATTACAAAATCTCTTCCGCTGCCACAGAAACTGACAACGATCCTTGAAGGGGAAAGTTTACTGAATGATGCTTCGGCTTTAATTGCTTATAAATGTGCTGTTATCGCTGTTACCAGTGGTGTTTTCTCATTTTGGGACGCAGGGCTCCAGTTTATAAGCATCAGTCTTGGAGGATTGGTTATTGGCCTTGTGATAGGTTTTATATTTTTAAAGCTCCACAAATATTTTAACGGAAACAGCAGTGCTGAAACATTTGCTGTGATTCTGCTTCCTTTTGCGGCATACAGTCTGGCAGAGCATCTGGGATATTCCGGAGTATTGGCTGTTGTGTTATTAGGAATGTTTCTTTCCTGGAATTCAATTTCATTATTCAGTGCCGAAAGCAGGTTGCAGATGAGTCATTTTTGGGAAGTTATTATCTTTATTCTGAATGGGTTGATATTTCTTATTCTTGGCATGCAGCTCCCGGCAATCATCTCAAATATACAGGATAGTGATCTTCCTGTCCTGGTTTTTTATGGCTTCTTATTGTTTATTGTCCTGGTAGTTATCCGCTTGGCCGTACTCTCCTTATTTCCTCTTTTTTCGAACAGCAGGTCCGAAAAAGAAGGCGGTTTTCTCACTCCATCAAAGAAAGAATATATTATTTTATCATGGTCAGGGATGCGTGGCGTTGTTTCACTGGCTGCAGCCCTTGCATTGCCCTTTAAAGATCATCAGGGAACTGTTATAGAGCAGAGGGATACTGTATTATTTATATGCTTCATCGTTATTGTTTTTACATTACTGATCCAGGGAATGACATTACCCAGGTTGATCAGCATGATAAAGCCTTCGTCTCCCGATAAACAGGAAGAAAAAGACCTCAATATACTTCTTCTGGAAAAATCTGTTTCATTTTTAAATGATTTTATATCAAATGATGACAAGGTTCAGGCGGCATTGAAAAGTATGACCGAAAAGCTTGAAAGGGAAAAATATCAATTGATGAACAGTAGCGAAGAAACCATATTTTCCCGGCATAATGAATGGAAAAAAACCTATTTTACTCTGGAACTACAGCTTGCAGAATGCCAAAGAAGAGCATTGGTAAAAGGCTACCACACAGGGGATTTTACCCTTGATATCATCCGTAAAAAAGAAGAGGAACTGGATTTTTGGACAAGTACTATTCATCATGAAATAGCAGCTATTGATCATTATTCTGGATAAGGGGACACAGGATTTTCCTTTTTTGATCTAAGTCAAAGTTTGGTATTGGCTGTACAAAGACATTTGCACCCGAATATTTTAAATAAAATTTATGAGTACAACATTAGAAAAGGGGCAGCATATTAATTTCTACAAAGTAATTACGCCCATTATTATTTCAGTATTTGGAGTATATCTCACGATAGGAATTGCGTTGGGAGTCCTTCCGAAGTTTGTTCAGAACAATTTAGGATTTGACAGTATCATTATAGGGCTGGTGATTGGCCTTCAGTCTTTATCAACACTTTTAACCCGGGCTTATTCCGGTAAAATAACGGATACCAAAGGTGCAAAAAGCAGTAAAATGTCAGGGGTTATACTCACTGTTGTTGCCGGAGCCATGTATGTTTTGGCAGTATTGTTTCAGGCGGATAAATTTTGGGCCCTTGGCTGTTTACTGCTTGCAAGGATTATTCATGGGATAGGTGAAAGCTTTCTGGTCACAGGAGCGTTAACCTGGGGAATTGGTCTTGCAGGCCACACAAATTCAGGGAAAGTAATGACATGGAACGGCATTGCCATGTATGCAGGGATTGCTATTGGAGCCCCTATGAGTATCTGGCTGAGTAAAGAATACAGCATACTGCCTGCCTTTATTCTTATAGCTCTTCTTCCGTTTGTAAGCTGGATATCTACAGCTAAGCTTCCTTCTATTCCGGTAGATAAAAACCACATCAGAACCCCATTTTATAAAGTTATAGGCGCTATTTCCGGACAGGGTCTGAGTCTGGCATTTTCATCAATGGCATTCGGGTGTATTGCTTCTTTTATTGCGTTGTTTTTCGCAGAGAAAAATTGGGGCGACGCTTCACTGGCATTTATGACCTTTGGGGTATGTTATGTGCTGACAAGAGTTTTCTTTGCTTCCTTTCCCGATAAATACGGAGGTTTTACCATTGCTTTTATCTCTTTAATCATCGAAGTCATAGGGCAGATGCTTATCTGGACATCTGTTTCCAAAACAGTTGCCATCATCGGATGTGGATTAACAGGGGTTGGATTCTCATTGGTTTTTCCAGCTCTGGGTGTTTTAGCCATTCAAAAAGTAAAACCTCAGATGAGAGGCACTGCCTTAGGAGCATATGTAGCATTTGTTGACCTTTCATTAGGGTTAGCGGGACCTCTTGCCGGATTGATTGCCGGTTGGCTCAACTATCAGGCGGTCTATTTATTTGGAGGAATCAGCTGTATTCTTTCGATGATTATTCTACTGTTTAATAAAAAATAAAATCATACATTATGATAACAAGTCCAATGAAAACAAAAAAAATACGTTCCGTATTTACGGTGAAAAATAAAAAGTTTCTCACCCCACATCTTATCCGCGTGGTATTTGAAATTGATGAAAATCAGGCTGGATTATTGGCTCACGTGCAATCCGGCTCCAATAATAAAATCTTTATTCCATCCTCAGCAGAAAAGGAGAGTGAGCCGTTGGTGAGAACCTATACCAATAGGAAAGTCGACCTGGAAAACCTTGAATTAAGCATTGACTTTGTCGCTCATGGAGAGGAAGGACCGGCATCCGCCTGGGCCCTGAAAACAAATCCGGGAGACACACTGGAAATTGGAATGAAAGAGAGTACAAGACCTTTAGTCCCGGAAGCGGACTTCTACCTTCTTGTTGGAGATGCAACAGCATTACCCGTCATCTGTGCGATCGTAGAACAGCTCCCTTCCTATACATCTGCAAAAGTACTGTTGGAAGTTCACGGAAAAGAGGATGAATTTATTTTATGCTCTGCGGCAGATGTATCTGTTGAATGGCTTCATAATCCTCACCCGGAAAATGGAAGCCGGCTTGCAGATCTTTCCATATCTTCAGAATTTCCTTCAGGATTACTGAAAAAATATATTTATATCGCAGCTGAATATACTACCGTGCACGAACTTCGTACCTACTTCAAAACAAAGCTCAGCTGGGATCCACATGGGATGTACGCCTGCTCATACTGGAAAGCGGGTCAATCGGAAGACAAACTTTCTGAAAAAGGATAAAAACCTGTGAAAACATCGGCATATAAAGCATTTATTGCTACATTTGCCAATGACTGATTTAAATAAATGGAAGAACTATTAGTTTCATATATTAAAAGCAAAATATCGGTAACCGATGAGGAAATGGAGGTCATCCTGTCTTATTTTAAACCGATCAAACTGAAGAAAAATGAACTGCTCCTTACCAACGGGCAATCTAGCCAGAGAACCTTTTTTGTGGTCAGCGGCTGTCTCAGAATTTTCTTTATTAATGAGGAAGGACAGGACTCTACGAGGTATTTTGCTTTTGAAAATCAGTTTGCTACAGCATTGGTAAGCTTTATTACTTCAGAACCATCAGAAGAGTTCATTCAGGCTGTTGAAGATTCTGAAGTCTATTATATTACACACAAAAACTTCTATCATCTGTTGGAAATCATCCCTCAATGGGAAAAATTTTACAGGATCTATCTTGAAATTGCTTATGTTACCAACACCAAGAGATTAATGTCTTTTCTGGTTCAGGATGCTCTTGAAAAATACCGCCAATTGTTGGATGAAAATCCCATTATTGTCCGCAGGCTTTCCAACAAAATGGTGGCTTCTTATCTCAATATATCCCAGGAAACGTTAAGCAGGCTGAAATCTAAGCTTTAATTTTTCTCTTTTTTTGACTCAGGTCAATGTTTTAAAAGTCTGCGATCTTCAAATTTGTAGTACTAATTTTTTGAACAATGACCAGTCTTCCAACCCAGGCTATACATATTTTCACAGGTATTATTCTGCTGAAAAACAAAATAGCGGCCCATACCTATCATATAAGAATCCAAAGTCAGGATTTTTCAAGAATTCAATATTCACCGGGGTTGATGATTGAGTTTTATCTTTCCAACCCTTATTATACTACTAAAAGTGAAGTTCAGCCATATGCCTTCTGGGATTATGACCCTATTCATCATATTGCTGATTTTGCTATTAGCATTCGGGATAAAGAATGGATAAAAGAAGTCCAGGAAGGGGATAGTCTGTTTTTTAGACAAGCTTCTGAACAATTAGTACCGGACCATACCGGAGATCATTATTTTCTTATCGGTGATATAAAAGCATTATCCCATTTATATGAGATGAACAGGGCATTACCGGTAAGTAAGAAAATAAGCAGCCTAATCTATACAGAACATGAAGAAGAAGTATTTCCTGATCTTGATCATAGTTTCCCTTTAAAAACCTGTATTATAAATCCTATCCATGCTGTAAGCCTCCAGGAAAAAATTCAGGAATATTTTCCCAATGATTCCCAAGATACCATCGTGTACCTCTTTGGTGATCCTTTAATAGGCTCTGTCATTTGCAGTTATTTGAAAAATAATCCTCTTTTTGACATCCGTACGATTTACTTAAACGGCTTCTGCTACGGATAAATTCTTAAAAAATTAATACGAATTGATTTCTAAAAAAAATTTAAGCCTTATATTTGCAGGACAATGTTAAAATGGATTTCCATATTATGCTCGATGATGTATGTGATGGCTACCACCAATGCGGGGGAAGTGCTCAAAGTACCTATGTTTGTTGAACATTATATGGAGTATCATGGTAATCTTTCAGAATTTGTTTTGGAGCACTATGACAATCATAAAAAAGATTCCGACTGGGATCTCGACCAAAAATTACCCTTTATCAATCCACCTATCGTATTAACAGTCTATGCTCAGCTGCCCGAGCTTAGTTTTGAAATAAAAAAACCTGTAGAAATTACGATTCCACAGAAGAATAGCATCTATCAGGAAAAGGATTTCTCAAACCTATATCTTTCCAGAATTTTCCAGCCTCCACGGCTTTCTTAATTAATTTCATATTAAAGATCAATGCTTTAAGTTTTTACTTAAGGCTGTCAAGTTATTACCTATCAATTAACTCTCTGTGCACTGTAGCTGTGTTCATATCTTAACTACAAAGACTTTTATTTAAAAGGTTTTTAACCTTTACGTAAGAAATTATGTGGTTTGGGGTTGAAGTTTAGCAGCTTTCTACAACACGACGAGTTATCAATTAATAATTTTTTATGTTAAATAAAATTATTGAGTTTTCTGTAAAGAATAAACTCATCATTGCTCTGTTTACAGTGGGGCTCATTCTTTTTGGTGTCTATGAAACCACTAAACTTCCTATTGATGCGCAGCCTGACATCACCAATAATCAGGTTCAGATCATTACCAGCGCTCCCTCTTATGGTGCAGCAGATATAGAAAGGCTCGTTACCTTTCCTATAGAACAGTCTACCAGCAATATCAGTGGAATTACTGAACTGCGTAGCCTTTCAAGATTCGGACTTTCTCTGGTAACTGTAGTTTTTGATGACAATACCGATGTATATTGGGCCCGCCAACAGGTTCAGGAGCGTTTGCAGCTTGTTCAGGATAATATTCCTCAGGGTATTGGAAAACCTGAGCTGGGACCTATTTCTACCGGACTGGGAGAGATCTTTCAGTATGTGGTAAGAGCCAAAAAAGGCTATGAAAATGTGTATGATGAAACTGAACTCAGAACCATTCAGGACTGGGTAGTGAGGCGCCAGCTGCTGGGAACTAAGGGAGTGGCCGATGTCAGCAGTTTCGGAGGAAAGTTGAAACAATATGAAATTGCGATTAATCCTAATAAGCTTCAGGCATTCAACATCAATATCAATGATGTTTTCACGGCTTTGGAAAAAAACAACCAGAATACCGGAGGAGCTTATATAGAGAAGAAAGAAACGGTTCTTTTTATCAGGAGTGAAGGTCTTTTGGGAAGTACGGAAGATATCGGAAGCATTCAGGTTGCGGAAACCAAAGAAGGAATTCCTGTGCATATCAAAGATGTGGCATCCGTTAAGATCGGTTATGCTACCCGGTATGGAGCAATGACGTATAATGATACCGGCGAAGTATCCGGAGCCATTGTATTAATGCTTAAAGGAGAGAATGCTAATGTCGTGATTGGCAATATTAAACAAAGACTGGAAAAGATTCAGGAGTCTTTACCTGAAGGAGTGGTTATTGAACCGTTTCTCGACCGTGCTAAAATGGTAAATAATACGATCAGTACAGTAAAAACCAACCTGATGGAAGGAGCACTGATTGTTGTTTTTATTCTGGTATTATTTTTAGGAAACTTCAGAGCAGGATTATTAGTGGCCTCTGTGATTCCTTTAGCCATGCTTTTTGCCATCATTATGATGAATATATTTGGTGTTGGAGGAAACCTGATGAGCCTTGGTGCCTTAGACTTTGGCCTTATTGTAGACGGTGCCGTTATTATAGTGGAAGCTGTTCTGCATCAACTGGCCCACAAAAAATACTTTGGCAAAGACAATATGCTCAGTAAAAAAGAAATGGATGAGCAGGTTTCGGATTCTGCTACGAAAATGGTCAGCAGTGCTGTTTTTGGACAAATTATTATCCTCATTGTTTATCTTCCGATTTTTACACTTCAGGGAATTGAAGGGAAGATGTTCAAGCCTATGGCGCAAACGGTTGCATTTGCATTAGTAGGGGCGTTTATCCTGTCTTTGACATATATCCCTATGATGAGTTCTTTAGTATTGAGCAGAAAGAAAAAGGAAAAAGACAATATTTCAGACAGGATTATGGCTAAAGTGGAGGCAGGCCACCAGAAACTTCTGATGAAAGCCCTTAAATACAGGAAGACAATTCTTATGAGTGTATTTATTCTTTTTGCAGGGGCTGTTTTCATTTTATCCAAGATGGGTGGAGAATTTATTCCGTCTCTGGAAGAAGGGGACTTTGCCGTTGAGATGAGAATTCTTCAGGGGAGTAATATTAATGAAACCAAGAAGGTAACTACACAGGCAGGTAATATTCTTTTAAAACAGTTTCCTGAGGTTCAAAAGGTCGTTGCCAAGATCGGGAGTGCAGAAATTCCTACAGAACCCATGCCGATGGACGCAGGAGATATGATTATTGTTCTGAAGCCTAAAAAAGAATGGACCTCTGCAACGTCGTTTCCGGAACTTTCTGATAAAATGAGTAAAGCTTTAAGCGTTATTCCGGGACTTACCACGAGTTTTCAGTTTCCTGTGCAGATGCGTTTCAATGAGCTGATGACCGGGGCCAGACAGGATGTAGTCTGCAAAATTTATGGAGAAGACCTGGACAGTCTTACCCTGTATGGCAAAAAATTGGGAAGCATTATCAATACGGTAAAAGGAGCACAGGATCTTTATATTGAACCGGTTGTAGGTGCCCCGCAGGTTGTTATTGATTACAACAGATCGGAACTCTCGCGTTACAATATTTCCGTTGCGGATGTCAACAGAGTTATCAATATGGCATTTGCAGGACAGACCGCAGGAGCATTATATGAAGGAGAGAAAAAGTTTGATATTGTTGTCCGAATGGATAATCAGCATAAAAAAGATTTGACAAGCATTCAAAATTTATTGGTGCCAACACCATCCGGAGAGCAGGTTCCATTATCTCAGTTTGCAAAGGTAGAACTTAAAAACAGCCCCAACCAGATCCAGAGGGAAGATACGAAAAGAAGAATCATTGTTGGTTTCAATGTAAGAGGAAGGGATGTGCAGACTATTGTGGAAGAACTTCAGCAGAAAACTGGGAAAGATCTCAAATTTTCACCGGGATACAGTGTTTCTTATGGAGGGACTTTTGAAAATTTAAATGAAGCCAAGGCAAGATTAGGCATTGCTGTTCCTATTTCCCTAGTAATGATTTTCCTGTTACTGTTCTTTGCTTTTGGTTCTGTAAAGCATAGTTTACTCATCTATACCGCCATCCCTTTATCAGCAATTGGCGGTGTATATTTTCTTGCAATGAGAGGGATGCCATTCAGCATCAGTGCAGGAGTAGGATTTATTGCTTTGTTTGGAGTAGCCGTACTTAATGGAATTGTTTTAATTTCTGAATTTAACAGATTGAAAAACAAAGGAATGGATAGTATGAGCAGAGTAGTTTTAACAGGGACAAGAATTAGACTTCGTCCGGTTTTAATGACTGCTTTTGTAGCTTCTTTAGGGTTCTTACCGATGGCATTAAGCAACGGAGCAGGAGCTGAAGTACAGAGACCTTTGGCCACTGTGGTTATCGGAGGACTGATGCTTGCCACTCTTTTGACCTTATTTGTCCTTCCAATACTCTATGTCTTATTCGAAACTATTAATACCCATACTATGAAATTTTCTAAAAAAATAAATTCTAAAAAACTGTCCGTTTTGTTAATCCTGATATCTTTCGGAAGCTTTCAGGCTCAGGAAAATATTACTTACGATCAGGCCTTGGAAAAAGCTTTCCAACAGAACGGAACCCTCAAAAATTCAAAATTAATATCAGAATACCAGGAGAAATTAAAAGCGAGCTATCTGGATATCCCACAGCTGGAAATTACAGGAGGTTTTGGTCAGATTCAGGGTGAAGAAACCGATAATTCGTTTGGAATATCTCAGAGATTCAGTTTTCCAACAGTTTATTCTAAAAGGAAACAGATGCTGGATGCAGAATGGGGAGCAAGTGTAATCAATCAAAACCTGACCAAAGCACAGCTTACCAAAGAAGTTGCGGACGTTTTTTATAGAGTTTTAGTTCTTCAGGAAAAGAAAAAGGTATTGCTGTACATCAGTCAGCTGTATCACAATTTTGCGGAGAAGGCAGGGCTAAGGCTGAAAAAAGGGGAGGCTAATATTTTAGAGGAATCCACCGCTGAAATTCAGAACGAGCAAATGAATATACAGCTGAATACACTTGATAATGATCTGAATATGACCAAACTTCAGCTTCAGTTACTTCTTCAGTCTGAGAATCCCTATCAGCCTGTTGCAGACCGTCCTGTAATGGATATTAGCCTTCAGTCTTCAGAAGAAGCCGTAAAACAACATCCTGAACTTCAGGCTCTGCAGCAGCAGATCAAAGTAGGAGAGGCCGAGGTACAGCTTGAAAAAAGTAAACTGCTTCCAGAACTTCTTATTGGATATACCAACCAAAGTATGAAAAACATCAACAACAACCGGTTCAATTCTGTTCAGGTGGGTGTGGGAATTCCATTATTTACTAAAGGGCAGAGAGCATTGGCAAAGGCTGCACAGGCAAAAATAGAAATTTCTGAAAATCAGTTTCACAGAAAAGAAATTGAGCTTAAAAACAGGCTGAGACAACAACTGAGCAACTATATAAATCAACAAAAAATCATTGAAAATTATGAACAGAAACAGCTTCCCAAGTCTGAAATCATCCTAAAAACAGCACAGAAACAAATGGAAGTTGGGGAAATTGATTATCTGAACTGGGTAATATTAGTTAATCAGGCTGTGAAAACAAAAGCAGATTACATCGATCAACTGGAAAGACTCAACCAAATTGGAGCGGAACTTAATTTCTTAATCTCAAAATAACAGCGTCATGCATTTCAAAAAAATATCAATATACTACTTTGCTTCAGTACTTATTTTATCTTCTTGTTCAGGAAAAAAAGAAGAGGAAAAAACGGTTTACGAAAACACGAAATTTACTAAAGGCAATGAAAATACAGTTCATCTTACAGAAAAACAGATTCAGTCTGTAGGAGTAAGTACTACATCCATTCAGGATAGAAATATGGAAAAATTGGTAAGACTGAACGGAAAAGTAGAGATTGCTCCTTCCCATATCAGTTCTGTTTCCAGTATTATGGGTGGGCATATCAAATCTATCAATGTAATAAATGGCAGTCATTTCAGTAAAGGACAGGTACTGGCTGTGGTGGAAGATCCACAATTCATACAGCTTCAGCAGGACTATCTGGTAACAAAAGCCCAGCTGGAAGCAGCAAGACTGAACTTTAACCGCCAAAAAGACCTTAATACAAGCAAGGCAAGCAGTGATAAAACCATGCAAACTGCACAGGCTGATTATTCCACTTTACAGGCTACTTTAAAAGGTCTGGAGGAAAAACTCAGAATCATTGGAATCAGTGCCCAAGGATTACATACTGGCAATATCAGAAGCCGAATTAATATTTATGCTCCGTTTAGCGGTTTTGTAAGCAGAATTTCGGTGAATAACGGGCAGTATATCAACCCTGCAGATACTTTATTTGAACTGATTAATCCTGCCGGATTACTTTTAGAATTAAAAGTGTTTGAAAATGACGTAAATGACGTAAAAACGGGACAGGAAATTCTGGTGTACAACAATCAGAAACCTGATGTAAAATCCAATGCTAAAATTGTAAGTGTAGTTCCCAGTATTGAAAACGGAGGTTCTGCCACGGCTGTAGCCAAATTATCTTCTGTAAACCCTGAATTTGTAAAAGGAATGTATATCAATGCAGAGGTTAATATCAGCAGCCGGAATACGCAGGGACTTCCCAATGAAGCGGTAGTTTCCTATGAGAATAAAAATTATGTTTTTGAAGATCTTGGAAAATCAAACTATAAGATGATCCCTGTAATAACGGGAATTGCAGATGATCAGTTTACAGAGATTTTGAAAGCTGACTTTTTAAAAAATAAGAAAATTGTACAGAAAGGTGCTTACAGTTTGCTGATGATGCTGAAAAATAAGGCAGAATAATACTTCCGAACCTATCAATATTTTTTAATCAAAGGTTTTGTTTACTGTAACTAACGGGTAAATGAAACCTTTTTTATTTAGTAACCAACCCTTAGCTCTCATTACATATCATAAAGGAATGATGACGGCCAGTCATTCATGCAGTAATGCAGAGCAGCATTCGCAGTATAAGATGATATTTAGCATATTTCCCATATTATAAGTATTATTTAATGCATAGCTAATTTTAAAATGATATATTTAAGCAGTGAATTAGTTTTTTAGAATTTTTAGTTGCATTCATAAGATAACTTTTATTGAAATATAATGACAACTAAACCGTTACACAATTTTCATATTCCGGTAATGGGGCTGGCCTATACTATAGACAGTCCGATTCGTGTTGCCCAATATGGAATTTCTTCCGTCATTTCCATTATCGATGACGAAATTTTGGAAAAAATGAAAAACTTTTATAATCAGAAATTTAATCTGGATTATTTAAAAATTTCATCCAAAACAGAAGATTACAGAGCAAAGAGAATTACCGCTTATCTGGATATGGTAGATGATATCGTGAATGAAAAATTTGAATCTTTCAAACAGGAAATCAGCAAAAACAGAGAGGCTTTAAAAGATTTCATGACGATGTTACCTAATACATCAGAGCTGAAAGATGGTCTTCAAAACCTTATTAATCAAAAGGATAATTGGGGGTCAGCTATTAGAAACTTCATTGAGTCTAACTTAAAGCCGGGAAGCATTGATGTCAACATCATGACAAAAGTTGATAAAGACAACTATAAAAAAGGTGAACAGCTTTCTGTGATCTATAATGATGCGCATGCGTCTTTACGTGGATTTGCAAAAAGCAAACTGTCTTCTTCGATGGTTCTTTCTGCGGGAATGAATCCTCGTTTGTACAGTTATATTGAGGAATTTGAAGATTTTTTTCCGGATCAGAAAGGCGTTTTAAAAAAGAAGATTATTCTTAAAGTAAGTGATTTCCGATCGGCAATGATTCAGGGGAATTTCCTGGCCAAAAAAGGGCTTTGGGTTTCAGAATACAGAATAGAGTCGGGGTTGAATTGTGGAGGGCATGCATTTGCTACAGACGGACTGCTCCTTGGGCCTATTATGGAAGAATTTAAACAGAAAAAAAATGATCTGATCCAGTCGGCCCATGCCTTAATGGTCTCTGCTTTAGAACAGAAAGGAAAACCGGGTATTGCCCAGCCCTTAGAAATGAAAATTACCGTTCAGGGCGGAGTAGGAACATCTGAAGAACATGATTTTCTGCTTGACAATTATGATGTAGACAGTGTAGGATGGGGGTCTCCGTTTTTATTGGTTCCGGAAGCGACTTCTGTAGATACAGAAACCAGAAATTTGCTTCTACAGTCTAAAGAAAAGGATTTTTATCTGAGTAATCTTTCACCATTGGGAGTCCCTTTTAATACAGTAAGAGGAACATCCAACGATCAACTAAGACAGCAAAAGGAATCTCATGGGAAATATGGAAGTTCATGTCCGAAAAAACTACTGGCTTTAAGCAAAGAGTTTTCTTCTCAAGGAACATGTACAGCTTCCAGGAAGTATCAGGATATTAAACTGAAAGAATTGTATACCAGCCGGGAAACATGTACGGCTGAAGAATTTAACCGAAGAAAGTCGGAGATTACAGATAAAGCCTGTCTTTGTGTAGGTCTTGTAAATGCTGCTTATATGGAACATAATATGGAAATTAGAGGTGAAAAACAAGGCGTTGTCATATGCCCGGGACCGAATATCGCTTTTTTTGACAAGGAGGTTTCTCTTTCTGAAATGGTAAAGCATATCTATGGAAACACCAATATTCTTCCTGATAATCAACGTCCGAATATGTTCATCAATGAATTAAAAATGTATGTGGATTATCTGAAAAAAGAAATTACAGAATCATCAGTCCAAATCACGCATTCCCAATCTAAAAAATGGAATACGTTCAAAAAAAATATATTTGAAGGGATTGAATATTATCATCATCTGTTTAAAGAATCATCCTTCTTTAAAAACGGATTGGAAAACATAATCCTGCAACTGCAGGAATATAAACTGATGCTTGCAGCCATTGAAGTTCCTCAGGTTGAGAAGTAGCAGTATTTTTTTAATTGATAGATTAAAACAGCCTTCATCCGGAGGCTGTTTTTTATTGAACCCATATAATTCCGAAATAAAAGATATGAATAGGCATGAGTATTTTCATTTATAATAACTATCACAGGAATGGCTATTTTGAATCCTTATCCTCTTCAGGATTCCTTACCTTAGAGGTTATATAATACGTTGTAATAACAAATCATTTTATGGAAAAAAGAAAGATCAAAAATACCGATCTAACAGTAGCACCTATCAATTTTGGTGGGAATGTTTTTGGATGGACACTGGACGAACAACAATCTTTTGATATATTAGACCGTTTTACGGAAGCAGGATTCAATTTTGTAGATACGGCAGACACTTATTCGTGGTGGGTAAACGGCAGAGGAGGACAGTCGGAAGAGATTATCGGAAAATGGATGAAAAGCCGTTCTAACCGTAAAGATATTGTACTGGCTACAAAAGTAGGCTCTGAAACAAAAGAACACGGTTATGATATCAGTAAAAAGCATATTTTACAATCAGTGGATGAATCCCTGCAAAGACTTCAGACTGATCATATAGACATTTATTATACACATTTCGACGATAACGTCACTCCGGTAGAGGAAACTCTTTCAGCGTATGATGAGATAATCAAGGCAGGAAAAGTACGTTATATTGCAGCTTCCAATCTTTCCCCGGAACGTTTAAAAGCTTCTTTTGAAGCGGCTGAAAAAAACAATCTTCCCAAATATGTTGCGCTACAGCCTCATTACAATTTGGTAGAAAGAGAAGGTTTTGAAAAAAATTACGCACCTTTGGTAGAAGAGTTTGACCTGAGTGTATTTCCATACTGGTCTCTGGCTGCAGGTTTTTTAACCGGAAAATACCGTGAGGAAGCAGATTTTGCAAAAAGTGCAAGAGGAGAAGGGGTAAGAAAATATATGAACGCCAAAGGTCTTGATGTTTTAAAAGCATTGGATCAGGTAGGTGAGAAACATCACGCCCCTCAAAGTACGGTAGCTCTGGCCTGGTTATTAGCCAATCCGCTGATTACGGCCCCTATCGTTAGTGCGACCAGTCCGTCACAGCTTGAAACGCTGTTTAATGCTCCAAAACTTGTTTTAGATCAGGAAGATATAAATCTGCTTAACAAGGCTAGTAATTAGTTGTAACGACCCTTCATTATAGATTAAAATTAAAGTAATCCGTTCAATACTGAACGGATTACTTTTTTATACATGTAAGTTCTTTTTATAACCACCCCGTCAAATCTTTGATTTGCCACCCCTCCAGAGGAGGGGAATTTTCAGCCTATCAATTGTAATATCAGCAGATAGTATAAGCAGCTGAAATTTGTAGTGTCAAATAGTATCTGTTAATCAGAGTATTCTTTTAATAATTGTCTGTAGCTCATGAGAATAGAAGATTTTGAGATAAAGCCAATGAAATCATTATTCTCACTCACTACCGGAAGGCTCCAGACTCCTGTGTCATCAAAGGTCTGAAGAATTTCCAATGGCTTATTTTCACGGTGGAGTATAGCCGGTGGTGCTTTCATCACCTGAACGATCAGTTGAGAAGGATCAATTTCTTTGTTAAAAAGATATGGTCTTATATCATCTAATGTAAGGATTCCCTTCAGTTTTCGCTGATCATCCACTACGGCAAAGATATTTTTATCTCCGTTTTTCACCAGTTCAAAAAGATCTGTAATAGAAGCATTTTCATTGATGGTCTGTGAGTATTTATCAATGAAATCATCCGTTCTTAAGGCAAAAAGAAGGTTTTTATCATGCTTATTTGTGAATATTTTCCCTTCATCGGCAAGAGATTTTAATTCCGGTGAAATAGGAGAGAACCATTTGGCGATAAGATAAGATATCACAGAAGCAATCATCAATGGAATAAACAGATCATATCCAAAACTGGATTCTGCAATCAGAAATATAGCAGTAAGAGGGGCATATAATACACCACTCATTGCTCCTGCCATTCCCACAAGAACAAGATTGGTTACCGGTACGTCCGAAAATCCAAGATGTTGGCAGACCAAAGCAAACAAATAGCCCAAGGTACCACCCGCAAAAAGGGATGGAGCAAAATTTCCACCGTTTCCACCACTGAATATGGTAAAAGAAGTTGCAAAAGCCTTTAAAAGCAATACCAGAACCAAAAATATAATAATCGTCCAGTCGCCAATTTCAAAATATCTGAAAAAACTGTTTTCAATAATAGAATATGTATTTCCATTGGTGAATGCTTTTACGGTTTCGTATCCCTCTCCAAATAAAGGAGGAAATAAGACACAAAGCAGGGAAAGAACAGCTCCTCCAAACATGGCTTTACGCATTCTTGAAAGCTGAAGCCCCTTTATAAAGTGTTCTACTTTTTGAGAAATAATTACAAAATACCGGGCATATAATCCGGTTACAATTCCCAAAATAAGGTAATAGGGAACATTCTTATAGTTGAAAGGATCTCTGGTATAAAATCTGAAAAGAACATCTTCCTGAAGCAAAATCCTTGACAAAAGGCTTCCGCAGACTGCGGCTACAACCAGAGGGATAAAGTCTGTAAAAACAACCCCGGTCAGGAGAATTTCAAAGGCAAACATAATCCCGGCAATGGGAGCATTGAATGCAGAGGCAATCCCTGCCGTAGCTCCGGCAGCCAGTAATAAAGTACGCTCTTTATAGCTGAGTCTGTAGGTTTGGGCATAGTTGGAACCGATAGCAGCACCGGTAACAGCGATAGGGCTTTCCAGTCCTGCAGAACCTCCCAGACCAACGGTAATAGCACTTTGTATCACCTGTGAATACATTTTTACAGAAGCCACAATACTGGAATTTTGGGCAATTTCATAGAGGATAGCACCAATTCCTTTCCGGTCCTGACCTTTAAATAAGGTGATAACGATCATTGTTGTCAATACAATTCCTAAAAAAGGAAAGACGATATAAAATAATATCTGGTATTCAAAATGAACTTTATTGGTAATGAAATTATGAATATAGTGGACTAAAGTTTTCAGGATTACTCCTGCAAGTCCTGCCGTACATCCCACAAGAATTCCGGAGAGTACAAGAAACTGGTTTCTGCTTAATCTATTGTTCAGCCAATGCAGGATAAGCTCATAACTGCGCGCTTTTTCTAATCCGTATTTTTGGAAATCTCTTTTAAATTTAAGGAAGCTTAAGTACTTTTTTTTGTTGTGAATTTTCACCTGGGAAGAATTTTAATACTGCTATCAATTTGATACAGAATTGTAAATTTATGAAATATCTTACAAAAACTACTAAACTGATCCCCTTTTAAATAATGCAATTCACAGAGAACCCATTAATAGTCAATGAAAAATAAAAAATTCAAAATTTCTTCAAAATTTAATGATAGATTTATCGCATGAAAATTCTAATTGTTGAAGACGAAACAGAGCTTGCTAAGAGTATTTCGGAATATCTTTCTGAAGAAAATTACCTGTGTGAATCTGCTTCCACATTTGGTGAAGCCATGAATAAAATTGAAACATTTCACTATGATTGTATTTTATTGGATATTATGCTTCCTGACGGCAATGGGCTGAAAATCTTAGAGGAATTAAAAAAACAGAACAAACAGGATGGGGTAATTATCATTTCTGCCAAAAATGCACTGGATGACAAAATTGAAGGCTTGAAGCTGGGGGCTGATGATTATCTTACCAAACCTTTCCATCTTTCTGAGCTTATGGCAAGAGTATATTCCATTATCCGTAGGAAGCAATTCAGCAGTTCCAATGTAATCAAACAGAATGAACTTCAAATTGACTTACTCGCCAAAACAGTGTCTGTCAATGATGATATCATTTCCTTAACCAAAAAAGAATTTGACCTTTTGATCTATTTTATAGGAAACAAAAATAAAGTAATCTCCAAAAGTACCTTGGCAGAACATCTTTCAGGTGATTTTGCAGATATGCTGGACAATCATGATTTTGTTTATGCTCATGTAAAAAATCTAAAGAAAAAATTATACGATGCGGGGTGCAGCCATTACCTCAAAACCGTATATGGAACAGGTTATAAGTGGGAAACATGAGCTAATTCTATTTCTTAAACTTGCTTTATCATGAAAGCATATATTGAAATAATTCATCATATTCTTTGGAATAACAAAATATCGTTTTACTTTTAAAATACTAAACGAAACTTATATCCAATTAATATTAGATTGCAGATAAAAAAGAATCTTAGGTACTGATCTTACAACATTCAAAAACTCAAAACTTATAACTCATCATTACTTTGAAGCCTCTATTAAGTAAAACGACAAAGCCATTTCTTATTTATGTACTTATTGTGTTGACGATAAGTATTCCTGTGTATTACTTTGTGGTGGATACCATCTGGAAAAGTGAACTTGATGAGCATAACCAGATTATTGTAGAGAAAACGGCGTATGAGTTCAATCAGTTGAAACTATCCGAAGATCAGCTAGGAAAAAGTCTGAAATTATGGAATAATATTCAGCCTGAAACCAATATTGAAAAAATTTCTGCAAATCGTATAAAGGGTGATAGCGTTTATACTAATGAAAGACATCTTCCATTTATATCTGAACACAAAAAGGAAAGATACAGATGCCTGGAGAAGGTGGTTTACATCCAAAATAGACCCTATCTTTTTACCATACAAACCAATATTGAAGAAACCCACGAAACAATAGCAGTGATAGCCATGATCACGGTCTTTTTCTTTGTGATGATAGTGGTGGGGCTTTTATATATGAATAGAAGACTTTCGGCGTCAATATGGAGACCATTCCGGGAGACCCTGGACCGATTGAAAACCTTTAAACTCAATAGCCAGAATAAAATTGAATTCCCAGCTTCTGATACCGTAGAGTTTGAAGAACTCAACCAATCTCTTTATAAGCTGATCGAGCACAATATTTCAGTGTATAAAACTCAAAAAGAGTTTACTGAAAATGCTTCTCATGAGCTGCAAACACCACTTGCCATTATCAAAAATAAACTGGATCTCCTGTTACAGGATCAGGATCTGACAGAAAAACAATACCGAATTGTTGAAGATATGAACAGGGCGCTTACCAGAAGTTCCCGCATTAATAAAAACCTGTTGTTATTGGCTAAAATAGACAATAACCAGTTTGATAATTCTGAAAATTTCTCTTTTGATCAGCTCCTTCGCCAAAGTATTGATATTCTCAAAGAACATTTCGAACAAAAAAACATTGACGTACAAGAATATATTGAATCTAACGTCCGCTTAAACGGAAATAGCAGCCTAACAGAGATTATGATTAATAATCTGATTGTCAATGCCATCCGACATACTTTGCCCGATGGGTCTATTGCTATAAAATTAAGAGATTCTGTTTTTGAAATTTCCAATTCAGGAGTGGAAAAACTGAATACTGATTTATTGTTCAAAAGATTTTCAAAACTGTCAGCAGACCATCATGGAAGTGGGCTAGGACTGTCTATTATCCAGGAGATCTGCAAATTTCATCATTGGACGGTCAGCTACAGATTTGAGAATAACCATCATGTCTTTTCCGTTAATTTATAGTTAAAAAATATCCCAACCCGGACAATTCAAAATTTCTTCTAAATCTGATTGCACTTTTGTATAGAAAATATACTTACGTGTAGATTTTATTAGAAATGATTGTAAAAATTGCCCTTTTGTTTCCGGAAATAATCCCTGTATTCTTGCTTAGCGCTATGTATGGCGGTAAGGTAAATCTTATATTGATTATGATCTCATATCTGCCTTTCTCTCTGATGGTAGTTTTGCTTCCTGCTTTCCTGTATTTAAGTGAGAGATCAACCGAAATTTTTTTTTATGGTTCATTTTTGATGATCAATCTTCCACAACTTTTTGCCTTTAAAAATAAAACAAGATGAGAACAGCGAACAAAGTAGCAGCAGTCACTCTGCTGTTCTGGTTAATGAAAATCGTAGCTACCACGCTTGGAGAAACCCTGGGAGACTTTATTTCTATGACTCTTAATCTAGGCTATACGATGGGAATTGTTGTTACCTTATCATTTTTTGCCATTCTGTTATCCATACAACTCAACATAAAAAAATATGTGCCGGCTGTATACTGGATGGTGATTATAGGGACAACAACCTTAGGTACAGAGATTTCCGACTTTATAGACAGAACATTAAAAGCCGGATACTTATTGGGGAGTTTAATTCTTCTTTCCGGGCTTCTGGCTTCACTTTTTTTATGGTATAAAAAATACAATGATCTTGAAGTCTATCCCATTTTTGAAAGAAATAAAGAGCTTTATTACTGGACTGCCATACTATTCTCCAACAGCCTGGGAACGGCATTCGGAGACTTTCTAAGTGACAACATGGGACTGAGCTACCTAACCGGAGCTTGTATTACAGGATTGATCATCCTTACCGTTGTTTTGCTTCACTATTTTACTAAGATCAACCATGTTGTATTGTTTTGGATTGCTTTTGTTTTTACCAGACCATTCGGTGCTATATTCGGGGATCTTTTGACCAAACCAGTCGGAAAAGGGGGCCTTGATCTTGGAACATTGAATGCTTCGCTGGTCTCACTCTCTTTAATGGTTATCATGGTTATTATTTCACAAAGAAAACAAATTAGAAAATCGCCATTTCAAGGATAACATCCTTTTTTAGCTGATAAAAGAAAAATATTCTTAAAAAAATCAATATTTATGATGAACAGAAAGAAACTGCTCCTTTTTCCAACATGCATTATTTCTACTATAGTCTTTGCACAAACGACTTCTGTAACGGTATCCGGAAGAATAACCGATAAAGACAAAAAAGGATTGGCCTATGCCCATATTATTTTAAAAAAGGAAAATGACAGTGCTTTTGTAGCCGGAACCATTACCAATGAGGAGGGAAGATTTTCTATGACGGGTATAAAACCTGATCATTATATTCTGGAAACTTCTATGACGGACTACGATACCCAGAGACAGCCTGTCTTTATAGGAAGTCTTTCTGAGTTCCTGGAAATCCCCATGATTGAACTGATCTCAAAAGAGGGAAAGGAAACAAGGATTGAAGAAGTTACCCTTACAGCTTCCAAAAAGAATGAAATAGACAACCGTCTGGATAAGAAAACATATGCTGTTGCAGACAATATCAGCCAAAGCGGTGGATCTGTATTACAAAGTATGCAAAATCTACCGGGAATAACGGTTCAGGATGGCAAAGTACAGCTAAGGGGTAATGATAAAGTAACAGTGCTTATTGACGGTAAACAAACAGCCCTTACAGGTTTTGGAAGCCAGTCGGGGCTGGATAACATACCTGCTTCTGCCATTGAAAAAATTGAAATCATCAACAATCCTTCTTCAAAGTATGATGCCAATGGAAATGCTGGTATTATCAATATTATCATGAAAAAAAATAAAAAGAACGGATGGAATGGTAAGGTAGGATTTACAACAGGATTAGGTTCCCTTTGGGTAAGACAAGAAAATCTACCAACTATAAGGCCACAGTATACATTAACGCCAAAGATCAATCCTTCACTGTCTCTTAATTACAGAAAAGATAAAGTAAATGTTTTTCTACAGGCTGATAATTTATATACCCAAACTCTTAATAAAAATGAATTTGTAACGCGTACTTACGACGATGGAACAGTCATTAATTCACAGCTTAAAAGAAACAGAAATACCAATTTTTTTACCACTAAGGCCGGGATAGACTGGAATATTAACGCACAAAATACATTAACTATTTCAGGGATGTATGGAAGTGAGAAAATTATAGATCGTGGAGATCAGCCATTTTTTAACGGAGATGTATCTCAACGCCTTCGTCTATGGCAGTTTTTGGAAGATGAATTAAAAACTACTGTAATGGGAACAGCTTCTTATCAGCATAAATTCAAAGAAGCCGGTCATGTATTAAATGTAGGATTCAATTATACTTTCCATAGAGAAGACGAAAAATATTTCTATGATAACTATTTGTCTACATCTACCGGAACAGATGCTTTCAAATTATTATCGGATGAACAGGTATATGATTTCAATGTAGATTATGTAAAACCTTTAAAATATGGCAGGATTGAAACAGGAATTAAAATGAGAAACAGAAGTATCCCAACTAATATGAATTTTATTCCCGGAACAAATTCTGTGTTGGATGTTTCTGCAGGAGGGAAAGCCGATTACAAAGAATTTATCCCGGCAGTCTATGGGAATTATATTTTTGAAAATGAGAAATGGGAGGCTGAGCTGGGTATCAGACTTGAATATGTGAAAATTCAATATGATGTTAATCCCAATCATCCCACTTATACAAGTGATGGGTATAATTATACACAGCCGTTTCCAAACTTTAGATTAGCCTATAAACTCAACGAACATAATAAGGTTTCTGTTTTTTATAACAGAAGGGTAGACCGCCCTAACGAAGTGGATATCCGGATTTTTCCTAAATATGATGACGCAGAGATTATTAAAGTAGGAAATCCCGCATTAAGACCCCAATTTACCAACTCTCTGGAACTGGGATATAAATACAATTGGGATAACGGATATTTATATTCTGCACTATACCATCGTTTTGCCAATGGAACCATTACCAGAATTTCAAGTATTGTACCCAACAGCACGCTGATTTATGCCCTGTTCCAAAATGCGGGAAGAAGCTATAATACAGGTTTAGAAGCAATATGGAACCAAAAGGTATCAGATGTCTATTCTTTTAATATCAATGGAAATATATACCATAATCAGATTAATGCATTTTCAGTAGTAAACCTCTATCCTGAACCCAATACTTTTTCAGCAGACCAACAATCTGCCATTTCAGGAAATATCAAGATGAATAATGTTTTTCATTTTACCAAAGGATTGGATGCCCAGCTTACAGCGGTTTACCTTGCTCCTGATATTATTCCCCAGGGACGAATCAGGTCCAGGTTTTCTATGGATTTAGGTATAAAAAAAGCCATTCAGAAAGGAAAAGGAGAAATAGTTTTGAATGCTTCTGATATACTCAATACAATGGTGATGAAGAAAAAAATCCAAGGAATGGGATTCGCGTATACCAGCAACGATTATTATGAAACTCAGGTCGTAAGATTGGGGTATAGTTATAAATTTTAATAAAGAAGTAAAAATTGCAAATGTAATCCAGGATGAAAAAACAACGTCAAAAAATGCTGATCTATTTCATTGTTTTAATGTCAGCTATCAGTACAATCAGTGCACAAAACAATAATGACACGATTATAGTTCAGAAACCAATACATGATAGTATCACAACTGCTGTTCAAAAAAGCAAACTGAATTATAAAAGCCTGATTATTCCGGCAGCCTTTATTGGGTATGGGGTAGCAGGCTTAACAGTAAGAGGACTAAGAGAAATCAATTTAGATACTAAAATTGAAATCGATGAACACAAACCTACCCGGATAAAATTTGATGATTATACACAGTATGCTCCGGGACTTATCGTGTACGGACTCAATCTGGCAGGTGTAAAGGGAAAGCATAACTTAAGAGACCGCACCATTATTTATGCTTCGTCACAGCTGATTGCTGCCGCTTTTACCCTTCCTTTAAAATATATGGTCAAAGAAGAGAGGCCTGACCGTTCCAATACGATGTCTTTCCCTTCAGGACATGCTGCAACAGCATTTTCCAATGCACAGTTTATGTTCAGGGAATATAAAGACACCAATTTTTTGTTAAGTCTCTCCGGATATCCCTTTGCCATCTTCACCGGAGTATACCGGATGCTGAATGATAAACACTGGCTGGGAGACGTCGTTGCAGGAACTGGATTTGGAATCCTTTCAACAGAATTGGCGTATTGGCTATATCCAAGAATTGATCATTTACTCCGCGGAAAAAATAAAACTAAAAACACAGCATTATCATCTACAATGGTGATGCCGTTTTATCAGAACAATGCAGTAGGAATAGGACTGATAAAAACCTTTTAGGTGAATGTTTTTACCCACTAATGTTTAACCCTGTTGAATAATTGTCTTAAAAAATAAAGCGTCACTCCATGGGAATGACGCTTTGTTTTTTTATAAATTCTCCTGATAAAAAGGAATCAGTCGGTCCAGGGCTATTTTTACAGGCTCCGGTTGGTCATACAAATCATAATGAGACCATCCTTCCGCGATTACCAGTTCTTTTTTCTCTGATCTGGCTCTTCTCATGATTTCCAATCCGTCTCTGTAAGCTCCGAATCCTCCTGGTTTGTCTCCAATAACTACCATTAATGGCTGTGTCAATAAAACTTCTGCCAGATAAAAAGCATCCCAGCCTACAGCAGCACTGCTTCGGGAATACAGGTAACTGGTTGCTCCATGTGGCTTTTCTCCTCTTGACGTTTTATAATAGTCCGTAGCTTCCAATACATCAATATCTTTAATTCCGGCAGCTTTTCCAGCTTCTACAGAAGGTGGTAAAAACTGACCTACACGAAGTTCTGCACCTCTTACTTCCGCTGTACGCTGTTCTGCAATCTTTTCCAAAGCATCAATAGGATTCCAGTTTCCGAATGCTTCTCTCCAAAGTCTTCCATAATTAACTCCTGTAACGCTTCCTACTGCTTTAATTCTACGCTCTGTCATCGCTGTATTAATAGCATAACCGCCACCGCCACAGATTCCTAATACTCCGATACGTTTCTCATCTACATAGGGCAGGGTTACGAGATAATCACAGGCACAACGGAAGTCTTCTACTCTTAATGTAGGATCTTCAATAAAACGGGGTTCTCCATCGCTGGCTCCCTGAAATGAAGCATCAAATGTCAATACTACAAATCCTGCATCGGCCAATGCCTGTCCGTAGATATTTCCTGAGGTCTGCTCTTTACAGCTTCCTATTGGATGTGCACTGATAATCGCTGCATATTTTTTATTGTCATCAAAATGAGGTGGGAAGTACACATCTGCTGCTACGTTCCGGTTAAGATTTTTAAATGTAACTGACTGAATCATAATACTTGTTTTTAGTGATTAACACTTTGATTATTTTATGATACAAATGTACAGTCAGCTATTTTCAAAACAGGTAGACATTTTACCTGAAAACGGATACATTTTACTGATTGAAGAATATTTATATCTGCAAAAATAGATTTCTTCATATTAAAAACAGCCTTCCAGTCTACTCTTCATAAATAAAACCTGCTATATATAGCAACAGGAGTAAAAACCTGTACAACATAGAGGTTTATTCTTTTATTAATGATACATTTGCGCTTCAAAATTTAAAAAACTAAAAACCATGAAATTCAATTACAAAAAAACGATCCCTGTATTGGCAGGTATCTTTTTTTCAGGCTCTAGTATGGCACAAGCTCCAGCTATAGAATGGCAAAAATCTTTAGGAGGATCAGGAAAAGACTATGCAAATTCCATCATTCAAACCGCTGATGGCGGGTATATGATGGCAGGAAATTCTAATTCAAACAACGGGAATGTAACAGGAAATCACGGAAAACAAGATTACTGGCTCGCAAAATTAAATTCAACAGGAAATCTTCAATGGCAAAAATCTTTGGGAGGAACAGAAAATGACCAAGCAAACTCCATTATTCAGACTGCTGATGGCGGATATGTAGTTGCCGGAACTACCAATTCAAATAATGGTGATGTAACAGGAAATCATGGACTCGAAGATGGATGGGTTTTAAAATTAAATTCTGATGCAGGAGTTATTCATTGGAAAAAAACTTTCGGTGGATCAAATACTGATGCTATTAGTAAAATAATCCCAACGACAGATGGCGGATATATATTCACAGGAAGTTCTATGTCTAATAACGGTGATGTAGCAGGAAATAACGGTTATGTAGATTACTGGATCGTAAAAATAAACTCTGACGGGAATATTCAGTGGAAAAAATCTTTTGGTGGAACAGGAGATGACCAGGCCAACTCCATTGTTCAAATGAATGATGGTGGATATGTAGTTTCCGGATATGCCGAAGGAAACACCGGTGATATAACAGGAAATCATGGCAACACGGATTTTTGGATCTTAAGATTAAACGCTGATGGAGGTGTTGTTTTTTGGAAAAAATCTTTTGGAGGATTATATCCGGATCAAGCATTGTCTATGGTA
Organism: Chryseobacterium sp. KMC2; assembly: GCF_016756935.1. Lineage (NCBI taxonomy): Bacteria > Pseudomonadati > Bacteroidota > Flavobacteriia > Flavobacteriales > Weeksellaceae > Chryseobacterium > Chryseobacterium sp. KMC2. The sequence continues at coordinate 157,990 of NZ_JAESIT010000006.1, forward strand.
AAAACTTCGGATGGTGGATTTATTATGGCTGGTCAGTCTTTTTCTACCGATGGAGATGTAACAGGAAATCACGGGGGGACTGATTATTGGATTGTAAAAATAGACGAGGCGGGAAATTTGCAATGGCAAAAAGCGTTGGGAGGAACGAAATTAGATCGAGCATATTCTATTATCCAATCTTCTGATGGTGGATATCTGGTCGTAGGAAATACCATTTCAACTGACGGTCAGGTAGCAGGATATCATGCTCCTATAAATCCAGGCCCTGGAGAACTGCCTCCTTCTTTTGATTATTGGGCTGTAAAGCTAAGCGCAATAGGAAATATTCAATGGCAAAAGTGCATAGGAGGATCAGAAAGTGATGAGGCTTCCTCTGTCATTCAAACTGCAGATGGTGGCTATGTGATTGCAGGAAGTTCTAAGTCCAACAATGGCGATGTGACGGGAAATCATGGAGATTATGATGCTTGGGTTGTAAAGCTTGCACCAGAGCATCTGGCTACTAGCGAGATTGCGAAAGAGGCTAGCGTTACAGCTACAATTTTTCCTAATCCGGCAAAAGATTATGTTACTTTAAAGCTTGATTATTTTACACCTTCTATGGAGGCTACCATTACGGATATGTTAGGAAAAACAGTTCATCAACAAAAATTAGAAGGATTAAAAACCAAGATCAACACAAGTCATCTTGAAAAAGGAGTTTATTTCTTGAACGTACTAGGTGGTACACAAAAAACGACCAAAAAATTCATTATAGAATAATATACTAAAAATAGTAATACTCGATTAAAACCACACTTTTTGTGTGGTTTTTTTATATTATATGGAGTTATAATTTCTTCAGACTACTTTAGCTTTTCGAATTACTTTTGCCAGCAGAGCAGGAAAGAATCTTTTCAAATAAACGCCCATGACTTCTTTGCCGCCAATAGCTTTTTGATTTTTCTTTTTTTCTATAGCATAGAGCATTTTTTTTGCAAAAACATCAGCGGGCATTCCTTTCTCAGTGGCATCATCCATGGTTCCCTGCAGCGAGCCGTCACCGGTAAGCGCATGTATTGAAATATTGGTTTGTATAAATCCGGGACAGATAATTGTAACAAGGATGTTTTGATTATATAATTCTGCACGGAGGGCATCAAAAAAACCGTGTAACGCATGTTTGGCAGCAGCATATCCACTTCTCATCGGAGCTCCGAATATGCCCATGAGACTGGAAACTACAGCAATCTGCCCTCCGCCGTTTCTGATCATATAAGGAACAACCGCCTTGGTAAGGGCAACGGTTCCGAGATAATCAACTTCCATTAAGTGTTTATCAATTTCGATATCGGTTTCCATGGCCAAAGAACGCTGAGAAAGCCCGGCATTATTAATAAGAATATCAATCTTTCCAAATTTTTCTATTGCTTTTCCTGCCATATCAGGCATGCTTTTATAATGGGCCAGATCCAGAGGAAGCACGGCATATCTGGAGTGGGTAAGCCCTGTATTTTCTGCTACAGCATATAATTGCTCCTCCTTCCTGGAAGAAAGGATAATCTTTGCATTAGTATTCACGGTAAGCTCTTTAACCAGTGCTTCTCCAATTCCTGATGATGCTCCCGTGATCCAAATAACCTTATTGTCAAAATAACTACTCATAATTGTTCCCTGTTCAAATGTTCTTATTTTAATCCGGCGATATATTTCCCGGCTTTCATTCCCGAAAAAATACATCCTCCAAGGAATGTTCCTTCCAAAGCACGATAACCGTGCATTCCGCCGCCTCCAAAACCGGCTACTTCTCCGGCAGCATAAAGTCCTTCAATAATACTTTCATCCGCCTTTAAAACCTGTCCGTTAAGGTTCGTTTTAATACCACCCAGTGTTTTACGGGTAAGAATATTAAGGCGTACTGCAATTAAAGGTCCATTTTCAGGAGACAATATTTTATGTGGAGCTGCCACACGGCCTAGCTTATCGCCCAGGTAGCTGCGGGTATTCCGGATATAATTGACCTGTGTATCTTTTGAAAATTTATTATCCAGTTCTCTGTCCCGGGCTTCAATCTGCTCTTTTATTTTTTCATACTTTAAAAGATGATTTCCGGCGAGCTGGTTCATTTTAGAAACAAGATCTTCCAAATGATCAGATACGATAAAATCTTTTCCATGCTCTTTGAATGCTTCTACAGGTCCAGGAGCTTTTTTGCCAAAAATCCGGCTCAAAAAGAGAGAGTAGTCTTTATTTGTAATATCCGGATTCTGTTCCGAGCCGGAAAGTGCAAATTCTTTCTTTATAATTTTTTGAGTCAGAATAAACCATGAATAAGAAAATCCTGTATCCTGGATGTATTTTAAAGTCCCCAATGTATCAAATCCGGGTAGGAAAGGAGCTGGAAGACGCTTTCCCTTAGCATCAAACCACAATGAGGAGGGCCCGGGCAATATTCTTATCCCGTGGTTAGGCCAGATAGGATTCCAGTTTTGGATTCCTTCGGTATAATGCCACATTCTATCCCGATTGATAATATCAGCTCCTATATTTTCTGCAATACCAATCATTTTTCCGTCTACATAGGAAGGAACTCCACATACCATATTTTCAGGAGCAGGTCCTAATCTCTCAGGCCAGTTCTTTCTTACCAGCTCGTGATTGGCACCTATTCCTCCTGAAGCAATAATAATATGAGGAGCCGTGTATTCAAATCGAGAAATTACATTTCTATTCGTAGCAATTCCCCTTTCCTGAGAGTCGTTTTCCAGGACGTCTCCTTTAAGTCCTTTTATTTTTCCATTTTCCAGAATCAACTCAGTCACTCTGTGTCTGAATTTCATTTGTAACAAACCTTTCTCTTTGGCCTGGTATGCTTTTTCTACAAAGGGCTTTATCACACCTGTGCCCGTTCCCCAGCTGACATGGAAACGGGGTACTGAATTTCCGTGTCCTGTGGCAGATCCGTCACCACGCTCTGCCCAGCCTACCATAAACATCAATTTGATCCCCAGCCTGGAAATATATTTGTATTTTTCACCTGCTGCAAATTTCAAATAGGCTTCTGCCCATTGACGGGGCCAGTAATCCTCTTTCCGGTCGAAACCTGCCGTCCCTTTCCAGTCCTGTAAAGCCAGTTCATAAGAATCTTTAATTCCCATTCTCCGCTGTTGGGGTGAATTGATAAGGAAAAGGCCTCCGAAAGACCAGAATGCCTGTCCACCTATATTTTCTTCAGTCTCCTGATCCAGTAAGAGGACTTTCTTTCCGGCATCCGTTATTTCCATAGCAGCTGTAAGACCGGCCAGTCCGGTTCCTATGATAATGGCATCAGGTTGGAATTTATCTGTCATTTTACTGGAATATTTTTTATTGAACAATACTTTATATAAATGTATAAAATATTTACGCTTAGCCCGATAAAATTATTGTAAAGGAATGGTTTTCAACTTTCAGATGTTTAATTTTTCTAGATGGGGTATTATAATTCTTATTAACGGGAAAAATAATTGAATTTTCTAAAGTTCCGAAAAGATCACCGTATATAAGTTATTCATTTATATAACTTTGTTTAAGAAAACACAAACGAAACTCTTCAACAATCCAAAAAAAATATAATATGAATGAACATGAGAATATAATCAGAAGACAACCCAAACACATGTATCCTAAAAAAAGAGTTTTGTGCTTAGTTTCTAATGCCTCCCTTCTTCATGGCATCAGTGTCGGTTTTTTTGCAGAAGAAATGACACGTCCTTTTTTTGATTTTATACAGGCTGGTTATGATGTCGATCTATGTTCCCCAAAAGGAGGGGAAGTGAAATTTGACGCCCACTCGGATCCTGAAAATCCGGACGGCGCGTATCCTAATGATTTGATTAGTATCGGTTTTCGCCATCATAATGTTTTTGGAAAATTATTGCAAAATTCAAAAACGATTGAGGAAATAGATATTAATAATTATGATGCTGTTTGTGTTGCAGGGGGAGGAGCTCCCTTACTCACTTTTAAAGATGATGAAAAACTTCACAAGCTTATTGCAGACTTTTATGAGGCAGGAAAAATTACCTGTCTTATCTGTCATGGAACATCTTTACTTTTATGGGTTAAACTCAGTAATGGAAAACTTTTGGCAGATGGTAAAACATGGACAGGATTTGCAGACAGTGAAGAGGATATTATTAATAAAATGTTTGGAATGACCGTAAATGATTATACTATTGAAACAGAAGCCAGAAAAAACCCAAATACCAAATTTGAAGTTGCCGGGCCTTTGGAACCATTTGCTGTGAGAGATGGAAGACTCATTACTGCACAACAGCAGCACAGTAGTTTTCTTGCATCACAACTGGTAATTGAAGCTTTATCAGAATAGCCTATTAATAATATAAAACACACAATACGTATGAACAAATACCAGAATATTTTCGATACACAAAGAGAATTTTTCTTTAGTGATGCTACCAAAACATACGAATGGCGTATGGATCAGCTCAACAGGATGGAAAAATTCCTCACAGAAAATCAAGACGTTTTTTGCAAAGCCCTCGAGCAGGACTTCCGTAAGCCTCCTTTTGAACAGTTATTTGAAATTACAGTACCATTAGGGGTAATAAAATATTATAAAGAAAATCTCAGAGAGCTTATGGCTCCTCAAAAGGTTGATATTCCAAAAGGTCTGGAGGCAACCGGAAACAGTGGAATTATTTATAAAGAACCTTATGGGGTAACTTTAGTCATTGGTCCATTCAATGCACCGGTATTGTTATTACTTGATCCTGCCATTGCAGCATTGGCAGCAGGAAATACAGTCATTCTAAAGCCGGCTAACACAACTCCTACCGTGGCCCGGTTATTTGCTGAGCTTATTCCTAAATATTTTGAACCGGAAGCTGTAACGGCTGTGACAGGGGGCAGGGAAGAAATTACAGAATTATTACAACTACCTTTTGATTTTATTTTCTTTACAGGAAGTTCCAATGTTGGAAAAGTCGTCATGCGTGCTGCAGCAGAAAATCTGACACCGGTCATTTTAGAACTGGGTGGACAAAACCCTACTATTGTTGATGAAACGGCAAATCTTGATATTGCTGTAGACAGAATAGCCTGGGGACATAATGCCATTTCAGGACAGTGGTGTATTGCCCCGGGGTATGTATATGTACACGAAAGTATTGCTGAAGAATTTATTGACAAACTAAAGGCTTCCATCCGGAAAATGTATGGTGATGATCCTCAGCAGAGCCCGGATCTCGCCAGAATGATCAGTGAACATGATGCAGAGCGGGTGGCTTCCTATATCATTCCTGAAAAGGTAGTTATCGGAGGACGCTTCAATGTTGCTCAGCGGTATGTAGAACCTACTGTTCTTTATCCGAGTACCTGGGAAGACCCTGCATTGCAGCAGGAAGTGTTCGGACCGGTTTTACCTGTAATGGTTTATTCAGATTTAAAAGAGATTACCCAAATTATTAAACGTAAGCCTAAATCGTTGGCTGCCTATATTTTCAGTAAAAACCAGGATCATATCGATTATTTTCTTCATTCGGTTTCCTTTGGCGGTGGTTGTATTAACCAAACGAATTTACACTGCTGGATAGACAGTTTACCTTTCGGTGGAGTAGGATATGCCGGAATGGGTAAATATTATGGTAAAGCAGGATTTGATGCTTTAAGCAATACTAAAGCTATGCTGATTGGAAATCCGGATCTGGAACTTGATGTATTTCCTCCTTATGCAGGAAAAGATATAGCTAAAAATTTAAGTGTATTCAGCTGATTATAAAATTTTTCAATTATTTCAAGCCCGATCCCAATGCAGGATGGGGCTTTTTCTATCTTTGTGAAAATATTAATAAATGGAAAATAATTCATATCAGGCATTTGCGGTCTCAAAAGATGGTACACGGCAGCTGATCGAGGCAGAAACAATCCTTATACAACTTGGAGAAGAGGACATTGAAATAGCTCTTACTCCTCCTCATCCCGTTTTTCAGGGAAAGCTTACGTTGACAACAGGGTCGGCTATTCAGGGAAGGGAGCATGAGACAGGTTCAGGAACCCAGCTGATCATAGAACCGGGAGCTGCAAACGTCCTTCATATCACTCCCAAAAAACTTTGATGTTAAGAGAAAATTGAAAGATAAATCGGTATTCCGGATATATTCCTCTTTCCATAGTCAACTTCTTATTTATCTTTGTGAAAAATAGAAATCTATGAAGTATTTGTTTGTCATGGTTTGTTTTGTCTGCTCAATGCTGAGCCAGGCACAGCAAAAACAGGATCCATGGAAAGATAGTCAGCTGATGGACCCGGCATTGTTGGCTTCCCGAATTGTAAAGAATAAGACTAAGGACATTGTCATTATTTCTGTAGGACCTGAAGCCATTATTAAAGGTTCTGTAGACATAGGCCCAACTCACGAATCGGAGAATCTGGAAAAATTGAGAAACTACCTTAAGGATATTCCCAAAAACAAAGAAATTGTAATCTATTGTGGATGCTGTCCTTTTGTAAAATGTCCCAATATCCGTCCGGCATTTAACCTGCTGATGGAAATGGGCTTTAAAAATGCAAAGCTTCTGAACCTTCCGAAAAATATTAAAACAGATTGGTTAGATAAAGATTATCCTACAAATGATTAAGATGAAGATCTATACTGTATTATTTTGTGCTGTTTTCTCAGGATTGATGATGGCTCAAAACCACAACATTGAAATAGGAAAGAAGGCTCCGGAAATCACCATGACTAAAGCAGACGGAAGTACATTTATGCTTTCATCTTTACAAGGTAAAATGGTGTTAATTGATTTCTGGGCAACCTGGTGTGCCCCCTGTGTAGAAGAACAGCCGGAACTGAAAGCTCTGTATACTACCTATTCAGGGCAGGAGAATAACAACAAATTTGAAATTCTTGGCGTTTCTTTAGATAAAAATAAAGAAAGCTGGCAAAAAGCAATAGAGCGGTTTGGTATTAACTGGATTCAGATCAGTGATTTAAAGTTCTGGAAAAGTCCGGTTGCCAAATTGTATGAAGTAGATGAACTTCCTTTCAATGTCATCATAGACGGAGAGGGTATGATCATTGCTAAAAATCTTCACGGAAAAGATCTGGAAGATTTTTTAAAGAAAAATCTAAGTCAGCATTAAAATAAAAAAGCAGTCAATCAATGACTGCTTTTTTTGTATGCATAAACCGGAAAATACTTTCATCTGTTTTTAAAGGCTGTTGATATACAATTGAGAATACATTTTCTTAGAGCTTCCTACTTTAGTTCTATGAAAAAAAGCTTCTTCCTCCGTATTGCACTCTCAGTGATTTTGTTAATGCATAGCCTGATTTCTATATTCAGTGGCGATGTCAATAATTTTGGAATCCATTATCTGGATGCCATAGGATTCAGTCCTGTAGGGCTTTATATTGCCTGGGCTGTTAAACTGATCCATTTGTTTTCAGTCCCACTCATCTGGATTGACCGGTATATTAAGCCTGTAGCCATCTGTAATATCCTGATTTTTGTCTTTGGAATTTATTATGTTCACTGGCAGAACGGCTGGTTTGTTGTGGGGGGTGGCACCAATGGTGTTGAGTTTAATTTCCTGTTGATTTTTTCCTTTCTCAATCTCATGTTCCCAGAAATCCGTTTTAAAAAGACATCGTAATTATTGTTTATCAGCATAAAAAAACAAGTCGTTTATAGATGAATACCATACTTTGGTAGACTTTATATTTTTATATTTGACTGAACAATATTACTTTGTACATTTAAATTATAATAATTTTGAAACCCATCGGAAAATCTAAGCTCCGTATTCATTTGCTCTTTTGGATACTCTATTATATCCTGGAAGTTTATCTTGATTTTTATTGGTCAAAATATCAGTTCCCGGATTTCAAATGGCAAATAAGACTTCAGAATACTTTTATGCTGGAGCTGGGGTATCTTTTGGTCAAAATCCCGCTTGCCTATTCCTTGTTATATGTATATGAAAAGGTACATATCAAGACTGTTTTCAAATATGCTCTTTATATTGGTATTGTGGTAATAGCGGTGTTGGGACATCGGTTTTTCACCCATTATATAATGTACCCCTATATCTATGGTGTGGAAGAAACACAGGATGGTAAAGAGCTTTCAGGGTACATCAACGGACTGGTAGCCTTTAATTCTTTTATGGATCTCATTTTTATGGTTGGGCTGGTCTTTGGGGTGGAAATCACCAGACAGAAAAATGTATTGAAAGACCAGTTTTCCCAGTTGAAATCCGAAAAACTGGATCAGGAACTTACGATGCTGAAAGCTCAGATCAATCCGCACTTTCTGTTTAATACCCTCAATAATATTTATGGAATGGCTCTTAAAAAAGCAGATGAAACTCCGGATGTTATCCTGCAGCTTTCTAAAATAATGAGGTATAATATTTATGAAGCCGCAGAGAAAAATATTTCTATAAAAAAGGATATTGAAAACATCCAGGATTTTATACAGATCCAGAAAATCAGACACCGCCATCTTACCATTAATTTTAACGAGAACATTGATAATCCGTCACAGGAAATATCTCCGCTAATATTGATCCAGTTTGTTGAAAATGCTTTTAAACATGGGGTTTCCGAAAGCTTGGGAGAAGCTTTTATTCATATTGACATTCAATTGAAAGATGGAATTCTTAGGTATTGTATTGAAAACTCGAAAGAAGACAGATCTCACGAACATTCTACCAAACTGGGGCTGAAAAATATCCGCAGACAGCTGGAGTTGCTTTATCCTAAGCATATACTTTCTGTAGAAGATAAAACTGACCGATATATTGTACAATTAACCATCAATTTCAATGATACATCCAGCCTCTAAAAAATACAACTGCATTATTGTAGAAGACGAGCCTATAGCCGCAGAAATTCTGGAAAATTTTGTTTCCCGGGATGAAGAGCTGAACCTTGTAGGTAAATGTGCCGATGCGGTTTATGCGAGTAATCTTTTGAGTATTCATGAGGTGGATCTGATGTTTTTGGACCTTCACCTTCCCGTAGTAAAAGGTTTTGATTTCTTAAGAAAATTAAAGAACCCTCCTGTTGTCATTGTTACCACTGCTTACCATCAATATGCCGTGGAAGGCTATGAACTGGACATTGCTGATTATCTGATGAAGCCTATCCCTTATGACCGGTTTCTTACAGCCGTTGAAAAATTCAAACATCTGATGCAGGCAGAAGATGCTTTACTGGAATTGGCTGAACGCGACTATATTTTTATCAGCAGTGGAAAGAAGCAGATTAAAATTATACTACAGGATATTTTTTATATCGAAAGTTTAAGGGAATACATCAATATTCATACAAAGGCAGAAACCTTCACTTTCAAAATGCCCATCAGTAAGATTGAAGAAAGCCTGAACCCGAAAATGTTCCTCAGAATCCATAAATCTTATATTATATCCCTCTCAAAAGTGGAAGTAAAATCTGCAAACGTTATTCAGATTAACGGAAAAAAACTACCGGTGGGGAGGACTTATAAACCCCTGGCAGGATTTTAAAAATACCCGTCAAACCATTATTTTATCATTCTGTAATAATCATACATTAGCATCGCAGAAGATTATCGTGGATTACATTCTCAATCTTATACGTATTTATTTTTAGTAGACGATAATAGGCTGTTGATATATAAACTTGATCATAATTTTCACCAATTATTGAATTTTGACTAACAATCATGTTATAAAAATCAATAGTTATGAAATATCAGTTAAAGCTTTTAAGTGCCGGCGTTGTTTTTTTCATGGGAGGTGGAACATACTTCAGCCAGGAAAAACAGGATAGCCTAAAATCCCAGAATATAGAAGGGATTGTTGTTACTGCATTGGGAATAAAAAGGGAAAAAAAATCCCTGGGATATTCTACACAAGAGGTAAAAGGTGAAGATATCAACAGAAATCCAACGACCAATTTTCTGAATAATCTTTCCGGAAAAGTCGCTGGTCTTGAGATCAGGCAATCTACCAATTTCGGAGGTTCCATAGATGCTGTTTCCAGGGGATACAAATCTATTTTAGGAGATAACCAGGCTCTTTTTGTAGTAGACGGTGTTCCGATTATCAACAGAAATATCAATTCTACAGGTCAGCAAAATGGAGGCGGAGGTTATGATTATGGAAGTCCTGTTTCAGACATCAATCCCAATGATATTGAAACCATAAATGTATTAAAAGGAGCTGCCGCAACCGCTTTGTACGGGTCTAGAGCTCAAAATGGAGCCATTATCATCACTACGAAAAAAGGAAAGAAAAACACTCAGGGAATTGGACTGGAGTATAGCGGAAGTATTTCTGTTTCCACTGTTGATAAATCTACTTTTCCCGAATATCAGACGCAATATGGACAGGGCTATTTCGGTAATGTTTTTGCGAACTACCAAAATAGCCCCATGGCCATCTTCTGGCATGACGCTTCCTATGGAGCACCGTATGACCCTAATCTGATGGTATGGCAATATGACGCATTTATTCCCGAATCACAAAATTTCGGAAAGAAAACACCCTGGACTATGGCTAAAAACGGTCCTATTACTTTTTTTGATAAAGCCATTAATCAAACCAATAATATTGCCCTGAGTGGCGGAAATGACAGGGCTACATTCAGGTTAAGCTATTCCAATACCAACGCTACGGATATCATGCCGAATTCTTCTTTAATGAAGAATAATTTTGGCGGAAATGCTTCTTATAAAATTACAGATAACCTTACCGCTACTATTTTTGCCAATTATATTACACAAAATACAAAAGGAAGGAATTCTACAGGATATACCGATAATATTATGGGTAATTTCCGACAGTGGTGGCCCACGAATGTGGATATTCAGTACCAGAAATATCTTTTTGATACTTTTGATAAAAACTATACCTGGAATATTAAATCTCCTGTTAATCTGTCGCCGGCTTATTGGGATAATCCCTATTTTACCCGATATAAGAACTACCAGAATGACAAAAGAGAACGCTTTGCAGGAAACTTCAGCCTGAGTTACGACCTGTCAAAAAGCATCAATATCCTGGGAAGAGTAGGGATCGACGGATACAGTATGATTACTGAAGAAAGACGAGCGGTGGGTTCTATTCCGGCATTTTTCAGTTTTAATACCATTGAACAGCCTTCAGGGTATGCCGTGACCAATCTTCGTTTTACAGAAACCAATTATGACCTGATAGCCACTTATAAAAAGAATATTACAGAAAATTTGAGTATTCAGGCATTAGTGGGAGGAAACGTCAATGTTCAGACCAATTATTCTAATGCACAGACTACCTCAGGGGGATTATATATTCCGGATCTCTACACCATTTCCAACTCAGCAGCTACTCCTGCAAAGCCCATTATTACAGATAATTCCAAATATATTTACGGGGCTTTTGTTCAGGCATCGTTAGGATATAAAAACACCTATTACCTGGAAGGAACATTCAGAAGAGATCAATCGACTGCTCTACCTAAAGGAAAAGGAGCTTACTATTATCCTTCGGTCTCAGCAAGTTTGGTTTTCTCCAACCTCCTGAAACAAGACTGGTTAAGTTTCGGAAAGCTAAGAGCAGCCTATGCAGAGGTAGGTTCGGATACTAATGCCGATCAATTGAGAAACAGATATATTGCTCAGGCTTCTTTTGGAAATAATCCCGTTTATTCCTACAATACAACGTTAAGAAATGCAGATCTTCTTCCCCAAAAACTGAAAAATATTGAGATAGGAACCAATATGCAGTTCTTTAAAAACAGAATAGGATTTGATTTGGCGTGGTTCAGGAATAAAGCATTTGATCAGATACTCCCGCTTCCTATTTCTCTGGCAACAGGAAGTGGTGCTAAAATTCAGAACACAGGAGAACTTACGACAAAAGGACTCGAAGTTTCGCTAAATATTACCCCTCTGAAGATCAATAATTTCACATGGGATATGATGATCAACTGGTCTAATCCTAAGACCAAAGTTACTGCTTTAAGGGAAGGTATTGAAAACATCACAATTGGTACGCTGCAGGGAGGAATTAGCATTAATGCACCTCTTAACGGAGAATATGGAAGCATCTGGGGCTCAGATTTCGTGTATGATCCCAATGGAAATAAAATTATAGGAACCAACGGAGCTTATCTCCATACAGATGACAGCAATCACAACTTAGGAAGCTTTCAGTCGGATTTTATCGCAGGATTAAATAACTCATTTACTTATAAAAATTTCAATCTTAGTTTCCAGATCGACTGGAAAAAAGGGGGTAAGATATTTTCTCTGGATCAGTATTATGGATATGGAACAGGGCTTTATCCTGATTCTGTAGGCCTGAATGACCTGGGAAATCCTGTCAGAAATACTTTAGCAAACGGCGGGGGACTTATTCTACCGGGAGTGATGCAGGATCCTAATAATCCGGGGCATTATATTCCCAATACAATACGCCTTGACCGTTCCATCTCCAGCCAGAATTTAGAAACAGATCCACCTGTGGCAGCTTTTGTTTATGATGCCAGTTTTATAAAGCTTCGTCAGGTATCCATTTCTTACACCTTCAATAATACCTTCTTAAAAAACGCAGGAATTCAAGCCCTTACACTTGGGTTTACAGGAAGCAACCTTTGGATCATCCATAAAAACCTTCCTTATGCAGATCCGGAAGCTGGGCTTTCTTCAGGAAGTATTCAAGGATATCAGTCCGGGGTAATGCCTTCCACCAGGAACTTCTCATTCAATCTGAAAGTCAATTTTTAAAAACTATTACAATGAAAAATACTATTATACTTATATCTTTTCTGGCTGTATTGTTGACAGGCTGTACCTCAGAGGATGTTAATAATGATCCTAATGTAGCTTACAATATGTCACCTGAACCTCTGATTACTTATGCAGAAAAGGAGCTCAGCGATTATATGAATACACCCAGTGTCAATGAAAATAACTTCAGGCTTACCATGCAGTACTGGCAGGAGGCTACATATGTAAGTGAAAGCAACTACAATTTTACGGCAAGAAATGTTTCTAATAACATCTGGGGTGATAATTATGTAAATGTCCTTAATAACCTGAATAAAGCAAAAGAACTTCTAGAACAGTATCAGCCGGCTGCTTCAGAAGTGAACTCGTGGCCTGCAAAAAAGAAGAATCAATTAGCGATTATTGATATCCTTTCCGTCTATACCTTTCAGACTCTGACTGATATATTTGGGGATATTCCTTACAGCCAGGCTCTTAATAATGATAAATTTCCGCTTCCTGCCTATGATGATGATACACAGATTTATGAAAAACTTATCATTCGTTTAAAAACAGATATCAATAACCTTGAGGAAGGAGAAGGAACATTTGGGGCAGGGGATATCCTTTATGGAGGAGATATAGGAAAGTGGAAAAAGTTTGGCAACTCCCTTCTTTTAAAACTGGGAATTGCCGTTTCTGACATCAACCCCACACTTGCCCAATCCAGCATTAATACAGCAATCTCCGGTGGAGTGATCATGGATGAATCACAAAATGCTATTTTCAGATATCAGGCTGAAACCCCCAATTTTAATCCTTTATTTGAAAATCTGGCCAACAGTGGGAGAGATGATTTTTTCGGAGGAAAACCTTTTGTAGATTTCCTTATTACAACCTCTGATCCAAGAATATCAAAATATTTTCAGGATGTAGACGGTGTTTACATTGGACAGGAAATTGGTTTGCCGGGAGTTTTTTCAGACTTTTCTGCTCCAGGGATTTTTGCCTATATTCCTGTAACACCCGGAAATCTGATCACTCATACCGAAGTTGCTTTTTACAGGGCTGAAGCTGCTGCCCGATTTGGAATTGGCGGCAGCCCGGAGGCGCTTTATAATACAGCCGTTCAGGCTTCATTCCAGGAATGGAAGCTTTCTTCCCAGGAGGCACAGAATTATCTCTCAGACCATCCGTACAATGCGTCCAACTGGAAAAAATCTATTGGAGAACAGGCATGGGTTGCCATGTATAATCATCCGGTAGTTTCCTGGAATTTTTACAGGAGATTAGATTATCCTGCTTTACAGGCTCCTCCAACGGCTATTGCCAATGCAGAAGGAAAAGTTCCGGTAAGGTTACAGTACCCAACTTTAGAAGCAACTACCAATGGTACCAATTATGCAAAAGCTGCTGCTGCCATAGGTGGAGATAAACTGACCACAAAAGTTTTCTGGGATATTCATTAAATAGAGTTTCTTATTTTTTCATATCATTTATTTTGTAAACCTTTTGAAGCCTGTATGTTTTATACAGGCTTTTTAGTTCGCCCCAAAAGATGTTGATAGATAGGAATTTTCAATTTGTAGATATTTTTTCATGTTCCTTTTGAATTTAATCAATTTTGACATGTAAATAATAAACATTTGAATTATGAAAGTAAATAAACCCCAAAAAATGATGGGTAGATTTTTATTAATACTGCTAGCAGGAAGCATTTTTCTGAGCTGTAAGAGCAATGATGGTGACGATCCCACTCCTTCCTCCGGTCATAGCATAGATCCGGCAACAGGAACATTTAAGGGTACCATGAGCAGTGGTGGTCAGGATTATTATAATGTGATTATTAATGCCTCAAAAATAGATGATTCCCATATTAAAGTACAGGCTAAAGCAGGAGAGAACTATTCATTTATTACCCCAAAGGTAATCAGTGTGCAAAATCCTGTAGGAGTAGGTGTTGGCGGTGTGGATAACGAAGGAACTATAAATTATCTTATTTCAACAAAAGCAATGCAGATAAGTACCAAAAAGACTTCTGAAAATGATAAAATATTTTATTTCGAAGGCACTAAGCAATAATAAAAATATAATGTGGTTGGTTTATTATTCAAGTATTGAATAATGTTTTGGCTTAATGATTAGCAATAATCTTAAGCCAATTTTTATGTTCAGCCTTATTTTTTTATTAAAATAGCTTGAGACCAACGATTCCGACTACAATTAGTAGGGCAGACAATAATCTGAAAATATTGGCAGAATCCTGAAAAAACAGAACGCCCACTAATAAGGTTCCTACTGCACCGATTCCTGTCCATACAGCATAGGCTGTTCCGATAGGAATACTTTTCTGTGCGTACCAGAGAAATCCACCACTGACAGTCATACAGGCAATCGAAAATAGGATCCAGGTCCATTTATTACTGTCAGGCTGTTGAGATAATTTAAGCCCCAATGGCCAACCGATTTCAAAAATTCCTGCAATAACTAATGCCATCCAATTCATACTGTTTATTTTAAGGTTATGTAGGATTGAAATTTATCAATCCTGATAACATGATTAAGCTGACAATTGATTCTTGATCATCAGGCACTTAATCTATGTTGCGGTTGTAAAATTAGTACAACCTGTTTGTATTCAGTGGAATGAATTATGTGACCCTGCAAAAATCACAGATAGAATGTAATATACTCAAGATGAAACGTTATCTGTTTTGAAGTAATTACTAAGCTAAATATGGTATCTTTAAGCAGTAAAAACCGATAGAACTGATATATTCTATCTTAATATGACCCATTTCAACTATGTTAACAGATATAATTGCCGTCCACCTCAATGTTATTTTTTGTGGAATAAATCCGGGTTTGAAATCAGCTGATGAAGGCCATCATTTTTCAGGAAGAAGCAACCGGTTTTGGAGAGTTCTCCATCAGTCCGGCTTTACGCCTTATGAAATTCAAGCGGTCAATGATACTTCTATTCTGGATTTCGGATATGGCCTTACTACCGCTGTTGCAAGGGCCACTTCCCGGGCTGATGAACTTTCAAAAGAAGAGTTTGATGAATCTCTTGAAGCTTTTACGGTAAAAATAACAGAATTCCAGCCCAGGTATATTGCATTTCTGGGTAAGGCAGCGTATAAGGCATTTTCCAAAAAGAAAGAAATTTTATGGGGAAAGCAGTCTGATGATTTTTGTGGAGCCAGGGTATGGGTTTTACCTAATACCAGTGGTTTAAACCGTGGGTTTTCCCTGGACGATCTTGTTACTTCTTACCGTGAGTTTTATGAGGCTATTCAGGAATAGTACGTTTCAAGCTTATCCTTTGTTGGGCTTGCTTACATATTTATTATTTTTCACAAAAAAGCGCCAGGGTAAAAGGGCATCTTCCTGTGCATAAGCAACCCCTATACGAGGGCCGGTTATTATTTCATCAGGCTTATACAGAATACCATGATCTTCGATCCAGATTTCATCTCCGGTCAGGTCTTTTTTATTAAAAGACTGATCTATTCCTAATGCTTTTGCTGCCGATCCGGGACCAGAGGAAATCGCAGCTTTAGAAGAGGGCATATTCCGTCTGTGTTCCATAATTTCTTTCCCTATCAGTGGCTCTACAGCTCTGATCAACACCGCATGGGGATCATCTTCCACAGAGGATACCACATTGAAAAGGTGATGAATTCCGTAGCATAAATACACATAAGAAATACCACCATGGCTGTATAGCGGTTCAGTTCGGTTTGTACGTCTGCCTCCATACGCATGGGAAGCTTTGTCCTGCACCCCAAAGTAAGCTTCTGTTTCTACAATAATTCCGGCTGTAATAGCATCACCAATTTCTGTAAAAAGAACTTTTCCTAAAAGGTTCTGAGCCAGAAAAAGGACATCTTGATTAGAATAATAGGAGTGAGGTAATTTCAAATCAGTAAGTTTATCGGTTGACAGATCAAAATTAATGATATAAAAACAAATTTCATAGACTTAAACAGATTGTCACTACATTTGGAAATTAGTTAACTTCATTTTTCACACCAAAAATAAAATATGATGAAACCCTTTAATCTGATCCTGTTCGTTGTTATTTTTTGTTGTACTGCACTGTCATTCAGTATTCCTTATCAGCAATCGTATAAAAAAATGATTGTTGGAAAATGGCAGCCTGTACTTTCAACGAGTGAAGGAATTGAAGCAAACGGAAACCGAACGGTAAAAAATTATAGATTAAGCAACAAAGACCTCATGCAGTTTAATGCTGACGGTTCTATTATCGATAGCGGGCAGCTTTACTTTTCGTATGCATTAGATCCTGATGACAAAATCTTATCTTTATTCGATGGTGGTAATTATGAACGAAAGTTTGATATCGATCAGCTAGATAAAACGACCATGAAAATTGTCATGAGAGAAACTGACAAGTACAACGGAGAACCCTTTCAGATTATCTGGACGATTGTATTTAAAAGAAAATAAATTTATTGATTAGGGCGCAATTTTTACGGTAAATTAGAAAAGTTTTCCAGTTTGCTCTCCAAAAGCAGCACTTCTCCATTATCATACTGATCTCTTCTATCCAGTAAGTATCCTAAATAGATTATAATGGAATCTATTTGCCTTCTGGAAATAAAAACATTTTCTTTTTGAATTTCGTCTTCTATTTCTTCTACATACTCAATTTCATCTTCATCAGCTCTATCTTGTACTTCTTTTTCGTACCTGATTGCTGACAGTATTAATTCTTTTTCTTCAGTAGTAAATGCTAACATGATTTTTTACTTTTAGTTTTTAATGAACATTATTTTGCACCATTATAAAAAACAGGCTTCTATGATTTTTAACCCTCGGAGAATCTTTTTTTTATTTAGGCAGAGTAATACGTCTCATATTTAAGCTGTTAAAGACAAATATTTTCTTTTCCTTAGCCATTCGCATCAAGACTTCGTTTCTGTCTTCGATCGACATGTTGAGAATGTGATCAAAAGCTCCAAAAGTAACACCGTTGTTACCTCCGTCTTTTTCATGCTGCGCTTTAACGATCTCCAGTATTTGTTTCTCTATTTCCTCCTGATTTTCCATGGGCTAAAGATACAAAGTTTGTACCTCTGTTCCTAGAAATGAAAATTCAAAATAAACAATAAGTATCTTTACTCTTCATAGATATTTGGATGCATTAAAAACTTGATCTGTTATAATCCTTTTAATCATATTTTAAGTGAGCTCTAATTGTATTCTAATCCATTAAAGCCATACTGTTGCATTATTAGTTTTAATTTTGCAAAATGAAAAACAAATTTTTTTTTGAAGCTGTAGGTAAAGCTTTTTGCTTGCTATTTTTAATTCTTGGCAGTAACCTGTGTATATCTCAAGTTAAGGGAAGTTCAGAGATAAAAGTGGCATATGGACTTGGAACGACCACCGATTTTGTTAATGTTTTCAGTACTGTTTTTACATTGGGTTATGGCCCTTATGAGAAAGGGAATTCCGGTGCCTTTATTATTGAATATAACTATGCAATAAAAGATAAATGGGTGATTGGAACAGACTTCGTATATCAACAGATAACGAGAGAATACTCTGATCATGTATCAGAAAAGTCGCACAACTATACGATGGCGGTAAAAAGCGATTACAACTATATATCAAAGTCAAAATTTCGCATGTATTCGGGAGTGGGGCTAGGACTCACCATGGAAAAGAACAGGAACCCTTCGGAAAGTATTTCACATGTTAATTTCCACCTTACGGGATTAGGAATTAGATTAGGAGGCAGGCTTGGTGTAAATGCTGAAGTAGGTTTTGGATATAAAGGAATAGGAAATGTAGGGTTGACTTACAATTTATAACTAACAAGATCAGATCATAAATCCTGTTTAAAACAAAAATACCAGATATCAATGTATCTGGTATTTTTTATATTATTTTCCTCCCGGAGGACAATGTTCTTTTAAATACTTGGTAAACATGGTAGCCAGATGGAGTGATGTTCCTTCTCCTTCACTGATAGAGTGCGTTCGGTTAGGATAAGACATCAGCTGGAACTGTTTGTTGTATTTCACCAGCTCATTAATGTATACTTCCGTATTTTGATAATGCACATTATCATCTCCTGTTCCATGAACCAATAAAAGATTTCCTTTAAGGTTTTTAGCATAAGCCAGTGGGGAACCCTTTACAAAATCTTCTCTGTTTTCCTGTGGAAGTCCCATATACCTTTCCTGATAGATATTGTCATAGAATAGCTGATTGGCTACAGGAGCAATCGCAATTCCAGTCTGGTAAATTTCAGGATATTGTCCCAAAAGATTTAGCGTGGAAGAACCTCCACCGCTCCAGCCCCATACCGCTACTCTGGAGGTATCTACATATGGCCATTTTGCAAATAAAGCTTTAGCTCCCATTGCCTGATCACGGATATTAAGCTGACCAATTTTACGGTAAACAGATTTTCTCCATTCGCGTCCTCTAGGAGCAGGTGTTCCGCGGTTTTCAAGAGAAACATATAAATAACCGTCTTCAGCCATATCCCCAACGTATAAATAATTCCAGCCTGTATAGAAATTATCTGTTACGGTTTGCGATCCAGGCTCACCATATACTGTGAAAACAATAGGATATTTTTTGTTAGGATCAAAGTTTTTAGGTTTTACTACCCATCCATCCAGGGTCACTCCATCCTGTGTTGTAATCTGGAAGAATTCTGCTTTAGATTTTGCAGGATCAGCCTTTGCTGATCTTTTTGCAGCCACAAGCTCTTTATGATCCGGAAGGGATACTACCGCTCCTACAGAACTTGCATTGACGCTGCTGTTATTAAACATCGCAATCTTTCCGTTGGGGGATATCGTATAATTATTAGAGCCCGAATACGCTTCAGGAGTTACCCTTTGTGCATTACCTCCTTTCATGCTCACTTTATACAGATATTTCTGAGTGGCATTCTTAGGAGAAGCCAAAAAGTAGATCTGTTTATTGGGAACATCAAAAAATTCCGGTTTTATCACATCAAAATTATCTTTTGTAATCAATGTTTCTTTCCCATTCAGGTCTATTTTATAAATATGCCTCCATCCGTCTTTTTCAGAAAGCCATAAGAACTCTTTACCATTGTCTATCCAGTCCCAGCCACTAGGATCATTGTCATTCCAACGGGATTTTATATCAATCCATGCGGCATCTGTTTCAGTGTAAATTGTTTTTCCAGTTCCGGAAGCGGCATCTGCTACAATAATTTTACTTTGATTCTGTTTTCTGTTCAGCTGTTGCAGAATAACAGATTTAGAATCCAGTACCCATTCCATTCTCGGAATATAGTTTTGTACTTCATCCCCTGCGATATTAGCCTTCTTTGATGACTGGGAGGCTATATCATAAAACCAGATACTGCAGCCTGAAGGATTTTCCCCAACTTTCGGATATTCCACAGGAACCGTAAATGAGTACAGACTATCTGTATTATTGATCATCAGGAAATTTTTGGTTTCTCTTGCATCAAGCTTCCAGTAGGCAATTTTACTTCCGTCCGGAGACCATCTGAAACCATCCTGAGTTCCAAATTCCTCTTCATAAGCCCAGTCGAAAGTACCGTTGATCATTCCATCTGTACCATCCTGGGTAATTTTGCTGATCTGATTGTTTGAAAGATCTTCAATATAGATGTTATGTTTAGAAACATAGGCTACTTTTTTGCCATCCGGAGAGAACTTGGCAAACATTAATGAGGCAGTTGGTAAGCCTTTTCCAAGCTGGGTGAGCTTTTTAGTGTTTTTATCAAAAATCCAGTAATCTCCACGCGTATTATCCCTCCAAACTTTTTGAGTATTGGCAAAAACCAATAAACTTTTCTCATCCGGAGATACCTGAAAGCTCTGTACCTGTAAAGGAGTGGAGCTTCCGGAAGGAATTAATTCATTGCTGTTTAAAAAAGTCTGATCTTTTCCGGGGTTCAGGACGTTAACAACTTCAATTCCTTTTTTAGTAAATGAATAATAAGCATTGCCATCAGGTGTCCACTGTGTTTTTTGCGCAGCTAATGGCGACAGGCACAGGAAATATAAAGCAATGACGGTTATTTTTTTTATGTTCTTCATATATAGTATTTCAATTAATCTAAATGTTCTGCACAGTAGTTTTCAATGTCTGCAACCGTTTTAATCAGTCCGTTCCCCAAAAGTCTGTAGCTGTCATCAGTAATCAGGAAATCATCTTCTACACGGATTCCTCCAAAATTTCGGTACTCATTGACCTTATCATAATTAATAAAGTCTGCATTTTTATTTTCAGACTGCCAGATATCGATCAATTCAGGAATCATATAAATACCGGGTTCAACCGTTACTACAAATCCTGATTCTAATTCTTTTCCTAAGCGTAAAGACTTAAGCCCAAATGTTTTGGTATCCTTGGGTTCTTGTTCGGTATAACCGATATATTGTTCCCCAAGATCCTCCATATCATGTACGTCAAGTCCCATCATATGACCTAACCCACATTGGAAAAATAGAGTATGGGCATGGTTTTTTACAGCTTCTTCAGGATTTCCTTTCATCAGCCCCAGGTCAATAAGACCTTCTACAAGATGCTGGGATGCTTTCAGGTGAATATCCTTAAATCGTACTCCCGGTTTCAGGAGACGCTGGGCATTCTCAAAAGCATTCAGTACCACTTCATACATTTCCTTTTGTTTTGTAGTAAAAGTGCTGCTTACTGGGAACGTCCGGGTTAAATCACCGGCATATCCCATCGCCGTTTCAGCTCCGGAATCATTTAAGAAAAGATCCCCTTCTTTCAGTGTATTAAGACGGTAATGATTATGAAGGATACCTCCGTTTATCGTTACAATAGGAGGATAAGACATCTCACATTCTTTGTTGGCTGCAAGATATTGGATCGCATTAGCCACTTCATATTCTTTACGGCCAGGTCTGGCTATACGCATGGCCAGCAGATGCATTTCATTAGATACATTGACCGCTTCTTCTATCTGTACTATTTCCTGGGCTTCCTTTATAGAACGCTGTTTTACAATAGCCTTGATCATCTCCACAGAAGGCTGTAATTCTGCTATTTTTATACCTAGAAGATCTGCCACCAAAATTTTATTGGAAGACTGGTAGGGAGGAAGGTAATGCACTTTTCTGCCGGAAGACTGTGCTTTTAGAAGGTACTGAGAAAGCTCAGCATAAGGTAAAGTTTCCTCTACACCAGCTTTCAGGCTTTTGTCTTTCAATGTTTCCTGCCTGCCCATCCATACAATATCATCGATACTTAATTCGTCTCCGAAAACAATCGTCTTATTTTCATCAATATCAATAATAGCTGCAATCCGGGGTTCCTGAATCCCGAAATAATATAAATAAGTACTGTCCTGACGGAAATAATAAGGATTGTGTTCAAAATTCACAGGATTCTCTATATTTCCTAAAAACAGTAAAATTCCATTAGCTACATTGCTTTGTAATATTGCTCTTCTGTCTTGATAAGTTTGTGCTGAAAACATATATTATGAATACTTTTTTATTTAAAGGCTTAAAGTTACGATTTTGTACTATTTGTAGTGCTTTGTTCACTAAAATAAATAATATGTAAAGTTTGGATTTTAATATGATATTCAATGTTCATATTTTGCTTAAATTCGGCAATATTTTAACATCCTATATAATTTGTCTCTATAAAGTTTTGATTGTATGAAAAGTCTTCAGTTTTCAGTTCCTGCCGACACCAATAAAAGTATCCGCATACAGGAAGATATTATGCCTAATTTTTATCCTTATTTCCATCGCCATACCGAAACACAGATTATGTGGATCCTTAAAGGGCATGGTACTCTTGCCATAGAACAGAACCTTTTCGCTTTTGAGCCTGGAGATATTTTCTATCTGGGAGCTAATCAATCGCACGTTTTCAAAGGTGATTTTGCTGAAAATGAAAAACAAAAAGTACATGCTATCTCTATTTTCTTCGATCCCAATAAAAAAATATCCGCTTTTTTTGACTTACCAGAGTTTGAAGAGTTGAAAAACTTCATTGAACACTCAAAAATAGGATTTCAGGTCACTTCAAAATTGAAATCAAGCGTAGGAGAGAGCATGGCAGCCCTACAGAAGACACATGGAGTAGAACAGATTATAGATTTTATAAAGATTTTAAACCATCTGATGCAAAACAGGCATCTCCATATCCCATTATCTTCGGAAAAGAATCTTCCTAATCATATTTCTGACAATGACCAGAGAATTATAGATGCTCAATCCTATATTAAGAAAAATTTCACCCAGCATAAACTTACTCTTGATACCATTGCTAAAGAAGCCTGCATGACTCCACAGGCATTTTGCAGATCCTTTAAAAAACACACCAGGATTACTTATATTCAATATCTTAATGAATTACGGGTACAGAGAGCCTGCAGATTATTAACATCCAGCAGCAGATACAGTATTTCTTCCGTTGCCTTTAACAGCGGATTCAACAGTCTTACCAACTTTAACCGTGTTTTTAAATCCATTATGAAATATTCTCCTAAAGAATATTTGAAGCACTATAAAGAAGCTACTTTTGACCACGAATAACTACATGTTAAAATACGGTCAGAATTAATTAAAATATTAACATTTACCGTTTTGAAATTCACTTAGTTTTGAATAAATATTATTTGATATGAGTACAAAACTAAACTGGGAAGGGATTTATCCTGCTGTATTAACTCCTTTTACGAAAGAAGGAAAGATTGATTTTGAAATGTTTGCGATTAATACAGAAGCCCAGATTAAAGCCGGAGTTCATGGGATTATCCTTGCCGGAACATTAGGAGAGGCCAGTGCACTGGAAACTGAAGAAAAGTTTGAACTTCTTCAATATGCAAAAAAAATTACACAGGGCAGAATTCCCGTTATCCTTAACCTTTCTGAAAATACAACCAAAAATGCCGTAAACTTTGCCCAAAAAGCAAAAGAATTGGGAGCTGACGGATTAATGCTTCTTCCCCCAATGCGTTACAAGGCAGACAGCCGCGAAGTTGTAGAATATTTCAAAGCAGTAGCCACCGCTACAGACCTTCCGATCCTTATCTATAACAATCCTGTTGATTACGGAATTTATGTAACGCTGGAAATGTTTGATGAACTTATAGAATACCCAACTATTCAGGCGGTTAAAGAATCTACAAGAGATTTGGCTAACGTAACCAGAATGATTAACCGTTTCGGAAAAAGAATTAAAATTCTTGGTGGAGTAGATACCATCTGTCTTGAAACATTAATGCTGGGCGCCGATGGATTGGTAGCAGGACTTGTAGATGCTTTTCCCAACGAAACCATGGCCATGTACAACTCCGTTAAAGCTGGGGAGTACGATAAAGCTGTTGCCATCTACAGATGGTTCATGCCATTGCTGGAACTCGATATTCACCCTAAACTTATTCAGTATATCAAGCTGGCTGCCACCGCGGAAGGCATAAGTAGTCCTTATGTAAGGGCGCCCCGTCTTGAACTGCAAGGTGAGGAGGCAGCAAGAATTAAAAAGATCATTGAAGAGGGCAGAAGCAACCGCCCGGCACTAGATTAACACCATACATAAAGCTATGATTGTAGAAACATCAAAAGAAAATATGGAGATAAGGATTCAGAGGGCTACGGAAGCTTATCAGTTCCTTAAGAATACGACCATAAAAGAACGGGCGGCGTTTATGAATGCTGTTGCCGATCAGATTGAAGCTTTAGGAGAAGAACTTTTGACAACGGCTCATGCTGAAACTTCATTGCCTTTGGCAAGACTCACGGGTGAAAAAGCCAGAACAACAGGACAGTGGAGGGCTTATGCAAAAGCAGTAGCCAGTGGAATATATGGAGAACCCCGAATT
The DNA here is from genome assembly GCF_016756935.1 of Chryseobacterium sp. KMC2. Lineage (NCBI taxonomy): Bacteria > Pseudomonadati > Bacteroidota > Flavobacteriia > Flavobacteriales > Weeksellaceae > Chryseobacterium > Chryseobacterium sp. KMC2. The sequence goes on from NZ_JAESIT010000006.1 coordinate 182,567, forward strand.
GATCTTGCAAAAGCTGACAAACAAAAAGGAGACTTAAGAAAATATAATATAGGCATTGGACCTGTAGTGGTTTTTGGAGCCAGTAATTTTCCATTTGCCTTTTCTACGGCTGGAGGTGATACCGCAAGTGCTATAGGAGCAGGTTGTCCTGTGATTGTAAAGGCTCATCCTGCACATCCTCAAACCTCTCAAATAATGGCTGATGCTATAACCGCTGTTGTGGAACAATTCGGATGGCCGGAGGGAGTCTTTAGCCATATTACCGGAGTCTCTCATGAGATCGGTACTTATTTAACCCAGCATAAAGATATCCATGCTGTAGCATTTACAGGGTCATTCGGTGGAGGAAAAGCCTTATTTGATATCGCTAACCGCCGCGAAAATCCTATTCCGGTATTTGCAGAAATGGGAAGTATCAATCCTGTATTTGCCTTTGAACATATACTGGAAAATAAGGCAGAAGAGCTGGCAAAAGAATATGCATCCTCTTTAACACTGGGTGTTGGGCAGTTCTGTACCAACCCGGGAGTATTTGTTGCTTTAAAAGGTGAAAATCTTACCCGGTTTATTGCCGCATTAAAAAATGAAATTCAGGAAATCAACCCTGTGAATATGCTGCACAAAGGTATTTTTGAGAACTTCGAAAAACTGAAAAGTATCGCTGCTGTACAGCCGGGAGTGGAAGTCATTGCAGAAGCAACTACAGAAGTCAATCAATGGGAGGGGCGCGCTATGGTTACGGAAACTACGGCTCAGCATTTTATTCAAAATAGTATATTAAGTGAAGAAGTTTTCGGGCCATTTGGTATTATTGTAGCTTGTGAAACTCCTGAAGAAATATTGCAGATTGCCCAGGCATTGAAAGGACAGTTAACCATAACCGTAGCAGCTACACATGAAGATGTATGTCTAAATATCAAATTAATTGATATTCTGAAGGATAAATGTGGCCGGCTTTTATTCAACGGAATGCCTACAGGGGTAGAAGTGGTTTATGCCATGCAGCATGGAGGTCCTTTTCCATCTACTACAGATTCCCGTTTTACATCCGTAGGACCGGATGCCGTCAAACGGTTTGTTCGCCCCATTTCATTTCAGAACTGGCCGGACGAGTTTTTACCGGAAGAACTGAAAGATGAAAATCCGCTACAAATCCGCAGAATAGTTGATGGAGAAGTGAATTCAGGATCATTAAAATTGCAAACAACATGAACAGAACATTTTTTTGTATAGATTCCCATACCTGCGGCTGCCCTGTGCGTCTTGTTGCAGGTGGAGGACCTATTTTAAAGGGAAACTCCATGATGGAGCGCCGGCTTCACTTTATGAAGGAATACGACTGGATCCGCAAAGGACTTATGTTTGAACCCAGAGGACACGACATGATGAGTGGAAGTATTCTGTATCCTCCTATTGACGAAAATAATGATATCGGGGTTTTATATATTGAAACCAGCGGATGCCTTCCTATGTGTGGACATGGCACTATCGGTACTGTAACCATAGCCATAGAAGAAGGCTTGGTAATTCCGAAAATTCCCGGAAAATTACGCCTTGAAACCCCTGCAGGACTTATTCTCATAGACTATGTGCAGGAAGGAAAAAAAGTAAAATCTGTAAAGCTGACAAATGTAAAATCTTTCCTGTATGCTGAAAATCTGGAAGTGGAATGCCCGGATCTTGGATTAATACACGCAGATGTTGCTTATGGCGGAAACTTTTACGCTATTATCGACCCTCAGGAAAATTTCAGAGATATTTCTGATTTTACAGCCAGCCAGCTTATTCATTACGGGAAAATGATCCGAAAATTACTCAATGAGAAGTATCAATTTATCCATCCTGAAAACGAACACATTACCGGATTAAGCCACATCCAATGGACAGGTCAGCCTACCGATCCTAAAGCCAGCGGACGTAACGCAGTTTTAGTGGGCGAAAACGCTTTAGACCGCTCACCTTGTGGCACCGGAACTTCGGCAAGAATAGCCCAGTGGTATGCTCAAGGAAAATTGAAAGAAGGAGAAGAATTTATCCATGAAAGCTATATCGGCTCTCAGTTTATCGGAAGAATTGAAGGAACAGCCACTGTTGACGGAAAACCGGCTATTATACCATCAGTTGAGGGCTGGGCAAGAATTACCGGTTATAATCAGATTATTATTGATGATGAAGATCCTTACTGGCAGGGATTTCAGGTTATGTAAACAAACGTATGACACAGAATAAAGGAAAAGCACTTATTATCGGTGCAGGTATCGCAGGATTAAGTTCGGCCTACTATCTCGTACAGAAAGGCTGGCAGGTAGAAATCCTGGAGCAGAATAATCTTTCCAATAATTGCTCCTATGGCAATGCAGGAATGATTGTTCCCAGTCATTTTACTCCATTGGCAGCTCCGGGTGTGGTTGCCCAGGGAATACGCTGGATGTTTGACAGCAAAAGTCCGTTTTATGTCAGGCCTTCTCTCAATTCCAAACTGATATCATGGGGATTAAAGTTTTTAAAACATTCCAACCAACAGCATGTGGATCGCTCGGCATCAGCAATCCGGGATCTTAATCTGGCCAGTAGTGCACTTTACAATGAAATTGCTCAAAAAGAGGAATTTGACTTTGAGCTTAACCAGAACGGTATTTTAATGCTCTATAAAACTGAGAAAGTAGCAGAAGAAGAAACAGAACTTGCCCACAAAGCCATTAATTTAGGATTAGCAGTTGATATTCTGGATCAGAAAGGAATTCAGGAACTGGAGCCCAACACAAAACTGGATGTTATCGGAGGAATCAATTACAAATGTGACGGGCATATGAACCCGATGAAACTGATGAAGCAAATGATCTCTTACCTTACAAGTAATGGTGTCATTTTCCATACTCAGCATAGAGTAACAGGCATTGAAACTTCCGGAAGCTATATTAAAGCTGTGATAGCAAATAACAGCCGATTCACCGCAGACCGGTTTGTAATGACAGGAGGCTCATTTTTACCTGAACTGGCCCAAAAAGCAGGTATTAAAATCCATTTAATGCCGGGGAAAGGCTATTCATTCATGCATAGGCCCGTAAATCCTGTCAATACAATGGAACATGCAGCCTTATTACTGGAGGCAAGGGTAGCGGTAACCCCTATGGGTGGGCAGATTCGCTTTGGTGGCACTATGGAACTGGCTTCCCATCAGGATAAAATTAATATAAAAAGAGTGGAAGGAATTGTTGGGTCTATCCCTCAATATCTTCCTGATTTTCAAGTGGAATTACCTAAAGAATCTGACACTTGGTTTGGGTACAGACCTTGCGCTCCGGATGGACTTCCTTATTTAGGACAATCTTCCCAATTAAAAAACTTGATTATCGCAGGCGGCGGTGGAATGATGGGTTTAAGTTTAGGACCCATTTTTGGAAAAACAGTATCAGAACTTGCCAATGACCAAAAGCCAACGGTTGAGATAAAGATATTCAACCCTGAAAGATTTAGTTAAAAAAACATCACATAACACACACAAAAAATTACTATTTGAACCTGTTTAAAATTTTTTAAAGAAAGAGTTCCAGGAAATTAGCAATCATGGAATAAGCATTATCCCACAGAACTTATGATAAAGGATGGCAAAGTTGTAGACAAAAGCATGAGAGGTATTGACTATCAAAATTTACAGACAAGTTAAAATCATTCTAGATCCAATTAAATTAGGTTGATTAAGCCCGAAACAATTGGATTATTCAAATAATTTATTAACAAACAAATCCAAAAAATCATGAAAATTAAATCAGTATTATTTATGTTCCTATTTCCAATAATAGGTTTTGCTCAAGAAAATAGACCTCATGAGTGTAAAGCAGATGAAATGATGAAAAAACATTTTGAACTGCACCCGGAATCTAGGGCTGAATATGAAAATTTTGAGAAATACACCCAAGATTTCATAAAAAAAATGGGATCAAACAAAAATTCATTGAATAATAGGATCAACAATCCAACCTACATCATCCCTGTGGTTTTTCATGTTTATGGAGAATCTCAAAGTAATGTAAAAGTAAATTACCAAAAAGTAGTTGACTTGCTGGAACAAATCAACTTAAATTTCAATGGAATCAATACTGATTCAAATACTGTGGATCCTGATTTCCAATCTATCAGAGGAGCATTAAGTGTTGAATTTCGATTAGCTAAAATTGATCCAACTGGAAAAGCAACAAGCGGAGTGATTTTTCACCCCTTCAAAGGTGGATATGGCAATGGAGGTGGATATGATGCAGAAATTGGCGCAGATGCATGGGATAATACAAAGTATATGAATGTGTATATACAAAATGATCTATATTCTAATAAAGATTTATATCAATCAGGAGTTGCCTGGTATCCGGATTCATACATGACTTCAGTAAATACAGCCAGAGTTGTTTATAATGGACGTTATATATTTAATGCTGCAGGAACAGTGGCTTCAAACGAGTTTTCTGATACATTTACCCACGAATTTGGGCATTGGTTAAATCTTCAGCACACGTTTAATGTTCCATGTTCAACTGCAAACCCAACTAATGATGGTGATGGAGTTGCTGACACACCTGTAGAAAATAATTCTTCCGGATTAGGATGTACAACTGGTAACAATTGTCTTGGACAAAAAGTGAACGTTGAAAACTATATGGGATACAACGGTTCTTCCGGTTGTTATAAAATGTTTACCAATGGACAAATTTACAGAATGCTAGCAGCATTAAATCATCCTTCGCGAATAAATTTATGGCAATCTGCCAACTTAGCCGCAACCGGAGTTTCCAATACTCCACCTAAATTAACCCTTAGCAACAGTACATTTACAGAGAACTTAAACAATAATGGAGTCGTGTCATTAGATGGAACAGTAACATCTGTCCCTACATCAACCATTACCCTAAACGGAGCAACATTTGCCGTACCAAATGGAACAACTCTTACTGCAGGAACACATTTCACTTCTTCATTACCAGCAGGACTAACAGCAACTATAGCAGTTACAAGCCCTACTACTGCTACACTTACCATAAATGGTGCGGCAACCAGTCATCCTAAAAGTCAGGTCCTGAATTCATCAATTACGTTCCTAGATCGGGCTATAACAGGAGGCGTAACTTCATTAGGATCAACTACAGCTTTGGCATTAACTTTTTCTTACAAAAATCCCTATAAAATAGTTACAGGAACTCCTCTGGAAAGTTATGCCAACCCAACAGCAACAACAGTAACAACCAACTCCGGGGCAACTTGGAAATATTTTATCATTAACCCGGAGCTTAGTGATGATGCAGGATATGGCGCTTGGTACTATGGAGCAAATCAATTAAAATTTGAAACCTATTGGAAAGGATTAGTATGTGGGGTAGGGACAAGAAATATTAGTCTAATTCCTGCTTGCACCACTATAACTAATGCAAATAATATAGGTTACCCAATTGGTACTCCTGGACAACTTGACGTGTACACCCCTACATACACTAACTGGTCTGGCCAAACCGCTTACGTTGGTTTTAGAAACCAATTCGAAGGCTACAATATTAACGGCTATTTCAAACTGATTGTTGGGACCAATGGTTCAGGTTATTCTGTAACTGAGTTTGGATACAATACACAACCATATGGCAGTATTACAACGCCTTGTGCATTATCATTATCCACTGCAGATGTTGATACAACAAACTCAGAAACATCCATCTATCCAAATCCAGTTTCTGATGTATTGAATATTAAAACAAAAGGGAAAATTAAGTCAATTTCTGTTCATGATATGTTTGGAAGAAAAATGAATGCTAAAGTTATTGGTGATAAGGTTGATGTTAAACACTTCCTAAGCGGAACTTATTTAATTGATATTGAAACATCTTTAGGAAAATCTTCCCAAAAATTCATTAAAAAATAGGATCAAACGCTATATCGATACAATATGATCATTAGTAAAAGATTTTATTTTAACTGTATGTATTTTTGAAATGGTACAGGATTAAGATGGGACTAAGCCTTGGCCCAATCTTTGGAAAAACAGTCTCCGAAATTGCAGAGGAACAGAAACCATCTGTTGATATCAACATTTTTAACCCTGAACGATTCAGTTAATCAAAAACATCATTTACAAAATTATAGATATGAAAACACTCACTTTTTTGGCAATCAGCACTTTGAAGATTGTATTTCTGCTCTGTTTCCTGTTTTGTTATTCCTGTGAAACCAAAGAGTTGGCCACTTTAGCACCAGATGCTCAACCGCTTGCGAATTCAGAAGTTATTTCCAAAAATTCTTTAACAAGCGGGCAAAAGGAATATACCTTTTCTCCGGCCGCCGGAGATAAAAGAAGCTATTATATCTCTCTGCCGGCCAATTATTCCAGTACAAAAAAATACCGTGTTCTATTTATTTTTGCAGGAACCGATTCAACAGGGAAAGAAATGTATGAATGGCTGGGAAAGGGTTGGAATGCCAATACACCCGGGTTGGAAAAACTGATGGATAATACCATTTTTGTCTACCCTGACCAGAAGTATAACTGGGGAAACGACAAAGGCTGGGCACTAGGAAATTATGCTGCTCCTTTTGACGGGATGCACGATATTCAGTTTACCAAAGAACTTCTTGAACTCATTAAGAATACGTATTCAGTTGATAACAACCGTATTTTCGCGACAGGCCATTCCTGGGGAGGTGATATGGCCAATGTTACAGCTTATTTTCTGAAAGGGGTATTCAAAGCCATTGCTCCGGTTGCCTCCAACAGACCTTATTGGTTTGAAAATAATGGAAGTTATATTAATGAGCCCAATTATCTGGGAAATACAGCAGTCTGGATCTTCTTTGGACTGGATGATGACCATTTTGGAAGCAATAGTATTGACGGTGATTTCGGAATACAGCAAGCTGATTTTTGGATATTGAAAAATGGAGGAAACCAGAATCAATACACCACAAATGCCATTGGAAATCAAGGAGATATTACCGAAACCTATTCCGGAACGTCTCAGGTAAAGCTTACCTTATACCAGGGTGGACAATACTCTGGTGGTGGCGGTCTTCTGGGGCATCAGCCTCCCGACTATTATTTTAAAGCAGTAACAGATTGGTTTAAAACTTTTTAAATAAACTATTAACGAAATACTATTGTAAAAACAGTAGAATGATGAAGATGATATTCATGGGGTAAATATGGATTGGGCTTAATTTTTAAGCCCATTTTTTTTCATTAATATGATCTATTTTGCTAGCAGTTCTTAGTTTATTTACTTATTTTTATTCATTCATTTCAAATTATATGACACCGTATTCTTATGTATTATAAAAACGATACAATCATCATCCGTGAATTTGCACCTCAGGAATTTACTTTGTTCTTCGATCTGTTTGAAGATGAAAATGTTACCCGATACCTGCCCTATAAAACACCTGAAGAATATAAAGAAATGTTTGAAAAGGCATTATCAGACTATAAAGAAGGACCTTTCAGCAGATGGGGAATATTCAATGTACAAAACAATGATTTTGTAGGAATGTGCCTGGCCAGAGTTTTCCTTGATCATCCGGAGCAGATAGAAATAGGGTATACTTTAGCCGAAAATTATTGGGGCAAAGGCCTTGGAACCACAGTATGTAAAGCACTTGTGGAACATTGTCTGTCCTTAAACCAACAGAAAGACATTGTTGCGGTAACCGATCTCGCTAATGTAGGATCTCAAAAAGTTCTTATAAAAAGCGGTTTTCAAAGAATCGAAAATCTGCAACGAGAGGATAGGGTACTGGCTTATTTTGTTTTACAGGAAAACTAACCAGAGTGTAATAAACCACCCCGTCAAATCGAAGATTTGCCACCTCTCCGGAGGAGGGGAATGTTCAGTCCTTCAATTGTACTATTTTTTAAAAAATCAAGATTTTCTTAAACTTAAATAAACTTCTCAACAGGCTGTTTACGGCTTGCCTTATATTTAATTGTGGTAATCTCTTAATGGTTTATATTGATTCAATATGGTATTGAGAAACACAAACCTTATAGGTTTCTAAAACCTATAAGGTTTAGAAATACTTTAGCAATCTTTTAATTTCCTTAAACTTAAGTGAACTTTTCGACAGCCTATTTTATAAAACCTATAAGGGTTGAAATTAATAACAAACTGAAACACTCAGTAAGTCTATCTCTTTTATCACTTAATTATAAACCAGTTTCTGATTAGATTTCATTTATCAGATAATTTGTTATAACTTGCAGGAATTATGATGTCGAAACGTTGCAAATACGCACTGAAAGCAATGGTCAGATTAGCAAGAAATTACAATCAAGGCTTTCTGCCCACTTCCGTTATTGCATTGGATGAGAACATTCCCAAGAAATTTCTCGAACAAATTCTTCTTGAACTTAAAAGAGCTAAGCTCGTTAACAGCAAACAGGGAAAAGTTGGAGGATATTATTTGCTTAAATCCCCTGATGAAGTTTCGTTAGCAGACATTTACCGTATTTTTGATGGGCCTATCGCTCTTACTCCTTGTGTATCTTTAAACTTCTACGAAGCATGCGATGACTGCGTAGATGAAGCTACCTGCTATCTTAGAAATGAACTTATTATCGTTCGTGAAAAAACCAGAAATAGCATGATGGAGGCCACTCTCACTAAGTTTATCAACAAAGATTAATTTTTTTTCATTTAAATTCTACTAATTTGATAGGAGTTATAGAATTTTATATATATTTGCAGTAATTAATTTCAATTGGATATGGAAAACAATCTGAAAAAAGAATTTGATCAACTTCTGAAAGAGGTCCCTGTGGCTTCTTTCCAAAATAGCGGTCTTCAAATTCTGGCAGAAAGATTCCCTGAGAAGGTTATTTTTTCGACCAGTTTCAGCTATGAAGATCAGGTCATCACGCATCTGATAAAAGATCTGGAGGTAGAGATCTTTACATTGGATACAGGAAGGCTTTTTGAACAGACCTATGAAACCTGGACCAATACAAGAGCATTTTTCAAAAAGAATATCAAAGTCTATTATCCGGATACGGAAGAAATAAGGTCTTTTGTTTCAGAAAACGGGCCTGACTCATTTTATCAATCAGTAGAGCATAGGAAGATGTGCTGTACAATCCGGAAAGTACATCCTTTAAAAAAAGCATTGGAAGGTTACAAAGTATGGATCACAGGACTTCGGTCAGAGCATTCTGCCAACAGACAGCATATGCCGCAGCTGGAATGGGACCCGGATAATAAAATTATCAAATTTCATCCGCTTCTCAATTGGACCTCAGAACAGGTAACAGACTATGTAAAAACACATCATTTGCCTTATAATCCTCTTCACAAAAAAGGATTTGTAAGCATAGGATGTGAGCCCTGTACAAGAGCCATTAAAGAAGGAGAAGATTTCAGAGCAGGCCGCTGGTGGTGGGAAGATGCCAACAAAAAAGAATGCGGTTTACATATTCATCAATAAAAAAGAAAAAATGTCAATACATCATTTAAATTATCTGGATCAGCTGGAGTCCGAATCGATCTATATATTAAGAGAAGTGGCAGGACAGTTTGAACGCCCTGCCTTATTATTCAGCGGAGGAAAAGACAGTATTGTGCTGGCTCACCTGGCAAGGAAAGCTTTTATACACGGAAAGATCCCGTTTACATTTGTACATGTTGATACCGGACATAATTTTCCGGAGGTATTGGAATTTCGGGATCAGCTGGTAGAGCAGCTGGATGTTAATTTAGTGGCAAGAAAAGTGGAAGATACGATACAACGTAAAAAACTCACTGAGGCTAAAGGTAAATTCCCCAGCAGAAACTGGCTGCAGACCTATACTTTGCTGGATACCATTGAAGAATTTGAATTTGATGCCTGTATCGGAGGAGCAAGGAGAGATGAAGAAAAAGCCCGTGCTAAAGAAAGAATATTCTCAGTCCGCGATGAATTTGGGCAATGGGATCCCAAACTTCAGCGTCCTGAACTATGGAACATCTTTAACGGAAAAATCCATAAAGGAGAAAATGTAAGGGTTTTTCCCATCAGTAACTGGACAGAACTCGATATTTGGAACTATATCCGAAGAGAAAAAATTGAACTGCCTTCTATTTATTTTTCGCACGAAAGAGAAGTGGTAGACTTTAACGGACAGTGGCTTGCAAACTCTTTACATGTCTTTTTAGAACCCGAAGATGTAGTAACAACAAAAAAGATCCGTTACAGAACCGTAGGAGATATGACATGTACTGCTGCAGTGGAATCTAAGGCCGAAACTATTGATGCCGTCATCGAAGAGATTGTTGCGACCAGAATCTCAGAACGTGGAGAAACCCGTATTGATGACAGGGTAACAGAAGCCGCAATGGAAGACCGGAAAAAAGGAGGCTATTTCTAATTGATGATAAAAGAGAATTGATCAATAATTTATGGAAGACACTCTCGATCAATTATTATTTATCACGTATTATTTATAATTAAATCAGATGGATATATTAAGATTTATAACAGCAGGAAGCGTAGATGACGGTAAAAGTACCCTGATCGGAAGACTGCTCTACGATAGTAAAAGTATTTTACAGGATCAGCTTGAAGTACTTGAAAAACATTCTAAAAACAAAAACGAAGACGGGGTAGATCTTGCGCTTTTAACAGACGGTTTACGTGCAGAAAGAGAGCAGGGAATCACTATTGATGTGGCTTACCGCTATTTTTCAACCCCAAAGAGAAAATTTATTATTGCTGATGCTCCCGGCCATGTGCAGTATACCCGGAATATGATTACCGGAGCATCCAATTCCGATCTGATGGTTATTCTTATCGATGCCCGTAAAGGAGTGATCGAACAGACGAGAAGACATTCTATCATCGCATCATTACTAAAACTGAAAAAAGTAGCAGTAGCCATCAATAAAATGGATATGGTAGATTATTCTGAAGATGTTTTTGATGCAATAAAGTCCGACTATTCAAAAATTGCGGATAATCTGGGACTGAATGATGTCAGCTATTTCCCGATTTCAGCATTGAAAGGAGATAATATCGTTTCAAAATCTTCCAGAACAGATTGGTACGATGGGAATTCTCTATTGGATTATCTGGAACAGGTAACCCTGCATGAAGAACTGAATACCGGGAACCGTTTCCAGGTTCAGTATGTGATCAGACCTCAAACAGAGGAACTGCATGATTACAGAGGCTACGCAGGGCAGATCATCAGTGGGAAATTTACAAAAGGAGACAAGATTCATATTCTTCCGGCAGGCCTGATCACTGAAATCTCTAAAATTGAGATCAACGGAGAGGAACAAGGAGAAGCGTTTGAAGGGCAGCCTGCCGTTATCCATACTACTCACGATTTAGATATCAGCAGAGGAGATCTTTTTGCTACCGAAGAACAGCTTCCGAATACAGAAAAAGATCTGGAAGTTCTCTTATGCTGGCTGGATCAGAAGCCCCTGCAACCGGGGAATAAATATGTATTGCAGCAAAACAGCAGGCTGGTAAAGGCTGTGGTAAAGGAGGTAGATTACAAGATTAATGTTAATACCCTTACTCAGGAAAAGACAGATACAGAGATCAGGCTTAATGAAATTGTGAAAGTGACACTCCGGACAGCACAGCCTTTGGTCTATGACAGTTTCATCAATAATAAAAAAACAGGATCTGCAATTTTAGTGGATGAAACATCCAATTCTACCGTTGCGGCCTGTATAATTCAATAAAAAAATGGCAGCCCACGATAATTTAATCAAAAGAATCCATCAAAGTAAACAAAATACGACTCATGAATTCTTTGATAAAACAAAAACCAAAGCTTTCGTTAAAGATTTGTATCAGGTGCTTTTTCTTCCCCAAAGAATCGACACCGAGGATCAGTTGAAAAAGAGCTTTGCAGCTTTGCATGACAGCCTTTTTAATATGATCATTACAATAACGGGAAGTGAAGAAGAAGCGGAAACTAATGTGAATACATTCTTTGAGGTTTTACCTGAACTTTATGATCAGCTGGTGCTGGATGCACGGTCTATCCTGCAATTTGATCCTGCAGCAGAATCTATAGAAGAAATATACCTTGCGTATCCCGGATTTTTTGCCACCTATGTATATCGTATTTCCCATCAGCTATGGAATCAGAAGGTTAGGATACTGCCACGTGTCATTTCAGAATATGCCCACAGTAAAACAGGGATTGATATTCATCCAGGGGCCATCATTGGGAAATCATTTTTTATAGATCATGGAACAGGGATCGTCATTGGAGAAACTACGGTCATTGGAAATCATGTCAAGATATATCAGGGAGTCACCCTTGGAGCTTTGAATGTTTCCAAAGAAAAAGCCAATCAGAAAAGACACCCCAATATTGAAGATCATGTGATTATTTATTCGGGAGCCACTATTTTAGGAGGAAGTACAACCATTGGCAGAGAAAGTATTATTGGAGGAAATGTCTGGATCACACAGGATGTTCCGTCTCATTCTCTGGTTTATCATAAAAGTGAAATCAAAATAAAGGATAACAGTTCATTACCGGAATCACTAACCTTTGTTATATAAAACAGAAAACAAAAAAATTATATTGGATATGAAATTTCAGAATACACTGGAAACGATTGGGAATACGCCTGTCGTAAAAATTAATAAGCTTTTCAATTCAGATCATGAAATCTGGATTAAACTAGAAAAAAGCAATCCCGGAGGAAGCATTAAAGACAGAATTGCATTGGCTATGATTGAAGATGCAGAAGCCAAAGGATTATTAAACCAGGACAGCACCATTATAGAGCCGACAAGTGGAAATACAGGAATCGGCCTTGCATTGGTTGCTGCAGTAAAAGGCTACAAACTTATTCTTGTAATGCCTGACAGCATGAGTATTGAAAGACGCAAAATCATGGAAGCTTATGGTGCCCGGTTTGTGCTTACTCCAAGGGAAAAAGGAATGAAAGGGGCCATTGAAAAAGCCAACGAACTGGCAGAGGAAACCCCCAATTCATGGATTCCAAGACAGTTTGATAATCCCGCCAATGTAAATATCCATACAGAAACTACAGCTCAGGAAATTTTAAAAGACTTCCCTGACGGCCTGGATTATATTATTACAGGAGTAGGAACCGGGGGACATATCACCGGCATTGCAAAAGTGGTAAAAGAAGCCTATCCCAATGTAAAAGTATTCGCTGTAGAGCCGGAATTATCTCCTGTATTAAGTGGAGGAAGTCCTGCACCACATCCTTTACAGGGCTTAGGAGCCGGATTTGTACCCTCCATATTAGATATTAGTCTTCTGGACGGAGTGATTACCGTTGGTAAAGAAGAAGCCTATGAATATGCAATCAATGCAGCAAAAAAAGAAGGCCTTTTCGTAGGCGTCTCTACCGGAGCTGCTTTAGCTGCTATAGCAAAACATTTACCTGAAATACAGTCTAACGCTAAAATCCTTACGATCAACTACGATACCGGAGAAAGGTATCTGTCTGTAGAAGGACTCTTCTAAAATCCCCAACTAACACCGACTTTCAATGAAAACAATTATAAAATCACCAAAGGTTTACCTTATCGGTGCAGGGCCCGGCAACCCTGAACTGATTACCGTAAAAGCCGTAAAAGCCATTGCCAAGGCGGATGTCATTTTATGCGACCGTCTTGTAAGTCCCGAGATCCTGGAAACTTACGTCAATGAAAATACAGAAGTCATCTACGTAGGCAAAGAATGTAGTAAAAATGCATCTACTCCTCAGACTCATATCAATACCCTGATGGTTGATTATGCTCTTCAGAATAAAACAGTTGTAAGGCTTAAAGGAGGAGATGTATCCATATTCTCCAATATTCTGGATGAACTGCAGGTTTTAAAAAAACACCATATTCCCTATGAGATCATCCCTGGAATTACAGCCGCTTTAGGAGCAGCAGCATTTGCAGGGATGCCTCTGACAGCAAGAGGATATTCAACATCTGTCCGATTTCTGACCTATTATAAATCTGAAATTCTTACTGAAGAATATTGGAAAGAATTGGCTGCTACCAATGATACCCTTGTTTTTTATATGTCTAAAGGAAATCTTACAGATCTTGTAGAAAAGCTGAAACAGCTTGAAATTTCTAAAGACAAAAAAATAGCGGTTATCGAGCAGGCTACTACACCTTATCAAAAAGTGTATACCTCTTCATTTGATGATTTTAATGAAACTTTTGGAAATAAAAATTTTGCTTCACCTTCGCTGGTGATCATTGGTAAAATAGTACATCTTCATGAAGAATTCTCATGGTTGGAAAATGCAGAACAGGAAGGTTTATATTTTAAATCGGTGGAAAACGGAAGTCTTATATCAAAAACTCAAAATTTCTTTGAATATGCTGTCTGAAACTAAACTGAACGTCCTTAAAAAGATCTCCGGTGATTTTTCCAGAGATGAAGCCATCTGGGCAAGTGGCTATTTGGCAGGTATTGCCGGTGGATCTTCACTCACGGCTACCTTACCACCTTTATCAACTGAAGTTAACCATCAGAATACTGTAAAAAAGATAACCTTAGCGTATGGTACGGAAACCGGAAACAGTAAAAAGCTGGCGACCGGTTTAGCGGGAATTATCAAGAAAAAGGGAATTCAGGTTAAACTGGCAGACCTTTCCCAGTATAAACCAAAAGATCTGGGTAAAGAAGAATTTTTCTTTGTTATCATCAGTACACAGGGAGAAGGAGAACCGCCTCTTCTTGCAAAGAAATTTTACGATTATATCCATGAGAATGAAATCAATCTCACCGATCTGAAATTTGGGGTTTTAGCTCTGGGTGACAGCAGTTATCCTCAGTTTTGCAAAACTGGCGAAGAGGTAGATTACCGTTTTGAAATATTAGGAGGGCAACGTATTATTCCCTTGAAAAGATGCGATATAGACTATGAGCAGGAAGCCGCCCATTGGATAGAACAGGTATTTGAAACCGTGAATAAAACTTCCGATAACCTGTCAAAGAACAGCTCTGCTCCCAAAATATCAGCAGGAAGAAAGAAATACCGGGGAACGGTTTCTTCTCTGATCAATCTGAATGATATTACTTCTAAAAAAGAAACCTATCATATTGAGATAGAAACAGATGAACCGCTTGTATATCAGCCGGGTGCGGCACTGGGTATTATCCCTTTCAATTCAAAATCAGTGGTTGAGGAAATTATCAGCCTCACAGGGATTGATCCTAAAAAGAACATTGAAACCGCAAAAGTAACGGACAGTGTAGAAGAACTCCTCAGCAAACACCTTAATATCAGCTATCTCTTAAAAAATGTAGTCAGCCAATATGCAAAGATCACAGGGCATTCTATTCCTGAAGTACGTTTAAGTCTTCTTGATCTTTTGAGAATTTATCCTGTGAAAACAGCTGAAGAATTTGAAGAAATCATTCAGATCTTAACAGGTCAGGCGCCGCGTCTGTATTCCATATCTTCTTCTTTGGAGGCTCATGGTGAAAATGAAATTCATATCACCGTTGCCAAATCGGAATTCTTTGTTGACCATCAGAAGCACAGCGGTTTGTGCAGTGGGTTTCTAAGTGGGTTTACTGAAGGGGAGATTGTAGATTTCTATATTCAGGATGCCGGCCATTTCAGATTACCTGACGCCGATAAAGATATTATCATGATTGGCCCCGGAACCGGCATTGCTCCTTTCAGATCATTCCTTTGGGAACGGGATGCTATAGGTGCAGAAGGTAGAAACTGGCTCTTTTTCGGAGACCGCAATTTTGTATCAGACTTCATTTATCAGTCTGAACTTCAGGACTTCCTGAAAACAGGCAGCCTCACTCATTTAGACCTTGCTTTTTCCCGGGATACAGCCGAAAAAATCTATGTACAGCACAAATTGGAGCAAAAAGCCCAGGAGGTTTTCCATTGGCTTGAGGGCGGTGCCTCTGTGTATGTATGTGGCGCTAAAGAACCTATGAGTAGAGATGTGCAAGAAACACTCCTCAATATCATTCAGCGTGAGGGAAAACGAAGTAAAGAACAGGCTATTCATTATCTGGAAGACATGGAACTGAGTGGCAGATATGCCAAGGATGTTTATTAAACTGTGATGGACAATTAAAAGAAACAATTATGAGCAATAAAGATAACCTTTCACCGGTAGAAAGAATTAAAACCGGGAGTAACGGCCTTAGGGGAACATTAAAGGAAAGCCTTTCCGATGACTTTACAGGCGCCATCAGAGAAGATGATCAGACCCTGATCAAGTTTCATGGTATGTATCAGCAGGATGACAGAGACAGAAGGGAAGAGAGGGTTTCTAAAAAACTGGAATGGCTGTATTCTTATATGATAAGATTAAGACTTCCCGGGGGATTTTTAACTTCAGATCAATGGATAGGATTGAATGAAACAGCAGAAGATCATTCTACCGGAACCATAAAAATTACAACAAGGCAGACCATCCAGCTGCATGGTATTTTAAAGTCACATTTGAAACCAACCATTCAGAGTTTCAATCTGCAGCATCTTGATTCTATCGCAGCCTGCGGAGATGTCAACAGGAATGTAACGTGTACCGCCAATCCTTCTGAATCACCGCTACACCAGGAGGCTTATGAGCTAGCCGGCAAGATCAGTGAAATGTGCCTTCCGAAGACTCAGTCTTATTATGATATCTGGATTGATGATGAGCTTATTGTAGATCGAAAAGCTGAAGAAGATCCACTGTATCAGGATAGATATCTTCCCAGAAAACTGAAAATAGGAATTGCAGTTCCTCCGAATAATGATGTGGATGTTTTCATCAATGATATCGCCTTGATTGCCATTATTGAGAACAATACAATTGTTGGCTATAATATTGCTGCCGGAGGAGGATTGGGGGCTACTCACGGAAACGAAGCTACCTATGCCCGTCTTGCTTCTGTTCTTGGTTTTGTAGATACTGAGGAAAAAGTACTGCAGGCGGTCTATGAAATTATCACAGTACAAAGAGACTTCGGAAACAGAAGCGACAGAAAATTGTCAAGATTAAAATATACAATTGATAAACTTGGAATTGACCAGTACAGGTCCGAAGTTGAGAAAAGAACAGGATTTAGCTTTGAGCCAGCCAGAGAATTTAAGTTTGAACAGAGAAAAGACCGCTACGGCTGGATTCAAAATCATGAAGGGAAATGGTTTTATACTTTGTTTGTAGAACATGGCCGCGTTTTAGATACCCAGGAATATCCTTTAAAGTCAGGGTTATTAAAAATAGCCCAAACCGGGAAACTTAATTTCCGTTTCAGCTGTAACCAAAACCTTATTCTTGCTGACATCAATGAGGAGGATAAAATTGAAATTGAAAGCCTTCTTCAAGAATATGGGATTTCAGATTATACCGATCAGGCAAGTGCCCTTCGTAAAAATTCTGTTGCCTGCGTAGCCTTAAATACCTGTTCACTGGCCTTAGCGGAAGCACAGCGTTATCTGCCTTCTTTAGTAACTAAAATAGAGCCTATCCTTGAAAGACATGGACTTTTGAAGGAAGACATCACCATCCGTATGACGGGATGCCCCAATGGCTGTGGAAGATCTCCTAATGCGGAAATCGGATTTGTAGGGACTGCTTATGGTAAATATAATCTTCATATTGGAGGGGATAGATTGGGAATGCGCCTTAATACAAAATTTAAAGAAAATATTGGCGAAGAAGAGATTCTTACCACTTTGGATGAACTTTTCGGGATCTATGTAAACAAAAGACATACAGAAGAAACATTTGGTGATTTTTCGTACCGTTACTTACAAACTTTACATTGAAAATAATAGTATGCATCTTATTCGAAACCACAAATTATACTGTTGTCAACCATCCCGTCAAATCTTTGATTTGCCACCCCTCCGGAGGAGGGGAATATACCGTAGCTAAATGGGAATATTCAGGAAAATGAGAGATTTTCAGAAGACTTAGTGGACCTTTTACAAGGCATTATTGTACACGTACTTAAGTGAACTCAAATGTTTATATATAATCTTTTGTCTCTTTTGTGGCTGAAAGCCCCTTAGGCTCAAGCATTCTTTATTAAAAAAACTAAAATTGAAAATATGACTAGCCTTTTTTATGACCGGAAAAAACTAAACCAACAATTTCTTCTTTTAGGCGAACGAATGTGTATGTGTTGTTGATTTTCAAATCACAATACTAATCAGGCTGTTTTTAAACTTTTATAATGTAGTCAACCACCCCGTCAGACCTCTGGTTTGTCACCCCTTCGTAGGAGGGAAATATACCGTACCTAAATTGGAATACTTAGGGAAGTCTGAGTTTTTCAAGAAAATAAGTGTACTTCTTATACACCAAGATTTTCACTTGAAAATAACTAAAGTGTTTAAGGTTTTGTGGTAAAAAAATATGGTGTTTTATTAAAAAAGTTCAGACAGCTTCATTCTCAACCTAAAAAATGAAGAAAAATGAAAAACAAAAAACAAGGAACCTTTCTGCCAAAAGCAGGTATTATTGCCTTTACATTTCTATTTTTTAACCTGGCAGAAGCACAGCAGCAGCTTATTGAATTAAGCGGAATGATCAAAAATACCGGTACAAAAAAAGGTATTGATTCTGTAAAAGTACAGATAGAAAATACGGAAGACACAGCACTAACGGATCAGCTGGGTAATTTTAAGATAAGAACAAGAGTTACCATCCCATTCCGATTGGTGATTAATAAAGACGGCTTTAGCAGTCAAACGGTTGAAGTTCTTTCTTCTTCCAATAAAATAACCATCGGGCTTAATCCTCAGAACACCATTATTGATGCTGTTGTTATTTCAGCATCAAGGCTTCCTGAAAAAATATTAAGATCTCCGATAGCCATTGAAAAAATTGATATCAAAACCATCAGAGAGAGCCCGGCAGCTTCCTTTTATGAAACGTTGGAAAATGTGAAAGGACTTCAATTGCTGACCTCGAGTCTCACATTGAAGATCCCCAATTCCAGAGGCTTCAATTCACCTAATAATTTCCGGTTTATGCAGCTGGTGGATGGCGTAGATGTACAGTCTGCAACACTGGGAGTACCCCTGGGAAATGCAATAGGTCCCACCGAACTGGACATTCAGTCTATGGAAGTGACTCCGGGAGCGGCATCTGCCCTGTATGGGATGAATGCCATTAACGGGTTGGCAAGCCTCCAGACAAAAGATCCTTTTACCTCCCAGGGAATAAGTGTTTACTTTCGTGGTGGGGTTAATCATGTGGACAATGTCAGTCATAAAATATCTTCTCTGGGAGAAAGTGCCATTCGGTTTGCAAAAGTTTTCAATAAAAACTGGGCTGTTAAAGTGAATGCTTCTTACTTCAGTGGGGTAGATTGGATTTCAGACAATCATACGGATCAAAATCCCAATTCACTGATCACTGCCAATCCTCATTTTTCTTTGGCAAATAATCCTGCTGAAGATCTCTGGAATAAATACGGTGACGAAAGAAATAACAGAGTTGCCGTAAAGGTTGACTATAATGGAAAGCCTACGACTTTTAATGTTTCCAGAACAGGATATCTGGAAAAAGACCTGGTAAGTCCGGAGGTGAAAAATATAAAATTTGATGCAGGGCTGTATTACCGCTTTGGAGATCAGTGGAGAGCTTCCTATGTATATCGGTACGGATTACTGGACGGGACATTTCAAAGAGGAAATAAAATCAGGCTACAGAATGCCACCGTTCAAAATCATAAGATAGAACTTACAGGCAAAGAATTGACTTTCAGAGCCTATGTCTCCATTGAAAATACCGGAGATTCCTACAATCTGAAACCGTTAGCCGACAACCTGGATCTCACCAATCTTTCGAATACTAACTGGAAAAACATATTTCAGACAAGTCTTCAGAATAATCTCAATGCGGGGCAAAGCCTCAATAATGCGTTTATTCTGGCCCGTCTGGAAGCTGATAAAAATAGAGCAGTCCCTGGAACTACAGCTTTTGAACAGTTAAAAAATACCATTATCGGAATTAATAACTGGGATTCTGCCAATGCCGGAATTGTAGGAGCACCTGCAACCGGTGGTGCTAAGCTGGAACAAAAATCACGTTTTTATCAGGGCGAGCTCACCTATGATCTGACCCGCTTTGTGAAAATATTCAATCTTCTTGCCGGTGTAGATTACCGATTATACAGTATAACTCCGGATGGGAACAACTTTGTAGACTTCAACAGACCGGTGAGTGAAAGAAATATTCCTTTAGCTAACGGTACATTCGGGAAAGATGTTATCTATCAGAAGTATGGTGTATTTGCTCAGATTACCAAACTTTTCTTTGATGACAAATTAAAACTGAATGCAGCGTTACGGATTGACAGAAATCCAGAATTTGAATCCAAACTGAACCCGAGAATAAGTATTGTTTATTCCCCTGTTAATGAACATAATTTCAGGGCTTCTTTTCAAAACGGATACCGTTTTCCTTCACTTTTTGAGGCACTTTCTTTCGTCAACAACGGAAATGTACGAAGAGTGGGAGGCCTTTCTAAAGTAAATGAAGGATTAGGCTATCTGGAAAATTCTTACACACTGGCTTCTATCGACAGATTTACTTCTGCTGTAAATGCAGATGTAGACGGAGGAAAAAGTCAAAGTCAGGCGGCACAGGATCGTCAACAGCTTTTGACCGTTGCCAACCTGCAAAAACTGCAGCCTGAAAAGATCAATTCATTTGAAGTAGGCTATAAATCTGTATTTTTTAATAATAAACTAGTACTGGACTGGGATTTCTATTACAACATCTACGAAGGGTTTCTTGGCCAGGTAGAAGTTGCCGTTCCTAAAAACAGCCAGGTAGGAAGTAATACAGCTGTTCTCGCTATGCTGGACCGTAGCAAACAGGACCGATACAGAGTCTATACAAACAGTAATACGACCTATAAAAGCTATGGAACTTCTTTAGGAGTCCGGTATAATGTTGTTAAAAATTATAATATCAACGCCAATATCTCTTATAATGACCTTGCTTCCAACAATAATTCGGACCTATTTATTACGGCATTCAATACCCCGAAATGGATGGTTAATGTAAGTGTTGGAAATAGGGAGATTGTTAAGAATATCGGATTTACAGTGGTTGCAAGATGGCAAAACAGCTTTATGTGGGAAAGTCCTTTAGCTTCAGGAGAAATACCGTCTTATTATACCCTAGATGCCCAGGCAACATGGAAACTTCCTGAGATCCATGCGAATATAAAAATAGGGGCTACCAATCTGCTCAACCGCCGTTATTTTCAATACGCCGCCGGACCTGAAATCGGAGGATTGTATTATCTCGCTTTCACCTATGATCTAAAACTTTAATCAAGATGAGTAACTCCCTATATCCCATATTCTTAAAGCTTGAAAACTTGTCATTACTGATTATTGGTGGTGGCAGGATTTCTCTTGAAAAATTAGAATCTGTACTTGGAAATTCACCTGAAACTTCCATAAGACTCGTTGCTAAGGAAATCATACCGGAAGTCAGAGCTTTACAAAATCAATACCCTAATATAACTTTGCATGAAAGACCCTACAACAATAATGATTTTAAGAACACCGATCTGGCCATTGTTGCTGTAAATGATATCGTACTGGCGGAACAGATCAAAGAACAGGCCCATCAGAATAGTGTCTTGGTTAATATTGCAGATAAACCGGATCTGTGTGACTTTTATTTAGGCTCTATTGTGAAAAAAGGAAGCCTTAAAATTGCCATTTCAACCAATGGAAAATCACCAACTATAGCCAAGAGGTTAAGAGAAACATTCACAGAAACTATTCCCGATGAAATGGATCATGTTCTTGATAATATGCAGAATATACGCAACCAGCTAAAGGGAGACTTTAATTATAAAGTAAAAGAACTCAATAAAATAACTACCCAATACTTATCTGACGGAAAGGTCTCTCCGGTAACATCCAATGTAGAAATTGAAAAATTAATCCATATTACCAAAATAGCCCAGAGAAAAGCAAATATTTATCTGGCAATTATTGGAGTTTTGCTGCTCTTTGGAATATTGGGTCTTGTGGTTTATCAGTTCAATCTTTCCGGGGATATTCAGAATTTTCTGAGTAAAGACGGTCATATCTTTTACTGGATGCTTTTTGCAGGTTTTATGGCAGAAATAGTTGCCGGCTCCATGGGAATGGGATATGGCGTGATATGTACTACTATATTGCTTTTGCTCAATGTTCCACCGCCCGTAGTGAGCGCAAGTATTCATTCTGCAGAATCTTTTACTACAGCAGCCGGAGGCTTCAGCCATTACAAATTAGGAAATGTCAATAAAAAAATGGTGTGGGTATTGTTCCCGCTAGCCATCGTAGGTTCTATTATCGGAGCATTAACTCTATCTCATTATGGTGAACATTATGCACATATCGTGAAACCTATTATCGCTTGCTATACTTTATATCTGGGAGTTAATATCCTGAGAAATGCCTTTAAGAACAAAAAAGCCAATCGGATCAGAACAAAACGGAGAACGAATCTCAGAATACTGGGACTGGTGGGTGGCTTTATAGATTCTTTTGCAGGGGGCGGCTGGGGACCTCTGGTTACCGGAACATTAATAAAAGAAGGAAGAATTCCACGGTATGTGGTAGGCAGTTCAACTGTTGCTAAGTTTTTATTAACGGTTACCAGTGCCGTCACTTTTATTTTTACCATTGGGATCCATCATTGGAATATTGTACTGGGGTTACTGTTGGGAGGTGTTTTTACCGCTCCGTTTTCAGCGATGCTTACCTCGAAATTACCCACTAAGAAAATGTTTGCTGTAGTAGGTGTTGTTGTTATTGCCATGAGCCTTATCACCATCATCAAATCTTTTATGTAATACAGACATTAAAAAAGCTCCTTTTGGGAGCTTTTTTAGTTTAAATATGATTCATAAGGGGAGCTTATTTTTTATCAATTCCAAATCCTGTACATCCCTGAAACAGAAATAAGGTCAGGAACATTAAATACAGGGTTTGCGGAAGATAAAGAAAATAGCTCAGCCAGGTAAAAGGATCCATTTCATAAATTCCGGTCTCCGGTTTAATAGGGATAAGTTCTTTTGGAATTGTATTCAGATCATGGGTAAATAATGCGACAAGTATAATGATAATTAAGACCGCAGCACTTATTCTTGTCCATAATCCAAGCATCAGAAACAGCCCAAATATACACTCACAAAAAGCAGTAAAGTGAGCCGTAAACCCAGGAAAGGGAAATCCGATACCACTAATGGTATTGAACATGTATCCCTGAAAAATAGGGTGGAACAGTTTATTAAAGCCTGCGATAAAGAAGAACAGACCAATTAATATACGACATATGATATAAATGGTATTTGTGTTTTTTTCGAATTTTGATCTTATTGTATTCATGATATTTTCTATTTCATTTTTTGATTCATACCTACGACCAGCCCGTAACCAGGACTTTGTCATAGTATTTAATATTTAACAATTGAATAATAGGATAGCCATACTGCCTCCTACCTATTTCATACAGTACAGATTGTTGCCTCATTACCAGTACATATCACAATACATCTTATCATAGGTTGAATAAGACAGTATAGTGTAGCAGTTGATTATATGAGAATTAACAGTTTATTTTAGGAGGGATCCAAATAGAATTAAAAAAGGATGAATAGGCCGGATCATTGTATAAAAAGAAACGGTTTCTTATATCCCGTCCCAATAATGAATTGAATGTAAAAGAAGAAAATGAAGTGGTAAAAAAGGATGAAAAATTATTACAGTAATTGCTGTTGCATTTCATCGGACTTTTAGTATTGTGCTCAAGATAAATCCTGTTACATTCCTGCTCGGAATCTATTTTAAAATGATGAAAAGTCTTTAATACAGCCGTAGAAAAACGGTTATAATCAGCTTTAAGAATAAACAAATGAGACAGTACTAAAAATACACTCAGTATTTTTATATAATGCAATAAACCGGTTTGTTTAAGTGTCATTCGTTTTTCCACTGAGACAAATATACTGAAATATTTATGGCTGGTTTAAATGAATAAAAATAGCTGAAATTGACTAATTAAATTCGTTTTCTATTCAATAGCTTTGTAAAGCAATAATTATTCAATACTAAAGAAGTAGAAAATGATGAAAAATAAGCTATTTTTAACCATATTATCCTTCTCAGGATATATTTTATCAGCGCAGGAAGCAGACAACTCTTTACAGGGTTATTATAAGGCAAGTAATGATAAAACACTTTATAATAGTTTTAATTTTGACGGCAATGGAAAAGTCTTAATATCTGATATGGATTATGGGGATTATTTTACAAGAAATGACAGTCTGATTATTTATCCTGATAAAAGTATATTCATTTTTAAAATCAAAAAAGGAAAACTGACCGGAATCTCAAATTGGGTAGACCAAGGAGTCTGGATTCCCAAAAAAGACAGTTCTGAAATCAATAATAGACACCATCCGGCAGATGCCAAAAAGAAAGCTCAGCTATTAGCCGAATACTATGATAAAACAAAGAGTTCCACCGGATCAGATCTTGATTTTGAAGCATTAGCTTCCGGTAAAACCTCAAAAATTAATGAAGACCTATGTAATAAAGGGTTGGCAAAGGCTTGTATGAATCTTTTTGGGTTAAAAATGTTGGAATATACTCCTGGTCTTTTAACAGATCCTGCGAAGATTTCTTCAAAAAAAATAAAACCTCACCCTGAGTTACTCTCACTATCAAAGAAAATTATAGATCTTGGAGAGCCGGAAGGATATACCGTATTGGGAAGCTATTATTTCACATTGGGATTAAGGGAAAAAGCCTTTAAAACGTGGGAAGAAGGAGAAAAAAACGGAAGTTTAAAATCCGGTAGCACAAAGGCTTTAATTGAGTTCCAGGAAGAACTGGACAAAGAAAATAAAGACTAAAGGTAAGCATACAAATACCTAACAATAAACTAACCAACGATCACCTACCTCAATATCAAACTTTTACAACATGCATTTCAATACAATATATTTTTCATTACTGTCTGTGGCAATGACTCTAAGCTGCAAACCGGAAAAGAAAACCATCCCGGAAACTCAGCCTCATGATACTATTAAGACCCACATAAGCAGTACTAAAGAGCATGATAGCCTTACAAAGAGTAAAAAAATTCCTGTTATTGATACAACAGCAGTACTGATGGCTTTTAAAAAAGCTTCACAGACAGAACAATTTGGTAAGGATTTATATTTCAACTTAAAAGATGAGCTTTCCGGTTCTATTTTTGATTCGGAACGCCCCATTCTTATAGGAGATCTGAATGGAGACCACTTAGAAGATGCTATTATGCCTTTTTCTATTGAAGGACGTGATGGCGGCAATAACTGGGATGCCCATTATGCTGTTTTTATCAATAAAGACGGTCAGCTCAAGTATCAGTATTCTTTCGACAGGGGAGCCGATCTGGCAGAAACACAGACCTTTTTCAAAAGTATAAAAAATGGGGTAGTAGAGGGAATGATAGAACCCGGATTTCATGTTCAGGAAGGAGAAAGTATACCCGTCAATTATATTTACAAAAACAACAGGCTTGTGGAAGTGACACCTCCTTCAAAGGCCAAATAAGAGAGGTAAAAAGCAACCCATATTGGAAATCAATAATAATCGGGAGAAGCTTAATTAAACGTTTGCCTGAATTCAAGAGGTGAGATTGCAGTCCTGTTTTTAAATAAACGGTGAAAAGACTGCGGATGTTCAAATCCTAAATGATAAGCAATCTCAGACACGGTCATCATGGTTGTGGACAGTAATTCTTTAGCTCTTTCAATCAGCCTGTTCTGAATGTGCTGCTGCGTAGTCTGACCTGTATGAACTCTAAGCATATCACTTAAGTAATTGGGACTGATATTCATTTCTGAGGCAATAAACTGTACTGTAGGAATTCCATCGATAATTAATCGGTTATTTTTAAAATAATCATCCAGTACACCTTCAAGCTGAATCAAGAGATCATGATTCATTTTCTTTCTGGTCAGAAACTGGCGGTTATAAAAGCGGTCACAGTATTTCAGCAGTAAGTCAATATTGGAGACTAATAAATCCTGAGTAAAAACATCCATATTATTTTCGGTTTCCCTCCGGATATTATCAATGATATCCGTAACAGACTTTTCTTCTCTTTCAGAAAGGTGCAAAGCCTCATGGGCTGCATAGGAAAAATAGCCATATTCTTTTATCGTAGCTGCTATAGGATATCCCTGTAAAAAATCAGGATGAACGAGCAATACACTGCCCTTGACTTCGGAAAGTAAAATATCTTCGAACTGCATCACCTGATGGGGTGCAATAAAATACATGATCCCATCCTGAAAATCATAATATTGCTGACCATATTTAAATTTTCCTGCACAATCATTCTTAATGGCCACAACATAAAAATCTGTAGTTACAGCAGTACGAAGGCTACTGGGGTCAGCGGCAACTTCAGTAAAGTCAAAAACACTGATCAAAGGATTGGATGGCCTCCCCAGCTTTAAATAAAGATGCAGTGTCGTAATGGAGGTTATTTTTTCAGGTGCTTTCATTGGCTTTCTGCTTTTACCACTTTAAATGTATTGATAAATTACCTAGAAAAGGTACAAAATTTTATTTTTGGAGATCTTCCCACCCCCTTCGGAGGAAGGTTTACTTTGCTGCCAGCTGTTCTTTTCGGATTTGCTCAATTCCCTGTCTGTAGGTCGTTACCTTAAAATCGGGAAATCTTTTTCTAAATTGAGAATCATCAAACAGATTATCATACTCATACCTTGGAAGCAGTTCCAGCAGTTCTTTTGCATTTTTATTGAAAAGAGCGCCTATCCTGAAAGCCATTTTAGGAATGACAGAATAGCGGAATTCTTTTCCATATATCTCAGAAACCAAGGCAATGAATTGTTGATAAGTCAGTTTATGATCATCTACCGGTAAGTGCCAGGTCTGACCGAAAGCGTCAGGTGTGTTTCCTATTAAAGCGGTAGCACTGCTGGCATCAGGAGTCCAGATCAGGCTTCGAAGTTTATTATCTCTCAATGGCACTTTCAGTTTTTTATCTTCTTTAATGGCATTGAAAATAAGACTGTTGGTAATACTTTGTGTTTTTCCCGGTCCATAAAACTCAGGTGCTCTGCAGATCACCGCTTCTATAGTTCCGGCTGCCATTTCCTTCAAAAGCATATCGGTCATCTCTTTTCTTACCCTTCCTTTTCTTCCTACAGGAGCAAAAGCAGTCTGCTCCGTCAGGACCTGGCTATTTTGAGGGTACATATAAGTATTGTCAAAAAACACCAACTTGGTTCCATTGATTTTACAGGCATCAATTACATTTCTAAGAATCATTGTAAACTGTTCCTCCCATAGATCCGTATCCATAGGAAGTCCCAGGGTAAAATAAGCAATGTCACTTCCTTTTACCGCTTCTATTGCTTTATTCCTGTCTGTGAGGTCTGCAGAAAATACAGTATCGGTATCATTTACTTTAACGGCCTTTCTGCTGACGATTCTGATATCGGAGGTATAGTTCCGTTTCAGTTCCTTTGCCAGTTCCTGTCCAATCTGTCCATTGGCTCCTAATATTGTTTGCATACTATTTTATTTTCAGAGTTTTGTATGAAAGCTGATCATTAACAGTTGAGTACCATTGATGACCCTCTTTATTTCTGATACAAAATTCGGGCATTATGATCAAAAATAGGTATCCCAATCATCGGAATTTGTAACGCAATCTCTGAAAGGCGGCTGAAGGTGAGAAAATTTCCCTCACCTTCAGCTATTGTATCACTTCCTGTCCACGGCAAGATTATCATCCTCTATTTTGCTGATCAGCATATAAAATAACCCGGCATAGATCATTTGAATTCCCATGGCCTCCCAGTTTTCAACTGTACTGCATCCAAAAAGCAGCATCACAATGAGTGACGCGCCACTCATTGCGGCAACACGGGTTTTGAAACCTATCATAAGCAGCAGGCCAATTGTAAACTCGAGAAAGGGTAGTGCCATAC
The DNA here is from genome assembly GCF_016756935.1 of Chryseobacterium sp. KMC2. NCBI lineage: Bacteria > Pseudomonadati > Bacteroidota > Flavobacteriia > Flavobacteriales > Weeksellaceae > Chryseobacterium > Chryseobacterium sp. KMC2. The sequence goes on from NZ_JAESIT010000006.1 coordinate 210,525, forward strand.
TAAAAGCGTGTACCAATACCTGTGGCAGCCAGCTTTTCTCAAAACCGGCAGTCATTCCGTCTGCAAAATCCTGTAATTTGGTAAGCCTCACAAGCCCATGTCCAAAAAAATTGATTCCCATTGAAATACGAAGGAAAAAATATCCTGTTTTTTTACTCATTATTGTTATTTTTTATTTGTTGTATTGTTTTAAAGATGGGAAAGCAGAAGGCAAAAAATCATGAAAGCATTACACATGATTCTTAATTTCTGTAAAGGAAATAATAGTAAGCTATCCATCACTTTAAGAGTCTCTTTCTTCCGACACTCTGACTCCTTACTTATTATATTTCTCTTCACTGTTATCCACAGGAGTATTGGGATCATTCATCACCATTTTGGCAATATCATCCTTTCTCATAAAGACAACCCCTTGTTTCTTCTGAGTGTATTTGATAAATTCTTCCATAGCATGAATCATAGCAGGTGTTCCGCCAATTCTGTCATGAAAACTTATACTCATCATTCTCCTTTTAGAAGCCCCTTCCTCATAGAGACGGTCAAACTCAAATTTCAGTTGCGTCAGAAACTGATCAGGGCTCCAATGTTTTCCTTCAATATTCACAATGTCATTATTACGGATCGTATAGGGGATTACCATAAAATTTTTCCCTTGAACTTTAGTAATGAAAGGCTCATCATGGCTTACATCGTCTATATGGTACAGAAAACCGAGTTCCTGTAGTACTTTCAAGGTATTCGGACTTCTCCTCAGCCAGTTGCTGTTATAGCCTACCGCTCTTTTGCCGGTTATTTTTTGGACAACATCTACACCTTCTTTCACAAAATACAATTCATCGGCATAGCTTTTATTCCACTGGTTATCCCAGGTGAACCCATGAGCCGCTACTTCATGTCCTTCATTTGCAATGGCTTTGGCAACCTCCGGATATTTTTCGGCAGCAGTTCCCACGATATGGGATGTTACTTTAATGTTGTACTTTTTCCAAAGATCCAGCATACGGTAGATACCTTCATTGCCTCCATAACGGTACCAGCTTTCCGCTGGAAGATCTGGCTGGCCTGCAGGAAGAGGAGTGCTGCTAAAAGGGCTTTCAGCACCTTCAGGCTGTCCGCCGGTTTCAAACTGCATAGAGACGGAAATGACCAGCTGAGCGCCATTGGGCCAATACTTTTTTCCTTTGGTTAGGGTTTCATTTTGGCTACTAATTTCCCCTTTGATTCTGTCTTTATTATTGAAACAGGAAACCAGGAATACTGTAGAAAAAAGCATCAGCGCTGATTGTCTTAAATATTTCATTTCGAATGTTTTTTGTTATGCAAAATTGCTTCGAATGTCAGCATTATGTATTGTAAAAATTAATGGTAAATTTGTAAAAATCCATTCTTTATGAAACGCATTGTTAATTTCAATTCCTTTAATGTTTTCAGTATTGAAAAAGAAGTATGGGATGTTGAATACCATAATCACAACTTCTATGAATTGATTATCATTGAAAAAGGAAAAGGATTTCACCATCTGAACGGTATTGTATTTCCCTATAAAAAAGGCGATGTCTTCCTGCTCAGACCCAGTGACGGACATGAGTTTTCTATCAAAACTAAAACAAAATTTATCTATATAAAGTTTACAGAGCAGTACATATGGGAAACCCTGTTGATAAACAAAAAGAATGAGCTGAAAAAGGTCATCCAGCTTCTTATGGAAGATCGGTCTTTTGTTTACGAATCGGCTATTAAAAATAAAACAGACAGGGTTCATCTGTTACAGCTGACCCATATTCTTCTCTATGAATTCAGCCATCAAAGCAGATACAATAAAGATATTGTAATTGATATCTTTTCAGCCATTATAACCATTCTGATTAGAAATACGATGGAAACCACGACCAATAAAAAATGGATTTCCCAGCATCTAAGCAGAATTGAAAAGATTCTATATTATATCAATGTCAATGTACTGGATACAGATAAAATGAAAATTGAGAACCTGGCCAAAGAATTCATGCTTTCTTCCAACTATATCAGTATTTATGTAAAAAAACAAACCGGATTTTCTATACAGCAGCATATCATTCAGTACAAAATAAAAACAGCAGAAAAACTTCTCCTGCAAAGCCCGTACAATATCAATGAAATTGCTGATAAATTGGGGTTTAATGATACCAGCCATTTTAATAAAATATTCAAAGGGTACCAACAGCTATCTCCCTCTGAATTCAGGAAAAAAAATAAATAGTTCGGAAAACACCTAAATTAAGTGTAAGCTATAAGAATATTGCAGGTGATATTGAATTTATCGCTTATCCTTTATCCCGATCACTTTTAAAGCATGAGCGGTTAAATAAATATCATCGAAGACAGTAAGGGATTCCACATCATTGTAACCCAGGGGAATCATTTCGTTTTTATTAAAAGATAATTCTATGGAAGGATCATATGACGCCACGATTCTCACCTTTGAGTACCCGTTATAATCCACTTTAAAACCTTCAAACATACATTTTTGCTCTGCATTCTGGTATTCGGCGTATTCTTCAAATCCTACCGCATCGGTTCTTTTTCCATCATTATGTTCCAGAGACTTCCATGAAGCATAATTTTTAGGCTCCTTCAGGACATTTCCTTCCGTATCTACAGGAACAAACATTCCAAGATAGAGAGGCTTTCTTAGAAAATTGGCATAATTATTCATCAAATTTAAAATTTGAAGATCGGCATAACCTTCATTCGAATAGTATTCAATTACAAAGGTTGTCATCGGAATCAGCTTGAGAGAAGCATCAGTCGGCATAATGAATGTTTTCTTTTATCGGAGGATAAAAATAGTATTTTTATTTTCTTTTCCCAACGGAAGTCTGCAATAGAATGGAATTTATACCCATTCTGAATAACAATAACAAACATCAATCTGTTTATTTTTTCGGTATTTTTGAAGAACAATAACGTAATAATGATAGTGAACACCTTTCTACAGGATATTGATGAAGTTTTTGCTCTTTATAAAATGGCTTCCGATTTTAAGAAAACAGTATCCGGGGTACAATGGCCGGAGTTTGACCGAAGCATGATAGAAACAGAAATTAAAGAAAACCGCCATTGGAAAATTATAGTAGACGGACAGATCGCCTGCGTCTGGAGCATTACATTTAATGATCCTCAGGTTTGGGAAGAAAGAAATGCAGATCCTGCTGTTTATATTCACAGGATTGCCACCCATCCTGATTTCAGAGGACAAAAATTTGTAGAACAGATCGTTGAGTGGTCTGCAAAATTCGCAAAGGAAAATGAGAAACACTATGTCAGAATGGATACCACAGCAGGAAACCAGAGGTTGGCGGATTATTACATACGATGCGGATTTACTCAATTAGGACCAAAAAAAATAGCCGATACCGAAGGGCTTCCCGCTCATTATCACAATGCGACTATGGTACTTTTTCAGTTGGAAGCTTAACATTTTACTTACAGACAGGTTTAACATCGTTTAGTAAGGTAACTAAGGTTTTTCCGGGTTCCTCAATGGGGATCAGATGGGCAGAATTTTCAAACCATATCCCTTTTTTAAACGGAGCTTTTACATTTTGCAACCATTGCGCAGTGGGCTCAGAAGGGGTAGTATAGTCATGCCTTCCCATAAACATAAAAACCGGAATAGGGAAGGTTTTAATATTCTTAAAGTCAGTATCCAGAAATTCAGGAAGCACCTTTGCCAGGGTAAATACACTGCCTTTACCAATAGCCTCAGCATCCTGATAAGAATATTCCGGGGATAATAACGGAGCCTGGAAGAAATACCTGGAATTATTCCTGAAAGCTGTAAGCCCACCATAATACTGGGGCCATTTCCGTGCAATAATGATCCTTTTTCTGGTAATAGGAGTGGTTCCCGGATAGGGTGCTATAGATGCCAATTCTTTCAAAGCCTCTTCATTTTTTAACCGGGTAGCTTCCTTTACGGCAAAATCAACACTCAAACGTTCATTGTCTTTAGTATTGATGACCTGTCCGATTCCTACATAAGCATAAAACAGATCCGGTCTTTTCAACGCCGCCCTCATAGAAATAATCGTTCCCCAGCTGTGACCAATCAGCAATACTTTCTTCTTTTTATACTTTGCTTTGATTAATTCAGCCAGTTCAATAGCATCATCTACATATTGACTGATATGAATGGTGTTTTTTAATGATAGGGTATCATTGGCATGATAAGTTTTGCCGGAAGCCCGCTGATCGTAATTGACAACAGTGAAATACTCCTCAATAGGTCTTTGAAACATCCACATAACGGGCGAAAGAGGTGAAGCCGGACCACCGTGTACAAAGAGTATCACCGGATTATCTTTATGCTGACCACGTACAAAAACCCATTGCTGAACACCCCCGATATTTACTTTATATCTTTCCTGAATTCCATTGGGACTGACAATTGAATCCAGGTCCTTTATAATTTCCCTGGCTTCAGCATACTCATCTCCGGGTTTGCTGTTTTGTCCGAATATCGTAAGAGAAAACAATAATATGATGACGAATATTATCTTATTTTTCATAAGTTGCTGATTTTGTAAGCCAAATTAAAAAAGATAATTTTAATAATCAAATAAAATGCATCCATAGGTCGATCTTATGATCATGCCAATCTCTGTACTCAGATGCTTATTAAAATCCGAATAAATTTCTTCAAAATAACGCTTAAGTAGCATTAAATTTAAAAGGCCTACCTTTACAATAACCAAACAAAATTATTAATATGTCATTTGTAACCCCAGAAGGAGCAAGGAAAGCTCAGTTGTCTGTAACAGAAAGAGAGCCCGTTGCCCATGCCGTACTCTCAGGTGCAGAGAATATCTCAAAGTATAATACCGGAGTATGCCACGATGTTGTAGCATATGCTTTGTATATGCGAGGCGCCCGGATAAGCCCCACTCAGCTGGCTGAATCAGCTGGCCAAAAATGGCTCACTGTATTCAGATATCCGGACGGAGAAAAGTGGGATGGCTATGCCCCCATTCCGGCAGGAAAAGCAATTGGTTTCTACAGACTTATCGACAAAACCTGGTTTCATTCAGCCATCACTACAGGAAACGGTAACGAAATCCGATCTGTAAACGGATTTTCATTAGGATCAGCATGGTCTGTTCCCGTAGATATGGACTGGGTTTTCTTGGGTAAAAGAAATTCAGACGGAACCTTTAATTATGACGGCACCAAAATAGAAGTGTACATTTCACCTTTATAGCCGTCATGATAAGACAGAAATAATTCTACTAATAAATTATTTCTGTCTTATTTTATCACAAGCTATTTCTTTTTCTTCCGAAACAACAGGAGTTCACCCATTGATTCCTTTATTTTCTCCAAATACCCTTTCCCTGTTAAGGCTATTGTAAGCAAAAACAAAACCTCCCCCGTAATAAGCAGGATCAGGATGGTGGATGCTTTATTGGGAAAATCTACAAAGAAAAGAGCCGGAACTCCCGCTAAACACAATGTTCCCAATCCTAAAAAGATAAATACCAGTTTATTTTTAAAGCTTAGTTTTTCCTTCGCCATCGTATGTGAATCTGAGTACAAAAAAACTGATTTTATGTACATCATATTTCTATTTTGTGATCCAAACGTATATTCAGACCTTTGAAATGTCGATTTTTAAATATGAGACCTATTGTTGAATTTCAGGATCATATCTTTTCTTAAAATTATTGGGACAAATGATATTCACATCATTCCGTATAAAGCGTTGAAAAAATAATTTTAATGTAACACATAATTAACCTTAGTCTTGAAATAAAATCATAGGCTTATCAAATACTTCCTATTTACAACATAATTTTAGTGTTAAAAAAATTATAAATTTCTCTGAAATCAGTCCTGATTCAACCTTAAAAAAAGAATATTAAGATAAAATATCCCTCATATTTTCAATGATTTAAAGCTTTTTCATAATAAAAAACAAATCCCCATGCGGCTGTTTCAATAAAATGGCTATATTTACCACCAAGGAGTTCTTAACACCTTCTTTATCAACCGAAACTGGTTACACTTAGCTGTGTATTAAAAGGGAATCGTGTGCAAATCACGAACTGTCGCGCAACTGTAAGTAACATGAAGGTTTTTATCAATATATGTCCACTGTTTACCTGGGTAAATGGGAAGGATGATAAAAACTGTTACAAGTCAGGAGACCTGCCTATTTCGAATTGACGATGCTTTCGCGATCTGAAGCTTATAGTCAGGTATGATACGATATAGATAACTGTGCGCTGTTTTTTCGTAAGTTATTTTTTTGAGATAGTTGTAATGTGGCCGTGTGCCTTTTCATTATGTCTATAAGCTCATTCGTATTTCCCTTTCCATAGTTTTTATTTCCCATCAGGCATTGTGAAGTTTGGCAAGAGCTTTTTAAAAGGATTTTATCATTTAAAAAGTTGAAGAATGCAAACATATAATCGCTATGTAAGAATCAGTAACTGGCTTATAATGGAAAAGAGCAGTCCATTCCTTTGGATCAATAAGGTTTTGCTAAAAACTTTCAACACAGATTTAATTTCTGTTCATCATTATCCGTTATCATCAGGTATTCCTATACATCAATAACTCCTATTGCTTTTATCAGCAACCCCATACACCAAAACAAATTTTTAACAAAACAATAGATATTAAATGATTAAGAATGAAAGTATGCAGTCTCCCGGGTTACGATTCCGCGAGGCTATGCAGAAAGAAAAACCTCTCCAGATTGTAGGAGCTATTAATGCCAACCATGCATTATTGGCACAGCAGGCAGGTTTTAATGCAATTTATCTTTCGGGAGGTGGTGTTGCCGCCGGTTCTTTAGGAATTCCCGATCTGGGAATTACTACCCTGGAAGATGTATTAACAGATGTTCAGCGCATCACCAATATCTGTGATCTCCCCCTTATGGTGGATATTGATACGGGATTTGGTCCGTCGGCTTTTAACGTAGCCAGAACAGTAAAATCTCTGATTAAAGCTGGAGCAGCAGCCTTACATATTGAAGATCAGGTAGGAGCCAAACGTTGTGGCCACCGTCCCGGAAAAGAAATTGTGAGTAAAGAAGAAATGACAGATAGGCTGAAAGCTGCCGCAGATGCCCGTACCGACGAAAATTTTGTTATCGGAGCACGAACGGATGCATTTGCCAATGAAGGATTAGAAAAAACACTGGAAAGAGCTATTGCCTATAAGGAGGCTGGTGCCGATTTCATTTTTGCAGAAGCAGTACCGAACCTGAGCTACTATCAAAAATTTGTAGATGCTACAGGGGTCCCTGTATTGGCCAATATTACAGAATTTGGAATGATCAGCATGTATACTGTTGAAGAATTAAAGACCGCGGGAGTAGGGTTGATTCTTTATCCGCTTTCTGCTTTCCGCGCAGCTAATAAAGCCGCTCAAAATGTCTATGAACATATCCGTAAAGAGGGTACCCAGGCCAATGTGATAGATACCATGCAAACCAGAGAAGAACTCTACCAAAGTATTGGATACCATGATTATGAACAAAAATTAGATAACCTTTTTAAAAAGAATACTGATGTCAACAAATAATGAACCTACCTTCAAACCTAAAAAAAGTGTCGCGCTTTCGGGAGTAGCAGCCGGCAATACAGCACTTTGCAGTGTCGGAAAAAGTGGAAACGACCTGCACTACAGAGGATATGATATTTTGGACCTTGCAGAAAAAACGCAGTTTGAAGAAGTAGCTTACCTGCTGATCTATGGGCATCTGCCTACCGAAGCACAGCTGAAAAATTATAAGGCAAAATTAAAATCATTAAGAGGGCTGCCACATTCTGTAAGAAATATTTTAAAAAGTATCCCTGCTGCTGCACATCCAATGGACGTTATGCGGTCAATGGTATCTGCTATCGGTAGTATTCAGCCGGAAAAAGATGATCATAATATGGCGGGAGCCAGAGATATAGCCGATAAATTACTGGCATCATTCAGCTCAGGCCTTTTGTATTGGTACCACTATACCCACAACGGAAAAGAAATTGATGTAGAGACAGATGATGATACTATCGGAGGCCATTTCCTTCATTTACTGCATGGAAAAAAACCTTCCGATTCCTGGACAAAAGCAATGCAGATCTCTCTGAATCTCTATGCAGAACATGAATTTAACGCTTCTACGTTCACAAGCCGTGTTATTGCAGGTACAGGTTCCGATATTTATTCTGCCATTACAGGAGCTATTGGTGCATTAAGAGGACCTAAACACGGGGGTGCCAATGAAGTGGCTTTTGAAATTCAGAGCCGTTATCATTCTCCGGACGAAGCAGAAAGCGACATCAGGCAGCGTATTGCCAACAAAGAAGTGATCATTGGATTCGGACATCCGGTATATACCATTTCAGACCCAAGAAATGTAGTGATCAAAAAAGTAGCTAAAGAACTTTCCGAAGAAGCGGGGGATATGTTACTTTTTAATATTGCTGAAAGACTGGAAACCATTATGTGGGAAGAAAAGAAAATGTTCCCTAATCTGGATTGGTTCTCTGCGGTATCCTACCACTTAATGGGAGTACCTACGCTGATGTTTACGCCATTATTCGTAATTTCAAGAGTTACAGGATGGAGTGCACATATCATGGAACAGAGACAGGATGGTAAAATCATCCGTCCAAGCGCCAATTATACAGGTCCTGAAAACAAAGCATTTGTATCCATCGATCAACGATAAAAGAATTAAACTATTTTCAACTAATTAAAATTTTCAACTAAAAAAAATGAGTTCACACATTTCAAATGAAAGGCCACAGCCGGATAAAGTACTGGCAGATATTGCAGATTATGTATTAAACTACGAAATAAAAAATGACCTTGCCTGGAAAACAGCCCATTACTGTCTTCTTGATACGATTGGGTGTGGTCTGGAAGCTTTGACCTATCCGGCCTGTACCAAACTTTTAGGACCTGTCGTAAAAGGGACTATCGTTCCGAATGGTGCTAAAGTTCCAGGAACACAGTTTCAACTTGACCCTATTCAGGCTGCATTTAATATTGGGACAATCATCCGTTGGCTGGATTTTAATGATACGTGGCTGGCTGCTGAGTGGGGACATCCATCAGATAACTTAGGCGGTATTTTAGCAACAGCCGATTGGTTATCCAGAACCAATATAGCAGAAGGAAAAGCTCCTCTTAAAATGAAGCAGGTATTGGAGGCCATGATCATGGCTCATGAAATACAAGGGGTAATGGCGCTGGAAAATTCTTTTAACAAAGTAGGTTTAGACCATGTTTTGCTGGTAAAACTGGCTTCTACAGCAGTAGTGGGGAAATTGATAGGGTTAACCCGCGACGAATTGATCAATGCCGTATCATTAGCTTTTGTAGATGGTCAGTCTTTAAGAACGTACCGCCATGCTCCTAATACAGGTTCCAGAAAATCATGGGCAGCAGGAGATGCTACATCAAGAGCCGTTCGTTTAGCATTAATAGCACAAACCGGAGAAATGGGATATCCTTCCGTTCTGACAGCAAAAACCTGGGGATTCTATGATGTATCTTTCAAAGGAAATGAATTCAAATTCCAGAGAGACTACACTTCCTATGTGATGGAAAATGTACTATTCAAAATTTCGTTCCCTGCCGAGTTTCATTCCCAGACAGCCGTTGAAGCTGCAATGACATTACATTACACCTTACAAGACCTTGGAAAAACAACAGATGACATTAAAAAAATTACCATCAGAACTCATGAAGCGGCCATCCGGATTATAGACAAAAAAGGTCCGCTGAACAATCCTGCAGACCGTGATCACTGTATTCAGTACATGGTAGCCGTTCCATTAATTTACGGAAGACTTACCGCTGCCGATTATGAAGACAGCATCGCTTTAGATCCGCGAATTGATATCCTCCGTGATAAAATTGAATGCGTAGAAGATGTACAGTTTACCACAGATTATCATAATCCTGAAAAACGTTCTATTGCCAATGCTTTGACTGTAGAATTGAATGACGGAACCGTTTTAAATGAAATAGAGGTAGAATATCCTATAGGTCACAAACGAAGAAGAGAGGAAGGAATTCCTGAATTAATTAAAAAGTATAAAATCAATTTGGCAAGAATATTCCCTGAAAAACAACAGCGGGTAGTATTAGAAAACTCGTTGGAGTATGATACCCTTGTCAATCTTAATGTCAATGAATTTGTTGATTTATTGGTCATATAATTTTAAATGAAGGGTTGAATCTCAATTATGTTTCAACCCTTCATTTTCACCTTCCACCTTAACAAAAACTATGTCACATACAGTACAAATATTAATCAATGGAAACTTTATAGAAAGTAAAGCTTCTGAACATTTACCTGTTGAAAATCCTGCCACACAGGAAATTCTTGCAGAAGTTCCCCTAACGCTATTGTCCGAAATAGATGAAGCGATTGAAGCTGCCCAACTGGCCTTCAAAACATGGAAAGAGGTAGCCACCCCGGAAAGGGCAAGGTTATTCTTAAAATACCAGCATCTTTTAAAAGAAAATCAGAAAGAAATCGCTGAAATCCTGTCCAGAGAGAATGGAAAAACACTTGCCGATGCTATGGGAGACGTATGGCGGGGTATTGAAGTCGTGGAACATGCCTGTAATATCCCAACGCTGATGATGGGCGAGACCGTAGAAAATGTAGCAAGAGGTGTAGATACCTATAGCTATATTCAACCACTTGGAGTCTGTGCGGGAATTACCCCTTTTAATTTCCCTGCAATGATTCCTTTATGGATGTTCCCTATGGCTATTGCCTGCGGTAATACCTTTATTTTAAAACCTTCCGAGCAGACCCCAATGACCTCCATGAAAATGGCAGAGCTGTTTTTAAAAGCAGGCTTTCCTAAAGGGGTACTGAATATTGTCCATGGTTCCAAAGACCAGGTAAACCATATTCTTAACCATCCTGAAATTAAAGCCATATCCTTCGTAGGTTCTGTCCCTGTAGCGGAACATGTTTACCGTACCGGAACAGATAACCTGAAAAGAGTACAGGCTTTTGGAGGAGCAAAAAACCATATGGTGGTAATGCCTGATGCCAATAAAGAGCAGGTGGTCAATAATTTAGTAGGAGCCTCATGTGGGGCTGCCGGCCAGCGTTGTATGGCAATCAGTGTTGCCGTTTTGGTAGGAGAAGCTCAACATTGGGTGGAGGATATTAAAAACGCTTTAAAAACCATTAAACCGGGAGTATGGTCAGACGAGTCTGCCGCATTTGGCCCCTTAATCAACAGACAGTCTAAGGAAAAAGTGCTGCGACTGATCAAAAGTGGCTATGAACAGGGAGCCGAAGTCTTATTAGACGGAAGTAACTGTACAGTAGAAGGCTATGAAAACGGATATTTTGTAGGCCCTACTTTATTCAGTAATGTATCTGTGGATATGGACATTTATAAAGAAGAGATCTTCGGTCCTGCATTACTTTTGTTAAAAGCCGACACCTTGGACGAAGCCATCAGTATCATCAATGCCAATCCTTATGGGAATGGAACCTCAATATTTACCAATTCCGGAGCCGCAGCCCGAAAATTCCAACATGAAATTGAAGTAGGTCAGATCGGTATTAATCTTCCTATTCCTGTGCCGCTGCCATTTTTCTCTTTTACAGGATGGAGAAAATCTTTCTTCGGAGATCTGCATTCATACGGAAAACAGGGCATCCGTTTCTATACCGAAACAAAAACAGTTACAGCCCGCTGGTTTGAAGAAGATGTACCGGGAGGGAATCTCAATATGACCATCAGTCTAAAATAATGGAAAGCAAACGGTGGAAAATGTCTATATGTTCTCCACTTTCAACACTCAGCTTTCAACTTAAATTTAAATACAATGGAGTTTAACCTAAATGAAGATCAACTGGCTTTTCAGGATGCGGCAAGAAGATTCGCTGAAAAAGAATTTTTCCCCTACGCTTCAGAATGGGATGCCAAAAAGATATTCCCAAGAGAAGCAATTGCTAAGGCCGGAGAACTTGGGTTTTGCGGCATTTATACAAGTGAAACAGCAGGAGGTCTGGGATTGTCAAGATTGGATGCAGCCATCATATTTGAAGAGCTCGCTTCAGCCTGTCCTTCAACTACGGCTTATATTACCATACACAATATGGTTTCCTGGATGATTGACAAATTTGCAAAAGATGATGTCCGGGAAGAATTATGTCCGGCTTTAGCTTCAGGTATATTACTGGGCTCTTATTGTCTTACTGAACCTGGGTCAGGTTCTGATGCTGCAGGATTGAAAACCACAGCTGTAAAAAAGGGCAATACCTATATCATCAATGGAACAAAGGCCTTTATTTCCGGAGCCGGAGAAAGCGATATCCTGATTGTAATGGCCCGTACAGGAGATCCCGGTTCAAAAGGAATCAGTGCTTTTATTGTACCTGCCAATACAAAAGGAATCAGCTTCGGAGAAAAAGAAAAAAAACTGGGCTGGAATACCCAGCCTACACGTTTTGTATTCCTGGATCATGTAGAAGTAGAAGAGAAGTATCTTTTGGGAGAACCTGGAGAAGGTTTTAAAATTGCCCTGAAAGGACTGGATGGGGGCAGGATAAACATTGGAAGCTGCTCAGTAGGAGCCGCACAGGGCGCTATCAATCAGGCTCAGCAGTATATGCATGAAAGGCAGCAGTTTGGAAAATCATTGGCTCAGTTTCAATCGCTTCAGTTTAAAATTGCCGATATGGTAACAGATCTTGTTGCTGCCCGCCAAATGGTTCATCTGGCTGCTTTTAAACTGGATTCCAAAGACCCGAATGCTACAACCTATTGTGCTATGGCCAAAAGATTAGCAACAGATATGTGTTTTAATATCTGTAATGAAGCTATTCAGGTCCTGGGAGGGTATGGCTGCACACAGGATTTCCCTGTAGAAAGACTGATGCGGGATGCCAGAATCCATCAGGTAGTGGAGGGAACCAATGAAATTATGAAACTGGTAATCTCCAGAAAGATTTTAGAAGTAGGAGCAACCCTACAAATCAGATAGTTATAACAGATAAAAACGGAAAGCTGAAACCGGATAATAATCTACATCTGTTTTAACATTTCAGCCCATAAAATTTTTAAAGTTCAATTTTCAATTCAATACAATGAGCTTAGTACTAACAGAAATAAAAAACAAAGTCGGGATCATCACTTTAAATTCCGAAAAAACACTGAATTCCCTGTCATTACCTATGATTGAAGAATTACAGAGCATTCTGACAGATTGGAAAACATCCGATCAGGTAGTCTGTCTTTTTCTTCAGGGTGCCGGTGAAAAAGCTTTATGTGCAGGGGGAGATGTACGGAAGCTCTATGATTCTATTATGGCACAAAGAGCTATTGACCCTACGGAAGTCCCTAAAGACTGCTACGATTTCTTTTCAAAAGAGTATCAGGTAGATTACGACATCCATACCTATCCAAAGCCTGTAATAGTCTGGGGAAGCGGTATTGTAATGGGTGGCGGTATCGGTCTGATGGTAGGAGCTTCCCATCGTATCGTCACCGAAAAAAGTAAACTGGCCATGCCCGAAATTACCATTGGCCTGTATCCGGATGTAGGAGGTACCTGGTTTTTGAATAAAATGCCTTCTGCCTTTGGAATATATTTAGGCTTAACCGGGGCAAGATTAGATGGTGCAGACTGCAAATATTTAGGACTGGCAGATTATTATATGGAATCCTCTTCAAAAGAAGATATTATAAACGCTCTGAAACAGGCAGACTGGACAAATAATCCTTATCAAACAGTTTCCGATATTTTAAATACGATCTCGGAAAATACAGATATTCCTGAATCCCAGGCTGCTTTACATCATGAATTTATCCAGAATTTTGAAGGAGTAGATGCTGTAGAGGAATTCGGTGATCTGATAAGGAATTATCCTGAAAAAGATGACTGGATCAATACAGGATTAAAAAGTTTTACCGCAGGATCTCCAAGTTCGGCACACATTATTTTCAGACAATTGAAACAAGGTAAGCACCTGAGCCTGGAAGAGGTCTTCCAATCTGAATTGAACCTTTCATGTCAATGTTGCATCCACCCGGATTTTACAGAAGGAGTAAGGGCTTTATTGGTGGATAAAGATCAGTCTCCCCAGTGGCAGCCCGCCACTTTAAATGATATTACCACAGAATGGATAGACAGCTATTTTGCGGAATTAAAAGTGGAGGACTTTCAATCTTTATCCTGATTAGACATAAACATCTGCCTTATCTGCACAATCTGCTAAAGGTAAAAAACATATAGGTTTTGGCTAACGCCATACTATCTCACTTCTATTCAAATAATAATTGATTACACCTTTTCTAATCTCAAATCTCTAACATCTAATTCAAAAAAAATCATGTCAAATATAGCATTCATCGGTTTAGGAAATATGGGGGGCCCTATGGCTGCCAATCTTATCAGGAAAGGTCATACCGTTACAGGTTTTGATCTTTCGGAAACAGCATTAAAGGCATTGGAATCAGCTGGTGGTCAGACGGCCGGATCAGCTTTAGATGCTGCAAAATCCGCAGACGTAATTATCTCGATGTTACCTTCAGGAAAACATGTTGCAGAACTCTATTCTGAGGACTTCATCAGTACTCTGAAACCGAATACATTATTGATTGACAGCAGTACTATTGATGCTGTTACAGCCCGCTCAGTTGCGACATTGGCCATTTCAAAAGGGTGCAAAATGATAGATGCTCCCGTTTCCGGGGGTACCGGTGGGGCACAGGCAGGAACATTGACCTTTATTGTGGGTGGTAAGCAGGAAGATTATGAAAAAGCCCGACCGATCTTGAAATGTATGGGACAAAATATATTTCATGCCGGAGAATCCGGAGCCGGACAGGTCGCTAAAATATGTAATAATATGCTGCTAGCCATTCATATGATTGGCACCTCAGAAGCGATCAACCTGGGAGTGAAACATGGTCTGGACCCCAAAATATTAAGTGAAATCATGCAGAAAAGTTCCGGTAAAAACTGGTCTTTAGAAGTATATAACCCATATCCCGGTGTGATGGAAAATGCTCCAGCTTCCAGAGCCTATTCAGGAGGCTTTGCCGTAGATCTGATGGCTAAAGATTTAGGCCTTGCCGCAGAAGCTGGATTGGAAACTAAAACCTCTACACCATTAGGGAATACCGCACTGAACTTATACAGAATCTGGAGTGAAACAGGACATGGGAAAACAGATTTCTCCAGTATTCTTCAATTTTTAAATGGAAAAGGGAATATTGAAAATTAAAACAGCCATTCACCCTCTATTTTCATTCCCAATATTTAACCTTTAAATTTCAACGTAAAACAATGAGTTTTGAAACATTAATATATCACCAGGAAGGCCATATCGGAACACTAACGATCAACAGGCCACAAGCTTTGAATGCTTTGAATGAAACAGTTTTAAAAGAACTTACTTCATTTACGGAACAAATACAATCAGACCGGAATATAAGAGTCTTAATCATTACCGGGTCCGGGGATAAAGCTTTTGTTGCAGGAGCTGATATCAAAGCCATGCAGGGGATGAGTCCCAAAGAAGCAGAAGACTTTTCAATGGTGGCACAGACGGCATTTAATGCTGTTGAAAACCTGCCATTTGCAGTGATTGCAGCCGTAAATGGATTTGCCCTGGGCGGTGGTTGTGAGCTGGCATTATCCTGCGATATTATTTTAGCAAGCGGAAAAGCGAAATTCGGGTTACCGGAAGTTACATTGGGCTTATTACCATGTTTTGGGGGTACCCAGCGTCTTCCAAGAGCAATAGGCTTATATAAAGCCAGGGAAATGGTTTTCTCAGGAGACTTTTATTCCGCGGAAGCCTGCAAAGATTTCGGTTTTGTTAACCATGTTTTTGCACCCGAAGAATTACTGAATGAAGCTCTAAAGCTGGCTAAAACCATTGCATCAAGAGGTCCAGTGGCTGTTGCAAAAGCAAAACAGTCTTTAAATACAGGATCTGAACTTCATATCTCTGAAGGATTAAAACAAGAAGCGGCTTTATTCGGAGCATTATTTACCACACAGGACCATAGCGAAGGCATAGGGGCATTTATAGAAAAAAGAACCCCTGATTTCCAGGGAAATTAATACGATCGAATATAGAAAAGTTCGACCGCCCTTTTTAATCTGGTCAGGATGAGGATGTCTGAAAATTTTTGTACATCCTCATCTTTTTGTATCAGATCGTTAGTCCATGGGTATTTTTCACTTCTGCCATTACAAATGTACTATGTGTGCTTCCGATAGAATCTACAGATCCCAGTGTATTGAATACAAAATCCTGATAATGTTTCATATCCCGGACCTGAACTTTCAGCAGGAAATCAAAATCTCCCGAAATATTATAACATTCTGCCACTTCTTCTATATCCATAATTTCATTAACGAAATCATACCCTACAGAACGGTCATGAATTTTCAGTTTGATCTGGCAGAAAACGGTAAAACCCCGGTTAAGCTTATCAGGATCAAGAACTGCAGCATATTTTTTCACATAGCCTTCCTGTTCCAGACGTTTCACCCTTTCAAAAACAGGAGAAGGAGAAAGGTTAACTTCTTTGGCAAGCTCTTTAACGGTAAGTTTTGCATTTTTCTGAAGTAGTCTCAGCAGCTGTATATCTTTGGTATCGAGATGTTCCACAGGATATTATTCTTTTTTAGTATTAATTTTTATCAAAGTTACAGAATTATATTCTTTTAAAATAGAACTATAAAGACATATTTTCTTTATTTCAAATCAATATTTGTTCATTTATTCTGTATGTGTAATTTTACACAAAATTAAAATCTTCTATCAATACAGATAGTCAGTATAATTAATAAAGAATAGTTCTTTACAATACTTCATCAAACAGGAGAGGTTTTACGTAAGGTAAATTAATAGGGAATCGTGTGCAAATCACGAGCTGTCGCGCAACTGTAAGTAACACACCAAAGGTTTCTGTCCTTGTGATCCACTGCCTGAAAGCGGGAAGGACGACAGAAACTGTTACAAGTCAGGAGACCTGCCTTTACTCAATTGACAATGCTTTCGCGGTCTGAAGCTTTGGGTCATACAGATGATATATTTTTTAGTACGTTTTTCTCAGAGTAAAACGGGATTATCAGGTATGTCATTATTTTCCCAAAAATAGATACCGGCAAAAGCATTACGAAGCATTCAAAGAGCTTTTAAAAATAAGTTTAATTAAAAGTTTAAAAAATGCAAACGCACATTCTAGGCTATCCGCGAATTGGTAGCAAAAGAGAACTCAAAAAAGCCTGCGAGCAATATTGGTCAGGTAAAATTCTTTTGGAAGAACTTCTTACTACGGGAAGGAATATCTGCAATCACAATTGGAATATTCAGAAGGAGGCAGGGATAGACCTTATCCCATGTAATGATTTTTCCTATTATGATCAGGTACTGGATATGAGCTTAATTGTAGGAGCTATTCCGGTACGTTATCATGAAGTAGCCCTTAAAAAAAATAATTCAGAACTGGATCTGTACTTTGCGATGGCAAGAGGATACCAGAAAGACGGACTGGATATCACGGCCATGGAAATGACCAAATGGTTTGATACCAATTATCATTATATTGTTCCAGAATTTTATAAAAATCAGCAGTTTAAACTGACTTCCGACAAAATATTCAACGAGTTTGCGGGAGCTAAACAAGCTGGAATTAATGCCAAGCCGGTACTCATCGGGCTTGTTTCTTACCTTCTTTTAGGAAAAGAAAAGGAAGAAGGATTTGATAAACTGGATCTTGCAAAAAATCTTCTTCCGGTATACACCGAAATCATAACAAAACTTCAGGATCAGGGTGCCCAATGGATTCAGTTTGATGAACCGTTTTTAACCTTAGATATAACGGAGAAAGCCAAAGAAACCTATCAGTACGTTTATCAGGAACTTAGAAAGCAGTTTCCAAAACTGAAATTCATCATCGCAACCTATTTCGACGGATTGAAAGACAATGCATCTCTTGCTGTGTCACTTCCTGCAGACGTTCTGCATATAGACCTGGTGAGAAATCCTGAGCAGCTGGAAGATATTTTAAATGCTATTCCTGAAAACCTAAGCCTGTCATTAGGAGTGGTAGACGGAAGAAATATCTGGAAAAACAACTATGAAAAGTCTTTGACTTTCATTAAAAAAGCTACTGAAAAACTGGGTACAGAAAGAATTTTTGTGGCTCCGTCATGTTCATTACTTCATTCGCCTTGTGATCTGGATTTTGAAACGGCCCTTCAGCCTGAAATTAAAAACTGGCTGTCTTTTGCAAAACAAAAAGTGAAAGAAGTCGTAAGTCTTAAAGCTCTTGCTTCAGGAACTGAGGATGAAAGTATCCTTGCAGATTTTGAAGACAATAAAAAGGCTGTTGCCAGCAGAAAAACATCTTCTCTTATTCATAATGATAAAGTGAAACAAAGAGTGGCTGCCGTAACTGAAGAAGATGCTCAGCGAAAGAATTCATTTAGAATCCGTAAAGAAAAGCAGCAGGAATCATTACAGCTTCCGCTATTCCCAACCACCACTATAGGCTCATTCCCGCAAACTACTGAAGTAAGAAGCTGGAGGGCCCAGTTTAAGAAAGGAGATCTTAGTGCAGAACAATACGATGCTTTATTGAAAGAGGAAACTCAGAGAACCATCCGTTGGCAGGAAGAAATAGGAATTGATGTCCTTGTTCACGGAGAATTTGAACGTAATGACATGGTAGAATACTTCGGGGAAAAACTTGAAGGATTTATTTTCACTAAAAATGGCTGGGTACAGAGCTATGGAAGCCGTTGTGTAAAACCACCCGTTATTTTCGGAGATATTTCCCGTCCTGATCCAATGACTGTATACTGGTCTCAATATGCGCAATCCCAAACCAGTAAATGGGTAAAAGGAATGCTGACCGGTCCTGTTACCATATTACAATGGTCTTTTGTACGGGATGATCAGCCCCGTGCCGAGACTTGTAAGCAGATTGCTTTGGCGATCCGTGATGAAGTAGTGGATCTTGAAAAAGCAGGAATCCGGATTATCCAGATTGATGAGCCTGCCATCAGAGAAGGTCTTCCATTGAGAAAAACAGAATGGCAAAACTACCTGAAATGGGCTGTAGAAGCCTTCAGAATCTCAGCAAGTGGAGTAGAAGATGCTACCCAGATCCATACCCATATGTGCTATTCTGAATTTAATGATATTATTAAAAATATTGCCGATATGGATGCAGATGTCATTACGATAGAATGTTCGAGATCTCAAATGGAACTTTTAAATGCTTTTGCAGATTTTAAATATCCAAACGAAATAGGTCCCGGAGTTTATGACATCCACTCTCCAAGGGTTCCTTCTAAAGAAGAAATGATTGAGCTTTTAAGGAAAGCTCAAAATGTAATTCCAGCCAGCCAGTTATGGGTAAATCCTGACTGTGGCCTGAAAACAAGACATTGGGAAGAAACTGAAAAAGCTTTAATTGCAATGGTAGCTGCTGCTAAAGAAGCTTCAGCAGCCTATGCATAATCATCGCTTGTTCCAATATCATCATGAAAAAGCATCTCCAGGGATGCTTTTTCTTTGTTTAAGCATGCGCGCATCTCGGACAGATTCCGCTGATGATAAAGTTATACTCCTGAGCTATAAAATTCTCAGGTAAACTAATTTCAGGTATAGCATTTTCAATACAGGTAACAGAATGGCATTCTTTACAATTGAAATGAACGTGATTGTGAAAATGCTGTTCGTGAGTACATTTCCCACTACACTTAGCAAAATTCACAACTCCGTCAATATTGACGATCTTATGAATAGCACCTTCATTTTCAAGTCTTTCCAAAACCCGGTAAATGGTAACTCTGTTACACAAATCCCCTAGTTTCTTCTGAATATCAGAGTGGGTAAGTGCCACCTCAGAATCGTTGATAAGGTTCAAAATCTCAGTTTTGGCATGGGTATTTCTAACTTGTTTCATGTTTTTAATGCAACAAAGTTGCGTTATTTAAAATTTTGTATTTACTTTGCAACAAAGTTACAATAACAAAATTAAATCATCCTTTTTATGAAGTCAAAAATTCTTGATGCAGTAGGAATCTCCGCAGCCGTTTTATGTTTGATTCATTGCATAGTCTTTCCTTTACTGATGATCATCCCATTGGGAATTTCACATAATCCTTATATTGATCTGGCTTTTCTGATCATTGGAGCCCTCGTAGTTTTCAGAATAACGAGACAAATAACCAACCGACGCCTCAAGTTTCTGTTTTGGGCTTCTATTCTGCTGATCTCCATTTCTGTACTGGCAGATTTTATATTTGAAATTCATATTCCCCTTATTTATGTAGGAGCAGCAGGCTTAATTACAGGTCATATCATCAATTTTAAAAATCATAAACATTAATACATGACAAAGAAACTTCCTGTAACTGTACTCAGTGGCTTTCTGGGAGCCGGGAAAACAACTTTACTGAACCATATTCTGCACAATAAACAAGGACTAAAAGTAGCCGTTATTGTAAACGATATGAGTGAAGTGAATATTGATGCACGCCTTATCGAGAATCAGAATACGCTTTCTAGAACGGAAGAAAAGCTTGTAGAAATGAGTAACGGATGCATTTGCTGTACACTCAGGGAAGATCTGATGATTGAAGTGGAGCGTTTAGCGCATGAAAAACGTTTTGATTACCTGCTGATTGAAAGTACAGGAATCAGTGAGCCTATCCCCGTAGCCCAGACATTTACCTATATTGATGAAGAAAGCGGCATAGACCTTTCCAGATTCAGCTATGTAGACACCATGGTGACCGTAGTGGACAGCTTCAATTTTATGAAAGACTTTTCAACGAATGAATTATTGATGGACAGGGACCTTACGGATATGGAAGGGGATCACAGAACCATTGTTAACCTTCTTACGGATCAGATTGAATTTGCGAATGTCATTATCTTAAATAAAACAGATCTTATCGATTCCGAAACTCTTGGATTTTTAAAAGCAGCTATAACAAAACTGAATCCTGAAGCCCATATCATTCATTCAGAATTCGGGAAGATTGACTCCCGGCTAATTTTAAATACCCAACTCTTTGATTTTGATACGGCACAGTCTTCAGCCGGCTGGCAAAAAGAGCTTCAGTCTGATCACCACAATCCTGAAACAGAGGAGTATGGTATCGGGTCATTGGTTTTCAGAGACCAAAAACCATTTCATCCCGAAAGATTATGGAACTACCTTAATGAAAGATATCCTGAAGGTATTTTAAGGGCTAAAGGGCTTTTCTGGCTGGCTTCCAGACCGGATGACGCATTAAACTTCTCCCAGGCTGGAGGTTCGTTCCGTTTGGAAAAAGCAGGGGTCTGGTGGTGCAGCATGCCCATGAATCAAAGATTAGACTATAATTCATTTGCAGAAAATCAGGAATTTATTGAAAGCAGATGGGATAAAAACTGGGGTGACAGAATCAATGAGCTCGTTTTTATAGGTCAGGATATAAACAAAGACCAAATGGTACAGGATCTCCAAGACTGTCTTATTAATGATAAAGAATTATTAAGCCAACAGCAGAATTTTCAGGATCCGTTTCCTGAGCATATTTAAAATTAACTTTTAATTAATGCAACAAAGTATCAATAATATCATAAATAGAATACCTTTCAGCATTATTTTTACAGCATATGGACAGACGTAAATTTCTAAAAGGATCAGCATTACTATCAGGTCTCTTCACAATATCTCCGCTTGAACTTTGGAGTTCCAAAAGAAGTACTGAGCAACTCCATTCCGGAAGTGCAAAGAACATCATATTTATGGTAAGCGACGGGATGAGTCTTGGAACACTTTCAATGGCCGACCTGTATTCCCGGAATATTTTGGGAAAGGGAAGTAATTGGCTTAATCTGTATCATGATCAAAAAGTTTCACGGGCGCTGATGGATACGGCTTCAGCCAGTTCTATTGTTACAGATTCAGCTGCTGCCAGCTCGGCTTTCGGAGGGGGAATCAGAGTGAAAAACGGGGTATTAAATATGGGAGCCAATGGCGAAAAGCATCTTCCTATATGGCAAAAATTTAAAAAAGCTGGAAAAAAAGCAGGCTGCGTCACCACGGTAACGATTACCCATGCTACACCCGCCGGATTCTGTGTAAATTCTGCCCAAAGAAATGCAGAACCTCAAATCGCTGAAATGTATGCCGAGCTGGAATTAGATGTTCTGATGGGCGGCGGCGATGAGTTTTTTAATCCGGAAAAAAGGGAAGATAAAAAAGACCTTTATGCTGTTTACAGAAAAAAAGGATACCAGGTCCTTAAGGAGCGCAATCACCTGAAAGACATTAAAAAAGGAGAAAAGATAATAGGAGTATTCAGTACAGGAGCGTTGCCTTACAGCATCGACAGAACCAGTCTTCCTGATTTCAAAAATACACCTACACTGGCCGAAATGGCAAAAACAGCGATTGATCAGATGAAAGATCATCCGGGAGGTTTTGTACTTCAGGTGGAAGGAGGAAAAGTAGACTGGTCTGCTCATGCCAATGATGTAGCCGCATTAATCCATGATCAGCTTGCATTTGATGAAGCAGTCAAAACAGTAATGGATTTTGCAGAGAAAGACGGAAATACGCTGGTGATCATAACTACGGATCATGGAAATGCCAATCCCGGAACAATTTACGGAGCTGACGCTACCAAAAAATTCAACAGTATTTCAGACTACAAATACACTAATGAATATATTCTGAATCAGATCCATAAAGATTTTTCTGTGAAAGATATTAAAGACTGGATTTACGAAGGCAACCAACTGGCTCTGAATGATGATGAAGCCAAACATCTATTAAGTTTCTATAACGGTCTTGAAAAAGAAGAAGGGCTTTACAATTATAAAAAACTTCCGTTCAAACTCTATTCTGACATTCAGAAAAACCGTAATTCAGTAGGGTGGATCAGCATGGATCACTCCGGAGATTATGTAGAAGTGGCGGTTTACGGTCCGGGAAGTCAGCTTTTGAAGCCTTTCATTAAAAATACAGATCTGCATGACCTAATGCTTAAAGCTTCTCCTTTATAAACTTATTCATATTTTCATATCATATTAATTTTTGGGTGTAACAGGGCGAATTGTATTTTGCCCTGTTTTGGTTATTATACCCGGGAATAAATGCAAAGAAAATCAGACCATCTAAATTACAGAGTACACAAGCGGCAAATCTTTTCTGCCTATCGGCCACGATCTACCCGCATACTCTTTATAATACGGCCCAATCTCTTTAAAGCTTCTTCCACTTTAGTATTCCATATATTATTACAGCTGATCCTGATATAGTGGATATAATCACCATTATTGGAAAATAAAGGCCCTGGAGCAATATTTACAAACTGATCAATGGCTTTTTGCTGAAGTTCAAAAGCATTGATATATTCTGGCAATTCTATCCAAAGCACCAGACCTCCTCCGGGACGGCTCATCCGTATATCAGATGGAAAATAATTTTCTACAGCCTGTATAGTCAATAACATAAGCCTGTGCAGTTCGGGTCTCAATTTTCGCAGGTGTCTGTCATAAGCTCCCGTTTTTAAGAGCTGTAGCAAAGACAGCTGTACAATACTTGCCGTAGCTACATTGGTAACAGCTTTTAACTTTACAACCTGATCAGTAAACCTTCCTGCAGCACACCAGCCGATTCTGTAACCCGGTGCTGCTGATTTAGAGAAAGAAGAACAAAGCATTACCCAGCCCTCTTTATCATAACTTTTTATATTTGTCGGACGCTGGGCCTGAAAATGAAGATCACCATAAATATCATCATCTATGACTGGTATCTTCATCCTTTCAGCAAAAGCAGCTATAGCCTGCTTTTTTTCATTGCTTAGCATAATACCGTTCGGATTATTAAAGTTTGAAATCAATAAACAGGCTGAAATCTTTTGACTCTTGCAAATCTCTTCCAATTCCTCAATATTGATTCCAGCTAAAGGGCTGCCTGATAATTCAATTATTTTTAATCCGAGGCTCTCTATGGTTTGTAATATACCATGGTAGATGGGTGACTGAACAATGACAGTATCACCCATTTTCGTTACAGCACGCAGACATAGACTCACCGCTTCCAGCGCACCATTGGTTATGATGACATCATCTGCGGCCAGCTTTCCCTGCCAAAGAAAAGACCTTTTGGCAATTTCTGCCCTCAGGTGAATATTTCCTGCAGCCGATTCATACTGCAAATGTTGTCCGGTTAAATCTCTGGAAGCTTGTTGTAAACTTCTCCGCAGAGCATTAAAAGGCAGAAGGTCAGGACTTAAAACAGCATTAAAAAATGATACATAAGACTTATTTTCAAGGTCAGGAAATGAAGCTTCCTGCAGGACTTTTCCAATAGCAACCTCCTGAGCAAATGTTTTATTTTCTACATACTGAGGAAGATGTATGGAAGAAACAGATGTACGGAGTACCATAAAACCCGATCTTTCTTTTCCTGCAATCAATCCCTTGTCTTCCAGAACCGTAAAAGCTTTGAGGATGGTACCTACACTTACTTTTAATTGCTCCCGGATGCTACGCAATGATGGAAGCTTGGATCCCAAAGGATAGGTACCGTTATTAATAGAAATCTCAAATTGATCTGCAAGAGCTATGTATTGAAAATCTTTCATCTGTTACATTAATATATTCATTTTTTGTATCTGTTACAAAATGGTAAAGATATATACTTTTGTTGAGAACAAAAAAAAGAAGAATATGAAAAAATTAGGATTAGTAGGAGGGATCAGCTGGGCTTCTACCTTAGACTATTACCGCTTATTGAACGAAGGGATCAATCAGGAGCTGGGCGGATTGAATTTTGCAGAGTGTATCATTTATTCTGTAAACTTTAATTATTTTCAACAGTTTAACGCCGATTACGATTGGAATGCAACCTTCGACCTGCTTTTTGATGCTGCTCAAAACTTAAAAAAATCCGGAGCAGAAGCCATTGTTCTTTGTGCCAATACAGCTCATATCGTTGCTGATAGAATGGAAGAACTCATAGGGCTGCCACTCATCCATATTACAACTGCTACAGCCAATGCTGTTAACCGGAAAGGATTAAAAAAAGTCGGTTTATTGGGAACCAGCTATACGATGGAGCTGGATTTTTATAAAGATAAATTGATTGAAGGCGGCCTGGAACCTTTAATTCCGGAAAGCAGTGAAGACAGGGATTATATAGAAGATATTTTGAGAAACGAGCTGAGCCGGGGGATTATTAATCCTGAAACCAAAAAGAAATACCTTACCATCATTCAGGGTCTGATTGACCGAGGTGCTGAAGGTATTATTTTAGGGTGTACAGAAATCCCTTTATTGATCAAACAGGAAGATGTTTCAGTTCCTGTATTTGATACCATTAAAATCCATGTTGATGCTGCTGTAGAATTTGCAGTTTCAAAACAGAAAATAGAATAATCAATGGATAAGAACCGGGTACTCATCTCCGGTTCTTATTATTTAATCCTGGAATAATTCCGTTTTCCTATGATCAGTATTTCTACTTACATCACTTTGAGTAGAAATACTCTTGTCCTGCTTTATGGTAAGAGGTAATTTTATGGTATCAAAATCAACAAACAACCTAAAACTTGATATCATGAACCATGTAAAATACAGGATAGGAAAATGGCTTCCTTCCGACAGAGCGTTTTTAAATAACTGGATAGAAAAAAAGATCCAACAGGTTAAAAACAGCAATACCCCGTTAAGCCCGGCCGTAGCAGACCTGAGAGATGCTATCTACAGTGA
This sequence comes from Chryseobacterium sp. KMC2, assembly GCF_016756935.1. Classification (NCBI taxonomy): domain Bacteria; kingdom Pseudomonadati; phylum Bacteroidota; class Flavobacteriia; order Flavobacteriales; family Weeksellaceae; genus Chryseobacterium; species Chryseobacterium sp. KMC2. The sequence continues at coordinate 236,299 of NZ_JAESIT010000006.1, forward strand.
TCCCGTTTTATATATGAGCTTCACCAGCATGTACGATGAGATTCCGCAAGGCTATAATGAACCTGTAAAAAACTTTGAAACCATGTTACTGATCATTAATCAGGTTTTGAAGGAAGCTCCTTGTTACAGCACAATAGAAGATACAATAGGATTAGTGGGATTTCCAATCAACGCCATATTGGATTGGGCAATGGGTACCCAGGCAGGATATTTAACCTTTCTGCATCCTGTAGTGAATGAAAAGCTCAGTGTGATATTAGCAGAATGGAAGACCTTCCTGGAATCCCCGGATTCAAAATATGTTTTGGTAGACGGCCCCGTTATTCAGCCACAACCCGATTATACGCAGCCTATAGGATGGCTTTCTCCGGATTCTTTAGAAGCAATTGCAGCCATGGATCCTTTAAGAGGAAAGGGCAAAGATCCTGAAAATGCGTTGGATAACTTCATATACAACTACCAATGTGATCCTTCACAGCCTCATTTTGGATATAAAAGCTGGGATGATTTTTTCACCCGGGAATTTAATCCGGGAATCAGAGAGGTAAGCCCTGAAGACCAGGATCAGTCCGTAATTGTGAACGCCTGCGAATCAGCTCCCTACAACTGTGTGACCAATGCAAAAATGAAAGATAAATTCTGGATGAAAGGGCAGCCTTATTCTTTACTGGATATCATGAATAATCATTCGCTAGCTCAGCAATTTGGAGACAACAGCACTGTGTATCAAGCCTTTTTATGCGCTAAAACTTATCACAGATGGAACAGCCCGGTAGACGGTAAAATAGTAGCCATTGAAAATGTTCCGGGTACCTATTATGCAGAAGCTCCAATAGAAGGGTATGATCCGTCAGGACCTAATGACTCTCAGGGTTATATTACAGAACTGGCAGCCCGCGCTCTAATTTTCATCCAGTCGGATAATGAAAAAATAGGACTGATGTGTTTTGTGGCTATTGGCATGGCGGAAGTTTCCAGCTGTGAGATTACAGTGAAGGAAGGTGATCATGTGAAAAAAGGAGATCCCATAGGTACCTTCCATTTTGGAGGTTCTACCCATTGTCTGATATTCAGACCGGGAGTGAATATCAAATTTGATTTTCATGGACAGACTCCGTGTTTAAATACCTATAATATTCCTTTAAAAGCTAGAATTGGAGTCGTTACAGACTAATAATACTATAAATCATAGTAACGGTAAGTGTGTTAAACAAAAAATGAGGTATTTTATGACCTCATTTTTTTATTTTTATTGCAGGATGGTTATATTCCACCCATTACATACATGTTTTCCATAGTAGGAACCGGGCTTCCACCTTCTTTTTCAAGGGTGATGGCAAAGGCCTGTGCTTTTGAAATGGTCGCCAGTGCAATCTGGCTGTCTTTATCTTCAGTATACATTCCTGCGCTTACAGGTTTTCCATCTTCAAGAGCCCAAAGCTGATACTGCATACCTTCCGGAGTTTTGGGAAGACTTTCAGCATTCAGATATACTTTTTTTGTTTTTTTGTCCCAGAAAACCATGGCTTTGGCATCCTGATGTTTTTCAACTCCTTTTAACATCACCATTTGCATATCCGGATTGGAAAACATATTCAATTTCCGATCCATCTTTTTCATAGCGACATCCTGGGATTGCTTTTCTGCTGCCAGCTTTGTCATTTCCTGTTTTACTGCAGATTGGCTGTTCATCCAGAACAGATTTCCAGCCACACTTAGCAGGAATAAAACAGATGCTGCCACAGCATAAGATTTCCAGTTTGTTTTTCCCTGGATCTGTTCCCGGGTTTTCATTTCCCCGTCATCTTTTGCTTCCGGAATATCTGTAGAAAGAGACGGTCTTATTTCTTCAACAGAAGACTGCTCCTGTTGAATTCTGTTCCAGATTTTAGATTTCAGATCACTTGGAGGTGTTACAGCCTGAGCCGTAGCAAGATGTTCCAAAGTTTTTTGGGCTTCTTCAAAAGCCGCTTTTACTTCAGCATTATTCTTCATCACACACTCCAAAATCCCAGCTTCCTCGGGAGAAGCATGGCCTAGAATATAAGATTCTATAATTCCGGATGATATGTATTCTTTTGTGTTCAATTTATTGATAATCTTTTAGCAAATCTTTTAATTTCATCAATGCATTCCGCATTTTCGTTTTTACCGTTCCCAGGGGTATCTTCAGTTTTTCGGATATTTCGTGTTGGGTATATCCCTGATAATAAGCAAGATTAATAAGTTCCTGCTTGTCTACTTCCAGACCTTCCAGCACATTGTTAAATCCAATATAATCGGATGAATTGTTGGTCGTTGAAAGTTCTGTAGTATTATATACGAAATCCGGAAGTGGTTGGTTTTTAAGCTCATTCTGAAACCCTTTAGATTTTAAATAATCTATTGCAGTATTTCGGGCAATATTGATCATCCATGTATAAAATCTTCCTTTAGAGTCATCATATTGGTGGATAGAATTCCATATTTTAACAAAAACATCCTGAATGACTTCTTCAGTATATTCTTTAGACTGAACAATACGAAGAATAATTCCGTACAGCGCACCCGAATAGTGGTCATACAGATAATGAAAACCGGTTTCGTTTTTTTCTTTTAATAAAACGATAAGCTCCTCTTCAGAATAGGTTGTCTTAATAATTGTTATTTTTCCTTCCAAATGTAGCAAAATAAAATACATTCCAAATGAAATCATTAAAATCTTTTACCTCATACATGATTTTAATGATTTTATTTAAGAAAACTGTTTAAGCTTTTTACTAAACCATAAATAGAAGATTCAACGTAGTCTGACACAAAAGTTTTTATTTTTTTAGACACTTTAGAAAGTTTAAAGGAATATCACACAATTAAGTTGACATAAGATGAAAATCTTTGATTTTCAACAAAACTTCAGTGTACTTTATATGCACAAAGCTGGAAACTTTAATAACTTAAGTGTTTAAAGACTTTTGTGGTTACAAAGAAATCCTAACCTACTACGCTTGGATTCCTATGGAATGACAAACAGAACACTATCATACATCACTCTATATAAATTTCAACATTGCAAATATTTAAAACACTTTAGAGCACTTTAGAACGTTTAAAATAATAGTGTATAAGTAAGTGCACTTAAGATGAAAATCAAAGATTTTCTTAAAACTTTAGTGTACTTTATATGCGCAAAGCTGGAAACTTTAATAACTTAAGTGTTTAAAGGCTTTTGTGACTTTTGTGGTTACAAGAAAGTTCTAATCCACTAGGGTTGGATTCCTACGGAATGACAAACAGAGCACTATCATACATCACTCTATATAAATCTTAACATTGCAAATATTTAAAACACTTTAGAGCACTTTAGAAAGTTTAAAATAATAGTGTATAAGTAAGTGCACTTAAGATGAAAATCAAACATTTTCTTAAAACTTTAGTGTACTTTATATGTGCAAAGCTGGAAACTTTAATAACTTAAGTGTTTAAAGACTTTTGTGACTTTTGTGGTTACAAGAAAGTTCTAATCCACTAGGGTTGGATTCCTACGGAATAACAAACAGAACACTATCATACATCATCTCAATATTGCAAATATTTAAAACACTTTAGAGCACTTTAGAAAGTTTAAAATAATAGTGTATAAGTAAGTGCACTTAAGATGAAAATCAAAGATTTTCTTAAAACTTCAGTGTACTTTATATGCGCAAAGCTGGAAACTTTAATAACTTAAGTGTTTAAAGACTTTTGTGACTTTTGTGGTTACAAGAAAGTTTTAATCCACTAGGGTTGGATTCCTACGGAATGACAAACAGAACACTATCATACATCATCTCAATATTGCAAATATTTAAAACACTGTAGAACACTGCCTGTGTATTCCATGATCAACCCTGTTCTTACCTGAAACCTATAGAAAATTTACTTTGATCTCATTCTTTATAAAAAAAATAAACAACTGATAATCAGATATTTGAAAATTATTTCATTTTTTATCAATCTAAAACAAAACCAACCTCGTAAATGACACTAAGAACACAATCAAGTATAACTCAATAAAAAATCAACCACATGAACACACAATCAAAAATCGCAGTTTTAGCAATGATCGCTTTATCATTCGCTTTTAGCGGGAAGGTAACTGCACAAACGATGAAAGAAAAAACAGTAATGGTAGGAGGGGCTGCCATGTACCCATCTAAGAATATTATTGAAAATGCCGTCAACTCTAAAGACCATAAAACCCTTGTCACTGCAGTAAAAGCTGCGGGATTGGTAGAAACATTACAGGGAGCAGGTCCTTTTACCGTGTTGGCACCTACAGACGCTGCTTTTGCAAAGCTTGCGAAAGGAACTGTGGAAAATCTTGTAAAACCGGAAAACAAAGCCATGCTTACCAGTATACTGACTTACCATGTTTTGCCGGGAAAATATAATGCTAAGGAAATATGGGCAGCTGTAAAAGCCGGAAACGGAAAAAGTATGATGAAAACAGTACAGGGCGAAGAACTTACATTCTGGACAAAAGGTAAAGATCTTTATATAAAGGATGCCAAAGGAAACAGTGCCAAAGTGACCATTGCGGACGTAAACCAATCTAATGGAGTTATTCATGTCATAGATACCGTTTTAATGCCATAAGGATTAACAAAACAGCATATTGAGGTATGCTGTTTTTTCTTCTATTATCTCAACAAACACTTAAACAATTAATATTATGAAAAAAACGATTCATGTTTCTAATCAGGGAGCAAGTCTTGATACAAGCAGAAGAAACTTTTTGAAACTGGGAGGTATAGGATTGGCTATGGCCGGTCTCACTCTGGTAGGTTGTGATGATAATGATGATTTTCAGATCATAAATGATGGGAACATATTTGATCTGGGAACAGGAGATGTAGGGATATTAAATTATGCCTATGCCCTAGAACAGCTGGAAGCAGATTTTTATAATAAAGTGGTTAATAATTTTTACACGGGAATTTCCAGTATTGAAAAGGAAATTTTCACGGATCTTTATCACCACGAAGTCATTCACAGGGATTTCTTCAAAGCAGCCATCAGCAGTGCTACTCAGAACGTTCTTCCAAAGCTGGAATTTCAGTATCCCAATGTAAACTTTAATAACCGGAGTTCTGTGCTTGCTACGGCAAAAGCATTAGAAGATACCGGAGTCGCGGCATACAATGGAGCCGGGAAGTATATTACCAATGCGGCTTACCTTGTAATTGCCGGGAAAATAGTTTCCGTAGAAGCCAGACATGCCTCTGCGATCAGAAATCTGATCAATCCGGGATCTGCAGATTTCTCAGGAGACGATGTAGTGGATGCCAACGGTCTGGATCTTGCCAAAGAGCCCAAGGATATTGTAATGGCTGCAGGAGGGTTTATAAAAACGCCTTTCACGTGGAAAGAAAGAGGTATTAATTAATCATTCATCTTCAAATCTTGTATTATGAACATTCTTAAATTATTAGATAAGCTTTCTCATGATAAATTTTTTACGGCGGAAGCTTCAAGACTGGAAACACTTACGAATATGTCATTATTCGGAAAAAAAGCAGCAACTGCCGCAATTCCTTTTGGATTAGGTGCCATGATGGTCACGCCGGTAAAAGCAGAAACGGCAACAAAAGAATTTAGAGGTACTGCTTTAAAAAGTACATTAACCGATGCTTTACAATTGGCTTTGGTATTAGAATATCTTGAAAATGAGTATTATGCTTTAGGGCTGTCTGCAGCAGGGCTGATTCCCAATTCGGACAGACCGGTTTTTATGCAGATTTCAAAACATGAATCGGCCCACGTCAGCTTTCTGAAAAGCACCCTTACTTCTTTAGGGACAACTCCGGGAGCGAAACCTACTTTTGATTTTACAGCTAATGGAAGCTTTTCTCCTTTTACAGATTACAATCAGTTTCTTATCCTCGCACAGGCTTTTGAAGATACGGGAGTAAGAGCCTATAAAGGACAGGCAGGAAATGTCATGTCCAATAAAGTTGTACTTCAGGCCGCCTTACAGATTCATTCCGTTGAAGCAAGACATGCATCACAGGTAAGAAGAATGAGGGCTAATAAAGGCTGGATTGAACTGGCTAATGGTGGAAATATGCCTTCAGCAACAGACCCTGTATACGCCGGAGAGGACAATGTAAACCAGTCCGGATACAATACAGGAACCTTATTTGGAGCGGCAGCAGGTTCCGCCGCCTATGACGAAGTGATGAGTGGCAGTGATGCCCAAACTATTGCCTCCTTATTTATAGTGTAATTGTGATTGGATGGCAGTGGAGGAGGTGTCCTTTTCCGGATATGCCGGAAAAGGACCTTTATCAAAAAAAAGAGTACTCATCGCCAGACCTTAAAAAAACAGATGATCAATAATTAATTTTTATCCATCCTTTTACGACAAGTACCATATATAATGTATGGTACTTTTGTGTTATCAGCTTCTATTTTTAACCTATATCATGGAATAATTATTGCCTTATTCATGATCTGGTGTATTCTAATATTTTTCTATTATGAAAATAGCAACCTATAATGTCAACGGAATCAATGCCCGGTTACCTTTACTCTTGCAATGGCTGAAAGAAGCCTCACCGGATATAGTATGCCTTCAGGAGCTCAAAGCACCACAGGAACGATTTCCTTTAAAAGAAATTAATGCTGCCGGTTATCAGGCCATATGGAACGGACAGAAAAGCTGGAACGGGGTAGCCATACTGGCAAAAAACAGAGAGATCACAGAAGTACAGCGGTCTCTGCCAGGTGATCCTGAAGATCTTCAGAGCAGATATATAGAAGCCATTATTGATCAAATGGTTATATGCTGCTTATATCTTCCCAACGGCAACCCTTATCCTGGAGCAAAATTTGATTACAAACTCTCATGGATCAAACGCTTACAAAGGAGAACAAACCAGCTTATTAAAATGGAGCTTCCTGCGATCCTTATCGGAGATTTCAATATTATTCCCGAACCCATAGATGTCTACAAACCTGAACGCTGGGAAAATGATGCACTGTACAGAATTGAAGTAAGAAAAGCATATAAAGAACTGCAAAAGAAAGGATGGCTGGATTCTATCCGTACTCTTTATCCTGAAGAAAAGATCTATACATTCTGGGATTATCTATACAAAGCTTACGATCGTAATGCAGGAATACGGCTTGATCATATTTTATTAAGTCCTTACCTGAGTCCCCAACTGCAATCAGGTGGAGTAGACCGTCATGTCAGGGGTTGGGAAAAGAGTAGTGATCATGCACCGGTATGGATTATATTGGACAGGTCCTCGAAGCCACGATGACCGCTATAAAGGTTTTAGTAAATAAAAAATACAGCCAGTCTTTTTTGAGAAGCTGGCTGTATGGTATATGTATGCTATAGAAATCAGAGATCTATTGCAATTATATTATGATAATTTACGGCGACGACCGGAAACCTTACGGTCAAGATCTTTGATATCCTGTCTCAATTCCCGAAACATCTCTTTAAAATTATAGCTTTCATAATCACCGGGTTCAAAGTCTTCCGGAAAAATTCCTGAAGCGTACTGCCATATTTCCACCACTTCATCAAAAGGGATTTCGTAAGGCTCATAGAATGAATTATCCGCACTTACACTGATGGTATTTTCATTCTTTTCTTTAAAACGTTTATAGGTAATTCCGTCATTTAAAGTGACAAAAACATAGGTTTTCCCTTGTTTCAGGTCATTTATTCCTTCTACATATTTCCCTACAATATAAGAACCGTTTCTAAACGGAGGCATAGAGTCTCCATCTGCAGGAAATGCTCTGTATTTTCCATTCGTTAAAAAGGGAAGGGCAATCCTTTGAAGGCTTTCAATATATTCTACATCGCTATATCCCTCCAGATATCCCATTGATGCTTTTTGAGGAATGATTTCAATAGTATCATTTCCATGATGATCTACAGCTACCGGCAGTACAATTCTGTTGTCCGGAAGTTTCAGCATTTCATCCATAGGATATTTCTGGATATCTACAGAGACCAGAAGATCAATACTCACATGGAAATATTTGGATATTTTTACCAGAAGCTCAATCGGAGGCTCAGATATTCCATTCTCATATTTAGAATATCTTACTCTGGAGATCGTTAATTCGTCAGCTACATTTTGTTGGGAAAGTTTTCTCTTAGCTCTTAAGAATCGTATATTATTTGAAAAAATTGACATTGATAAAATAAAAGTATATCAGCAAAAATACAAAATTGATTTCGTTATCAGTGATCAGCAACGCTTGTTTTCCTGTACAAAGTGGAAAAAAATCACCTTTTCTGGTATATTATACCGGATGCTGAAGAAAAAAGATGAATTTCAGGACTCCCTTTTTTACTATTTATACAGAGACAGACTGTTTTTTTCAGTTTTGAAGAATATTCATTAAAAAACAATATTTACTCTTAAATTATTAACTCTAAATTTTTGAATTTGAAATATGTTTTTTAACATTTAGTAAATCAATCAGATATAACAATAAATGATATTCTCATTATTTTCCTTTTATATTAATGAAATATTAAATTATAAAAACATATTATTAATTTTTTAAGAAAAATTTGGGAACTTATTATTATTCTTCTTATATTCGTAATGTAATAATCATATAAAATTATAGTTATGAAAAACTTAAAAAAATTAGACAGAAACGAATTAAAAACAATTTCTGGTAACGGATTACTTGATCCAATCGGTGGATTACTAGGAGGACTAGGTGGTGTAGTTGGAGGTGTTGTAGGAGGTGTAGGCACTATCGTTGGTGGTGTTGTTACAGGTGTAGGTTCTACAGTTGGTGGAGTATTAGGAGGTGTTGGTACCCTTGTAGGTAACACATTATGCCAAACACAATGTGTAATCAATGGTGTCATTCACATCAGATTACTTGAGTGTGGATCTACTTGCTAAGAAAAAACAAGTAATAAAAACTATACCGCTCTTTTCGGAGCGGTTTTTTTGTGACAGTACAGCACTTACTAGCCAAGGGAAAGAAATCACCACCAGTAAAGAGTTTACAAAAACAAGACTACCTTTCTCTTATAAGTACCTGAGCTTCAAATCAAACTATTTTTACTTTTTTTGAAAATAATTTTGGCCTTTAAAAAATATTGTTTTACATTTGAGTCATCAGATGACATGACGATATTATGACAAAGATTATTAGACGCAAAAGTTTAGCAGAGGAAATTGCAGCAACCTTACACCAGCAGATTCAAAATGGCATTTATAAACTGGATCAGAAATTACCCATTGAGCCGGAGCTGATGAAAATGTTGGGAGTTGGGAGATCTTCACTTCGTGAGGCTTTACGTATTTTGGAAAACTCAGGTATCATTACTGTAAAGCATGGGGTAGGTTCTTTTGTGACTTCACAGACTTCACAAACAACTTCTTTGGCAACCCAGCTGATGAATGCTTCCCAGACGGAAGTAAAAGAGGTGAGGGAGCTGTTAGAAATCAAAATTGTGGAAAAAGCGGCACTTAACAGAACCCAAACTGATATAACCACTATTACATCATTTCTTAAGAAGAGAAACCAGGCGGCTGATGACAGCAATTTTACGGCATGGGTGGAAGCAGATATTCATTTTCATATTGCCATAGCTGAAGCCAGTAAGAATACCGTATTAAGTGATCTGTACAAAACCTTTGCTGAGCAGCAGCTTAAAAAAAGTATATCAAGTACCATCAAAGAACCTGCCGTTATGCATCGTTTTACCAGCCTCCATAACGACCTCTTAGAAAGTATAATCAACCAGCAGCCTGAATCTGCGAAGGCCTTAATTGAAAGTATGAATAAAAAAATATGAAAATATTTACCGTAAGTCATCTGCTCACCTTATGTCTTAATTATGAAAACAGCATTTTTATTTCCCGGTCAGGGCTCACAGAAGCCAGATATATTATCCTCATTACTTGCTCAGGAGTCTGATGCCGGATATCTATCTTATTTGACAGAGCAAATCCTTCAAAAAAGCATTTCCGAAATAGACAGCAGTGAGGGTTTATTCTCAACAGTCAATGTACAGGTAAATTTACTAATTGCTGGAGTGCTATCTGCAAAACAGCTGCTTGCCAGAGGCGTAACTGCAGACTTTGTGGCAGGACATTCAGTAGGAGCATTTGCCGCAGCAGTTGTTAGTGAAGTCATTACATTTCAAGAAGCTGTCAGCTTGGTGCATCACCGTGCACAGCTCATGGAAAAAGCATTTCCGGCACATTATGGAATGGCTGCCCTGCTAGGATTTACCGAAAACAGATTAATACCTTATTTAAAAGATCATAATAGCCGCCATACTCCTGTTTATCTATCCAATATTAATGCTTCAGATCAGCTGGTTGTTACAGGTAAAATAGACAGTATATCCATCCTGATTAACGAACTGGAAAAAGCAGGAATACGAAAAACCAAACTGCTGGATGTAAAAGTACCTTCACATTGTGAATTGATGACAAGTGTTTCCCAATCTCTGAAACAACAGATTGAACAACTGACTTTAAAATCTCCTGTCATTCCCTTTGCCTCAAATGTAACCGGCAGACTCTTAAAAACCGCCGATGCCATTGGTAAAGATTTGTGGCAGAGTATTTCATCACCCGTAAAATGGTATGATGCCACGACACTGATCTATGAACTCGGTACACGGATATTTATTGAAATGGAGCCCTCAGGAGTATTGGCAAAATTAGCAGCAGAAGCTTTTCCAGAAGCGGAAATTCTGAATATGGACAGTAAACAAATAGATCAAATAACTGTTCTGTGGAATAATTATCAACATAAGTAATAAATTAAAGTATTATGGAAAATCAAATGATAAGTACATCATGGACAAAGAAACGTGACGAAAAAAAACGCAGGATCAATGCCGTAAAACATCTGGTTGAAAACATCTTTATAAAAAGAGAAAATATAGTTGAAACCTTACAGGTATTGATTCAGCCCGGAGACCGTGTAGTACTGGAAGGTAATAATCAAAAACAGGCATCGTTTCTGGCTGAAGCCCTGCTCCAATTAGACCCCGTCAAAGTGAATAAGCTCCATATGGTCATGTCCAGTATTTCTCTGCCTGAGCATTTGGATATCTTTGAAAAAGGGATTGCCGAAAAGGTTGATTTTGCCTATGCCGGGCCACAAAGCCTGAGAATTGCCCAAATGCTTGAAGATGGGATACTTAAAATCGGTGAAATCCATACCTATCTTGAGCTTTACGGAAGACTATTCATTGACCTCATCCCAAATGTTGTTTTAATTGCAGCCGATAAAGCCGACCGGCTGGGTAATCTTTATACCGGTCCCAATACGGAAGAAACTCCTACAATAGCAGAAGCTGCTGCTTTTAAAGATGGAATCGTCATTGTTCAGGTCAATGAAATTGTGGATGAATTGCCAAGAGTTGATATCCCCTCCTCATGGGTTGATTTTATTGTGGAAGCAGACCAACCCTATCAATTGGAGGCTTTATTTACACGCGATCCTCAGAATATTACCGAATTACATATTTTGATCGCCATGCTTACAATACGAGGAGTGTATGAAAAGCATCACGTCAAATCGCTGAACCATGGAGTGGGTTTTAATACTGCAGCTATTGAACTGCTACTTCCTACTTATGCTCAAAACCTTGGCCTTAAAGGGAAAATTGCCACAAACTGGGCACTCAATCCGCACCCTACATTAATTCCTGCTATAGAATCAGGATGGGTGGATACGTTGTATGCTTTTGGAGGTGAAGTGGGTATGGAACAATATGTGGCTGCCCGCCCGGATATCTTTTTTACAGGAAGAGACGGCTCATTAAGGTCAAACAGGGCCCTTGCCCAGGTTGCCGGACAATATGCCATCGATATGTTTATAGGATCTACACTGCAAATCGATAAAAACGGAAACTCTTCCACGGTAGTATCCGGCAGGCTGGCCGGCTTTGGAGGAGCTCCTAATATGGGGCACGACCCGCGTGGACGGAGACATTCCTCAAAAGCATGGCTGGATATGATTACTTCCAAAGACCCTCTGGCACATGGCCGTAAACTGGTTGTACAGACCGTGGAGACATTCCAGAATGGCAATACCCCAGTATTTGTAGAAACTTTAGACGCGGTAGAAGTTGCTAAGCAATCTAACCTGGCTACAGCCCCGGTCATGATTTATGGAGATGATGTTACCCATGTAGTTACAGAAGAAGGTGTCGCCTATATTTATAAAGCCGAAGGACAAGAAGAGCGGAGACAGGCTTTGGCTGCTATTGCCGGTGTTACCTCAGTAGGGCGTACCGCAGACCCCAAAACCACACAGGCATTAAGGGAACGTGGAGTGGTGGCATATCCGGAAGATATAGGAGTCCACCGTACAGAAGCTAAACGCAGCCTGCTGGCAGCCAAAAATATAAAAGACCTGGTAGAGTGGTCTGGTGGGCTGTACAATCCTCCCGCTAAATTCAAAAACTGGTAATTATTCTCATATAAATCTAAAAAAATGTTAGCAGAAATAATAACATATAACCTGGTGGCGGATACAATTGCCGATTTTGCCAGAGAATCCCTTTTAGAAGAAGTTTATCTTACCCCTAAACCGGGTTTGGTAGATAGGGAAAATAACGGATCACATCACGATCTGAATCTTACGGTAATGGAATCCTCTGCCTTAGCATTAAGATCGGTTTTCTACGAAATGGCTATAGTGGCAGCCCATAAAAAACCATCATTACAGCTAAGGGAGGAATTAGGAGCCATTGGACGCTATGGAGAACGGAAAATGCTGGAAGCCACCGGCGGTATCAACGCACATAAAGGAGCAATATGGAGCATAGGCCTTTTAGTGGCAGCAACAAGTATTTTATCATCGGGAGATTCTGTCTTTACGATAAGCAATCTATTAAATACGGCAGGAGCCATTGCCAGATTTGATGACCGGTATCAGCCTTCAGCCCCAAGCAATGGCAAACAGGTAAGCAAAAAATATAAAGTGGTTACCGCCCGGGAAGAAGCTGCACTGGGTTTTCCGTCGCTATCTAAAACAGCTTTACCAATCTGGAGAAAATATCAAAATGAATCGGAAAACATTTGCCGCATCAATGTACTGCTATCATTGATTTCAGTAGTTGATGACACCTGTATTCTGCATCGAAGCGATATGAAAGTACTCCGGATGATCAAGCAAAAAGCTAAAGATATCTTGGACCGGGGAGGTATGGGGATCCCTGAAAATCAACATGTATATCAGGACTTAGATGATCTGATCAGATACTGGTGGGTATCACCAGGAGGAAGTGCGGATATGCTTGCAGCCAGTATTTTTATTCATAAAGTAACTCATCATTTTACAATCAATTAATATGGAATCATTTTCATTTACAACTCCGGCTAAAAAGTCGGTTGCAAAAAGAGCGCATATAGGAGTGGTAGGATCTGGAGATCTCGAAATATTACTGGAACCGGGGACAAGCGGAACAACGATATTCAATGTCCGTACCGCTTCAGAAGGCTTCAAAGAAACATGGAGGGCAGTATTTAAACGCTTTACAGTACATCATGATATAGATGCTATTATAACGATCAATGATTTTGGTGCTACACCGGGCGTAGTCAGTTTACGGTTGGCACAAGCAGTAGAAATTTCCAATCAAACAAAAAAATAAGGACTTATGAAAACAAGTTTTATTGAGCTGAAAGGCCGTGAACGTGCCCAGGCTCTGCTGGATATCAATACTTTTGAAGAAATACTGGATCCTTTTGGCAGAATAGAATCTCCCCATCTTCCAGCACAGGGTATTGTACCGGAAAGTGATGACGGAGTGGTTATTGCCAGAGGGACTATCAGCGGGCAGCGGGCAGTCATATTATCCATAGAAGGGAGTTTCCAGGGAGGAGGAATAGGAGAGGTCAGTGGCAGTAAAATAGCAGGCTCACTGGAGTATGTGTTAAAAGACATTCAAAATGGAAAAAAAATAATTCCGGTTATTATATTTGATACAGGGGGTGTACGGCTTCAGGAGGCCAATTATGGTTTATTATGTATTTCAGAAATCCAATCTGCAATCGTAGCCTTAAAACGCCATGTCCCTGTCATTGGGTTGATCCCGGGAAATGTAGGGTGCTTTGGAGGAATGTCTATTACAGCAGCGTTATGTTCTACCCTGATCATGACGGAAACGGCCCGCTTTGGTCTCAATGGCCCTGAAGTCATTGAGCAGGAAGCAGGGATTGAAGAACTAAACTCACGCGACCGCAGACTGATTTGGGATACGATTGGCGGTAGATCACGTTTCGAAACAGGCTTGGTCGATCAGTTGGTAGAAGATGATATTCCAGCTTTTAAAAAGGCCATTATTAAAGCTGTTACGGAACCTGATACCATCTCCCGAACCCGTCAGATAGAGCATTATCTTTCCATAATTTCACAAATAGACTTGTCCGTTAAAAATACCAAAACGGATTTTATTGAATTGAACAAAAAGAAAAAAACTGAAGTAAAAGCAGTCCTTGAAAATAAACCTGTTGAAGGGAAGGGAAGGACCTGGTTTACAATACTTACAGAAGGAGCGTCTTCGATCAGTGAATATCCAAGTCTGCTTGTAGCCGATACTCAGTTTGAGGGTAAATTAACACGTTTTATAACAGTCGTTCCTAATGAAGCTAACCGTTTCCCCCGCGCACGTCACGGAGAGGTTGGATTACTGGAAGGTTGGGCAATAGCAAAATATGTCCGCCAGGCGATAGATGAAGATGCCCACAAAGCCGATAAAAGAAATATTGTAGCCATCATTGATGTACCCAGCCAGGCCTATGGTTATCATGAAGAATTATTTGGAATCCATTATGCCTGTGCAGCAGGAGTGGATGCCTATGCCAGTGCCCGGATTTCAGGTCATTCTGTAACTGGTTTCATCGTAGGCAATGCTATTTCAGGTGCTTTTTTAACCCATGGAATGCAGGCAAGCCGTCTTATTGCCTTAAATGACCCTTCTATAAATATACAGGCTATGTCCAAAGAATCAGCAGCCCGGATTACGAAACGTACCATCGCAGAGTTGGAAAAAGCCACTCAAAAAGTACCGGCTATGGCATATGATGTTGCCAGTTTTAATGCTTTGGGTCCACTTGATGCTTTGGTAACTATCACTGATACCACTCATCCTGATTCAGCTGATATTCAGAAGGTAAGTGCAGCGCTTGAAAAAGCAGTCCATAAAGCTGATGACACACTCAACCAAAGATTGGAAACACCGAATGCCATTAATCAGGGTAGAGTATACTCCCGTCTGGTGAGAACTAAAATTGGAGAACAATGGAACTGAACCCCCATGATCTTATACGGATCTATAACCAGGATGACCTCTTAACGGATGCATCACTCCCCGAATGGGCTGTTTCAGCATTAGTACATGCTCCTTATGCGGTTGTACGCCGTGCTCCCTCCAAAAATGGATTGATACCTGTTGGAATAAGAGGAAGTAAAAAAAATGAACGACTCCCTGCATGGCTTATATCATCTGTGGTATATGAAGTCATTTCTCCTGAAATGTTGGTTTCTCCTTTACAATGGAAAATTAAACAACATGAACTAAACCCATCTATCCTGTCTTTAAAAAGCATTACTCCAATTTTAAACCAGGAAAAACTTTATTGGGGACCTACAGGAAGTACTGCATTTGAACTGGCAACAGGAATAAAAACACTGACTGAAGAAAGTGATCTCGATCTTGTATTGAGGTATAATAATCCCTTACCGGTTGCTGAAGGGCTATCACTGCTAGATAAACTCAATAAAGAAGCCGGCGTAAGGCTGGATATCCAACTCGAAACACCTCTGGGTGGAGTTTCCCTGGCAGAGTATGTGAATTCTACGACGGTATTGGTGAAAACTTTAACAGGCCCCATAATCGTTGATAGAAAGACATTGTGGAGTAAGCTAGACCATGTTATGACCTTCAAACAATAAAGCTGTCTCAACTTTTTAGTGAAAACCATACACTTAAAGATTCTTATGAATAAAAAGTTGAGACAGTTTTAATAAATACATCCCTATTCTGATGAAAAATTCGAACCGATCTTTTTTTTCTCTTAATAACAGTCCGCCCCCGCTTAGTTCAGAAAATAAAAGCATCAGCAACAGCCCTTTACAACATTTGCCTGTAGGTCTTTTTGGCTCAACGGTTGCATTATCAGGCTTATCTATAGCCTGGAAAACCTCTGCAGCCTTATTTGGTGCTCCTATAATGGTCAGCAAGTATATTGGTTTTTTGGGCTGGACTGTATTTATCCTGTTAATAATAGGGTATCTGTACAAAATAATCATGTTTCCATATAAGGTAAAAGCTGAACTGACTCATCCGGTAAAGGCTAATTTTCTGGGTACATTTTTCATTTCTGCAGTCCTCCTTTCCACATTGGCGGCACCTTATTCACTGCTTCTTGCCAGGATAAGCTGGATAATAGGGACATTCGGAGGTATTATTTTTGTTTATATACTAACCGTTAGGTTATTTAAAGGGTCTATAAATTCACTTGATCTGGTACCGCCAGTACTGATACCGGGGTTAACAATCCTCAATGCAGTTACCGCTCATGCCAGTGTTGATTTAGGATGGGAAAGTAAAGAAATGGATACCATCCTTTTTTCTGTCGGGATCATGTATGCCATAGTATTCTTTATTATTGTCACCTATCGTCTGATACACCGTGAACCCGTTACATTATTTTTAAAACCAACTTTATTAATAATGTCTGCACCTTTTGAAGTAGGATTGTTGAGTTATCTGAGTACAAGAAAAGAAATAGACACCTTTGCCTCTGCTTTATTCTATTCCGGATTTTTCATTTTTATAGTACTCTTATTGGTGGTTTTTAATAAAAAACTTCCTTTTATGGTATCATGGTGGGGTGCCTGTTTTTCTACTGTAGCGTTAACTAATGCATCACTTCAATATGCAAGATTCAACCAGCTTTCATTCAATATGGGAATCGCTGTAATACTATTGGGCATTGTAACCATCTTCATCCTTATTACTCTGTTTCAGACGATCCGTCACCTGTTTACCGGAAAACTTTTAACACCAGGTTAATTTTTCCGGAAAAAATAAGTATTTGTCAACAGCTGACGTAAGTATAATTTAATCGGTTACATTATTTATAATCATCTTTCAACCCGTTTTTTTGCAGATCTATCTCCCATACTATATTGTATTACCATACAACATGTTATGGGTTACCAGACTTTATAATTAGGAACATATTGCTTTTTCAATAATGCAACAAAGTTGCTTTAGTAGAATTAATTATCTAGCTTTGCCGGATTATTAAAGCATACGCATATGAAAAAAGCCGTTATTTTTTTGATGGGAGGGACACTTATTTCTTATCCTTCTGTGTTGAAAGCTCAGAACCTGAGGGCTAAAAAGACCGTTCAGGATATAGAGTCAATACAGATACAGGGAAAAATGAATAAGGAGGTGGTAAGCATTCCACGGAAAACACTGGATGTCATCCAATCCAATACCTTAGGAGAAACGCTAAGTAAAATTCCGGGTATTCAAAACTCCGGATATGGCCCCAATTCCGGAGCCCCTGTTATCCGAAGTCTGAGTGGAAATAGAGTAAGAATTCTGGAAAACGGAACTGCAGTCAATGATCTTTCGGGAATAAGTCCGGATTTTAATCTGGATATTCAAATGGATAATGTCCAAAATATCAGCATTTATAAAAATTCAGCAGCTGTTCTGTACGGTGGAAAAGCTATTGGGGGAGCTGTTGATATTGAAACCAATTATATCGTCCGTCAACTTCCATCCAAAAAAATTAATCTTCAGGCACTCCTGGAAGGCGGAAGTAACAGTGGGCAGAAACAGTCATTTTCTGCAAAAGGAACTATTACTAAAAACTGGATATGGACAATGGGAGGATCCAACCAAAAACAGGAAATTGTCCGGATCCCGGGAAAATCTAAAGACAGCAGATGTTATGATCCAAATCTGGTTGGGTTTAACAGCATTTTGCAATCCCTCTGCCAGCTGGATGTAAATTCAAGAAATGTTCTTAATATTAGTCTGTTCCCTTATATCAGCCAGTTTGCCAAAGATCATATGGTAGAATATGAACTTTCACAGGATGATCTTTACACATTCAGTCCCACTTACTATAATCCGTCGGATGGCCAATATTACCCCAATCCCAAAAACGATCAGTACGTTCCGGGACAGGATCCAACAAAAGACCGTTACAGAAGCGAAGTAAACAGCATTAAGGATTATGTCCCGACAAAAGACGGCGTCATTCCAAACAGTCATTCAGAAAGCAATTCATTTTACGTGGGGACCAGCTATATTGGCAAATCCTTTTATCTGGGAGGTGCTTATCAAAACGCCTATTCCTATTTTGGAGTTCCCGGCTATGCCCTGTCCAAAATTCCCAAACACTCTCACGGAAAACCTCAGAAGACATTGGAATATGTCCCCATCAATATAAAAAGCTTATCTCATAAAGCTATGCTGGAAACGGCTTATCAATTCAATCATTCTCCCATTGCCGGGATAAAATTTAATTATATGGGAGTATTTTCCAGTAATTCGGAACTTCTGGAGCGCCACAAAGCCAATCAATTTCATGTACAACAACATAATGGCCGCTTGGAAATAGCACAACAGAAGCTGAAATTTTTAACTGGAACTACCGGAGTTGAAGTACAATACAGGGAAATGGAAGGCAGCGGAAGTCAAAGATATCTTCCTGACAACATAAGCCGTGAAATTGGCATATTCACGATGCAGCACCTCAATTTCGATTTTCTTGAATTTGATTTGGGATATCGGAATGATCATGTACAGCGCAGAGCCAATGCTGATAAAAAATACATCAGAAGCCGTGGACTCTCCGGAGGAAATCTTATGGGAAGAGATTTTACCCTGAATCAGTTTCATACAGCGGCCCAATGGAATATCTTAAAAAAAGCCTATCTGAAAGTACAGTATAATCATTCTGAAAGAGCCCCGGAAGTCAATGAACTGTATGCAGGAAACAATCATTTTGCTATTCTCACAGAAGAAAACGGAGATGATAAACTGGATAAAGAAATTGCAAAGACATGGGAAATTGGCGGTGGACTTAATTTGAAAAATATTCGCTTATCTGCCAATTGGTACCATACTTTCTATAAAAATTATATCTACCTTGCTCATACGGGGATTTCACGGGAGGTTTTCCTGGTAAAGGAATGGCGTTCTGATGATACCGAGATCAATGGAATAGAAGCTGAAGCAGCTTACAAAATGGATCTTCATACATTGGGAAAATGGGAAGTAGGTTCCTACTATGATCTGGTGAGAAACATCAGTACAGCCGACAGTTCTATAAGAAAATGGAGCGATGGAGATTATATGCCCAATATGCCGACAAGCCGTTTTGGGTTCAACCTTAGCGGAACGGTACAAAAACTGAACTTCAATATAGCATTGGACCATTATATGAAGCAAAAATATCTTGGGAAAAATATAAATCCGGAACTCCCGATGCCGGCATTTTCACTTCTTAACGCACGTGTTTCTTATGAAGATACCCATTTAAAAATGGGAAGTATAGAATATTATATAGCAGGAAGCAATTTATTAAATACAGAAGCAAGGCTTCAAAACTCTCAGCTGAAATTCCTTAGCCCACTCGCAGGAATTAATATTTCTGTAGGAGTGAAAATCAAAATATCATAACCATTAGATCCGGCTGTTACCTCTTTGAAACAATTTTGGCAAGGCAGGTAACAACGGATTTTATTTCACTAGCCGGAAAGTCATATTAATCCTTGGTTTCATAGGCCGCGAAGATTTGGCAATGCGATGTTCCCAGTTCATCTGGAGATCTCCTTTCATAATTAACAGGGAACCATGCTGAAGAGGCAGGCTGTATTTATTGGAATGGTCATCAAACTTTCTGAAGTCAAAACTTCTTACCTGCCCCAGGCTTATAGAAGCAATAACCGGACGGTTTCCCAATTCACTTTCCTTATCCCTATGCCAGGCTACAGAATCATTTTTATCCCGGTATAAATTCAATAACACTGAATTAAACCGATATCCTGTGCTTTTCTCGATGCGCTCTTTCAATTCCAGAAGCTCAGGCAGCCAGGGGTTAACATTAAACTGATGGCCATCCAACTGATATTTTTTGTCATCATCACCATACCAGGCTGTCAAACGGGGCGTCAGGACCATTTTATCATACATTTTCTGAGTTCTCTGTTTCTAGGGAGCAGTATGCATTAAAAGTTCCTCAAGTTCCGAAGCCTCATTTTCAGCTAAAAAATGTTCCGTATACTCCAATAGTTCACTTGGAAACCTGTAAAATTCTTCAGAATTAAATAAGCTAAGCTGCGACATTTTTAAATATATTTTCCATTATTATTTTCCGGAAATTTTATTTTCCAATTCCTTGATATCTTTTTTCAACTCCATAAACATTTCTTTCATATCCAGATCTTCCGTCTCATCCGATTCAAAATCTTCAGGAAAAATACCTGAAGCATATTGCCATATCTCCAAAACTTCCTCAATCAAAATATCATAAGGTCTATAAAATGAATTATCTGAGCTTACCCAGATTCTGTTTTTTCTTTTACCCATAAAACGTTTATAGATGATTCCTTCATTTAGAGTTACAAAAACATAGGTTTTTCCAGGTTTCAGATGATCTATCCCTTCCACATATTTTCCTACAATATAAGAACCCCTTCTAAAGGGTGGCATGGAATTTCCTTCCGCCGGAAAGGCTCTGTATTTCCCATGCGTCAGAAAAGGAAGAGCAATTCTTTGAAGATTTCCAATATACTGTATATCCCTGTAGCCTTCAAGGTAATTCTCCGCCTCTTCTTGAGATATAATCTCTATGGTATCATTTCCCAGATGATCTACCAATACAGGCAGAATAATTCTGTTATCCGGAAGGTTCAATGTCTCTTCCATCGGGTACTTCCTGATGTCTACAGATACCAGAAGATCAATACTCACATGAAAAGACTGAGAAACTTTCAGCAGCATCTCAATAGAAGGTTCCGATCTTCCATCTTCGTATGAAACATACCGGGAGCGGGTAATGCTTAAAAGATCAGCAAGCTCTTGTTGAGTTTTTTCTCTCTTACCTCTCAAAAACCTTATGTTATCTGAAAAAATCGACATTGTTACAAATTATATCAACAAAAATACGAATTTTGTTCAAAAACGTAACTAATTTTGTAACATGGAACGGACGATTGTACATATGGACCTGGACACATTTTTTGTGTCCTGTGAGCGCCTCAACCATTCTGAATTTAATGGAATTCCTCTGATCATCGGAGGAGGAGACCGTGGTGTGGTAGCTTCCTGCTCCTATGAAGCCCGCCGTTTCGGGGTACGTTCTGCCATGCCCATCAGGATGGCTTTAAAACTATGCCCGGATGCCAGGGTGGTTCGGGGAGATCATGAAATGTATTCTCAAATGTCCCATATGGTTACAGAAATTATCCAGGAAAAAGCTCCGCTGATGGAAAAAGCAAGTATTGATGAGTTTTACCTTGACCTATCCGGAATGGACAAATTTTTCGGATGTTACAAATGGACAGAAGAAATTGCAGCCTCCGTCCTCAAAGAAACAGGACTTCCCATAAGCTTTGCCCTCTCTGCCAATAAGACCGTATCCAAGATTGGAACCGGGGAAGCCAAACCGGGGAAAATAGAAATCAAACCACAGGAAATCAAACCGTTTCTTGATCCTTTATCCATAAAAAAAATACCAATGGTAGGGGACAAAACCTTTCAATTACTTTCCAGGATGGGAATTCGTACCATCCATACTTTATCAGAAATGCCTGTTCTTATTCTTCAGCAAATGATAGGAGAAAATGGCCGTGAGCTTTGGAAAAAAGCTAATGGAATTGATGAAAATCCTGTTATTGCTTACTCTGAAAGAAAATCAATCTCCACAGAAAGAACCTTTAGCTCAGATACAATGGATATCCCGGAATTAAAAAGGCTGTTATCCGGAATGTCGGAACAGCTCACCTATCAGCTAAGAAAAGAGAAATGGCTTACTTCTACGGTAGCAGTAAAGATCCGTTACGCCAATTTTGATACGGAAACAAAACAATGCAGGGTAGCCTATACTTCTGCGGATCATACCTTATCAAGAGTTGCACTGGATCTCTTCAGTAAAGCGTACACCCGAAGAATGAGGCTTCGTTTAATAGGACTTCGTTTTACAGGGCTTGTCCATGGGAATCATCAGATGAATTTATTTGAAGATACGGAAGAACAGATGAGCCTTTATCAAACCATGGATAATATCAAGAACCGGTTTGGAGCGGATGCTGTAGGCAGGGCCTCGGGTTTTGATTTAGGAAAATAAAAGTAAAAACCTGTACAAATATGTTTCTTAACTGCCATTCATACCACAGTCTCCGCTATGGAACTTTATCTGTAAAAGAACTGGTTTCTAAAGCCCATGCCTTGGGAATCAAACAGCTTGTTCTTACGGATATCAATACGGTAACGGGAATCTATGAATTTAAGAAGACCTGCGAAGATTGCGGAATCAAACCTATTGTCGGAATTGAAATCAGAAAAGAAGGACAGCTTCTTTATATTGCTATTGCCAAAGAGTTCAGCGGAATAGGAGAGGTGAATGCAATGATCACGGAGTACCATTGTAACGGAAAAGACATATTGGCATCCGCTCCCGAGTTCAATCAGGTTTTTGTTATTTATCCTTTGGAAAAAATGCCCGAAACTCTGAAAGAAAATGAATTTATAGGAATCCGGGAAGAGGAGCTTACCCTTCTTATCCGCCCTGAATACCGAAGGATGATTTCCAAAATGGTTGTTTTTCAGCCTGTAACATTCAGTACCCGGAAAGAATACAATCTGCACCGGATTTTAAGAGCTATAGATAAGAATACCTTACTTACAAAACTGTCTGAGAACGATATCTGCAAAAAATCGGAATACCTAAAACCGGAAAAAAAGATACTCGAGGCTTTTCAGGAATACCCGGAAATGATCAAGAACACAGAGCATATATTGAACAGCTGTCATTTTGAATTTACTTTTGGGACAGTCAGAAATAAACAACATTATACAAGATCCAGAGATGGAGATCTGAAGTTTCTCAGCAGACTTGCTTACTTAGGGTTAAAAAAACGGTATGGTCCGGATCATGAAGAAGCCAGGCAAAGGGTAGAAAAAGAGCTGAAGGTAATCCATGAACTTAATTTCAGTGCTTATTTTCTGATCACCTGGGACATTATAAGGTACAGCAACAAAATAGGATTAATGCATGTAGGGCGGGGAAGTGGTGCCAACAGCATTGTCAGCTACTGTCTGGGGATCACTGATATATGCCCCCTGGAACTGGATCTCTATTTTGAACGTTTTCTCAATCTTAACCGTAAGAGTCCCCCTGATTTTGATATCGACTGGAGCTGGCAGGATAGGGATACCATTCTTCAGTATATCTTCGACAAATATGGCAAGGAACATGTCGCATTCTGTGGAACCAATGTAGAGTTTAAGTACCGTTCTATATTTCGTGAGATTGGAAAAGCTTTTGGATTGCCCAAAGATGAGCTGGACGAACTGGCTACAAAATCTGTAGAAACCCATGAACTGAATTCCGTGGTGACACTGGTTCATACCTATGGCAAACTCTTGGAGAAGTTTCCCAATCAGAGGAGCATGCATTCCTGCGGGATTTTAATTTCTGAAGAACCCATCACTTATTATACCGCATTGGAAATGCCTCCAAAGGGATTTCCTATAGTTCAGTTTGATATGTATACCGCAGAAGAAATCGGGCTGGAAAAATTTGATATTCTTTCCCAAAGAGGCCTGGGAACAATCAATGACACGGTAAAACTGATTAAAGAGGTAAGGGGAGTAGAGGTTGATATAAGAGATACAGCCCTTTCCAAGGATGAATCTGCGGCCAACAGGCATTTGGCAGAAGGTAATACTATAGGCTGTTTTTATATTGAATCTCCGGCAATGCGCGGATTGTTACGAAGATTACAATGCGATAATTACAGAACATTGGTGGCTGCATCCTCCATCATAAGACCGGGAGTAGCACAAAGTGGAATGATGCGCGAATATATTTTCAGACACAATCATCCTGATCAATTCACCTATTTTCACGAAATTTTTAAAGAACATCTGGGAGAGACCTATGGTATTATGGTCTATCAGGAGGATGTGATCAAAATTGCACAGTATTACGGAGGACTTTCCTTAGCAGACGGGGATATCCTCCGGCGGGCTATGAGCGGTAAAGGCCGTGCATTATCCCAGCTTCAGAAAGTAAAGGATAATTTTTTGGAATCCTGTCGCAAAAAAGGGCATCCTGAAACACTTTCCGCAGAAGTATACAGACAGATTGAATCGTTTGCCGGTTATTCTTTCTGTAAAGCCCACTCGGCATCCTATGCTATAGAAAGTTATCAGAGTCTCTATCTCAAAGTGTATTATCCGCTTGAATTTATGGTTTCTGTCATCAATAATCAGGGTGGGTTTTACCGCACTGAAGTTTATATTCATGAAGCTAAAATGTCCGGGGCTACAATTCAAACTCCATGTGTCAACACCAGTGAATATCAAACCTCATTAAAGGGGAAAGATATCTATCTGGGATTAATGCTTTTGCAGGGACTGGAGAGCAGAATTGCCCATGAAATTGTGGAAGAGCGAAGAAATAACGGAGAATATAAGTCGTTGGAAGACTTTATCCGCCGCATTGCTGTAGGTATTGAGGCGGTTCAGACCTTAATTTTCATTGGCGCTTTCCGCTTTACCCAACAACCGAAAAATGAACTGCTTGTAGAAGCAAGAATGATATTGACTCATTTTAAACCGGAAAACAGAGGATTATTATTAATTGATGAACCCGTTCAGGAATATAAACTTCCACAGCTGAAACGTGAACATTTTGAAGATGCTTTTGATGAAATTGAAATCCTGGGATTTCCCGTGTCATGCAGTCCCTTTGATTTGCTTACAACCAGCTACAGAGGGTCTGTTTTCGTAAAAAACCTGTTATCATTCCATAAGAAACAGGTAAAAATGATGGCGTATCTGATTTCCAGAAAGCATGTGCCTACTAAAAAAGGAACCATGTATTTCGGAACCTGGATTGATGTGAATGGCCATTATTTTGACACGGCACATTTTCCCGACAGTCTTCAAAAGTATCCATTTCAGGGAGGTGGCTGTTATCTGTTACTGGGAATTGTGGAAGTTGATTTTCATTTTCCGACTGTCACAGTTACTAAAATGGCAAAAATGCCGTTCATACCAGATCCACGGTATGCCTATGACAAAGAAAAGCAATATGATGTACACCGGCAGATCAGAGAGGATATAAGCATGACATTCAGGAAGCCTTATCCACAAACCCATGAAATAGGATTACCCAGACACAAAATGCCCAATTCATAAAGATCTATAATGTTTTGTTTCTCCTGTAGTGATAACGGATATCAAAACAACCTCACAAAACCCTGTTTTTATAAACAGATACAGAACAGGTCATAAAGTTTTTCATAAAAGCTTGTAGGGATTTAGGTAATTTCCTAAATTTGTAGTTATGGAATTGTTAGAAGTCATTAAATCCTTATCAAACGAAACACGTTTAAATATTCTTACGTGGTTAAAAGATCCTTTTGCCCATTTTCCGGAAGAGGAGCTGGAGGAATACACTCCGGAATTAGGAGTATGTGTATCGGATATCGCCAAAAAGGCAGGAATGTCTATGCCTACGGTTTCTGATTATTTGAAAACAATGTCTGCTACCCATATTCTAATTGCCACAAGAAAAGGGCAGTGGACCTACTATAAAAGAAACGAAAAGACACTCCAGGACCTGGCAATGCATATAAAAGAAAAACTTTAAAAAAATTTATTCAATAATTTAGGAATTTACCTAATTAACTAAATATAATATGAAAGCAGCAATTATAAAAGAGTTCGGCTCTGCAGAAAATTTTAAAATAGTAGAAATACCTAGGCCCATACCTGGATTCAGGGAAGTTTTGGTGAAGGTCTTTGCAACTTCTGTAAACCCTCTGGATTACCAGGTGCGCCGCGGAGATTATAAAAATGAACTGGAATTACCTGTCATCACCGGCCATGATGTCTCCGGTGAGATTGTAGAACTCGGACCGGGAGTGGAAAATTTTAAAATCGGGGATGAAGTTTATTATACTCCAGAGATCTTTAAGGGACAGGGGAGCTATGCACAATATCACTGTGCCCACGAGTCAATCATAGGTCTGAAGCCCCAAAATATCAGCCATCTGGAAGCCGCGACACTTCCATTAGCAGCAGGTACAGCCTGGGAGATGCTGGTTACCAGGGCACAGCTCAAAATTAACCAGACCATTCTGATCCACGGCGGTGCCGGCGGCGTAGGGATCCCTACCATTCAAATTGCAAAGGCTATGGGAGCCACTGTATTTACTACAGCAAGAAAAATTCATCATACATTTCTTACCGAATTAGGTGCAGATCACGTTATTGACTATGAACATGAGGACTATATCAGTGCGGTCCACCAATTAACAGACCATAAAGGAGTGGATGTCATCATTGATACCATAGGGGGCAGTACACTTTCCGATAGCGGTCAGATTCTCAGTCAGATGGGCCAGGTTGTTACGTTGGTAGATATTGAAAAACCTCAGAACCTTATTGATGCCTGGGGAAAAAATGCTACCTATCATTTTGTATTTACCCGCCAGAATAGAAATAAACTGGATGAGATCACTCAATTGGTAGAAAATAAAAAACTAAAGCCAGTTGTCAACAAAGTTTTTCCATTGTCGGAGATCGGTAAAGCCCATCGCTTACTGGAAACCAAAGCTGGTGATAAAAACTTCTATGGAAAAATCGCAATAGAGATTGATAAATAGTCATTTAAAAAGTATGAGTCCTAATAATGTGTGGGCCTAAGAAAAATTTATATAGGTAATATGTGTAAAAACCAAAAAATGTTAACGAAATTGCATGTATTTTATAACCAACTGCGAACTAAGAATTAATGACAGAGAAATTTCCGACAATAAATAGTACACTTTCACCCAATAGACTTGGTCAACTTATTCAACAAAAATATGAACTAACCGACAAAACGGAATGCAGCATATTTCGCCTTGCCATGAATCATTTATACATTGTTCATGATGACGAAAACAAATACGTTTTTAGAGTTTACACCCATAATTGGAGGACTAAATTAGAAATTGAAGAAGAATTAAGACTTTTAATTCTTCTAAAAGAAGCAGGCAGACAGGTTGCTTTTCCCATAGCTGATAAATCGAACAAATTCATTCAAGAAATTGAAGCTCCAGAAGGAACAAGATTTGGTGTTTTATTTTCGTATGCTAAAGGCATAAAGACTGCAAAATTTTCACCACAAACAAGCTTTCTAATTGGACAAGCATTAGCAAAAGTTCATCAATCGGCAGAAAATATCGAACTGATGAGAATGTCTTACAATGCTCAAAACTTGCTCAGAAATCCTGTTTTAAGAACAAAAGAATTCTATAGTAAAAATACTAGCGAAATTGAATTTTTAGAAACCCTTTCTGTTTTTTTAACATTAAAAATGGAAAATATAGGCCAACAGAAAATGAGATACGGAGCCGTTCATCTTGATGTTTGGTTTGACAATTTGCATATTGACAATGAAAAAGAAATAACATTTTTTGACTTTGATTTCTGTGGCAACGGTTATTTATGCTTTGATATTTCTTATTTCCTATTTCAGTTATTTACAACCCATTTGAACGAAGAGGAATATCAAACAAAAGCAGAAAGTTTCATAAAAGGGTATGAGACAGTAACTCAAATTAGTACTGAAGAAAAAAATTTTTTACCCTTCGCATGTTTAGCAATTATGAACTATTATATAAGTGTTCAGTGCGATAGATTTGAATATTGGACCAATATTTTCCTGAATGAAGATCATTTATAAAGAAACCTAGCACGGGTTTTCGCTATGGGACTGAAGTATAGGATAGATCGATTAGTTGGAGTGAAACTTTGGGTTCTGATGTAAATTTAAAAAAGTATTATCTTTTGAAAAGCTGAAATATATTCAATTTAACATAATATAAATTATAGGATAAAATAATTATCTAAAGGATAGAGCACTACCAGCCTCAGAATCCATTATCCACCTAATTTTCCTTGCAAATACTCTTTAACGACTTCCCGGAACTCTTCTTTGGTCATAAACCTATCCAGAAACTCTTCCAGACTTCCTTCGTTTTCAATTTCATCGAAATAAACTTCATGGTCTGTTCCGTATACCGCTGGGTTCGACTGATCAGGATCTGTTGTACACACAAAATAATGATCCGGGTATCCATACGAATAAAATATACAGACAAAATCCATTTCTTTGCCTTCTACAGTTTTTTTTAAATCATTTTCCTCTACAAGCCCTTCTAATTCCTCATAATCTTCCGAGCCTGGTTTAAACGGCGTGAACATCCAATCTTTGAAAAAATATTGGCCGTATGTACGGTCATGTAAGGAAAAATAATGTTCAGTTAAATCGTTGTAAAATTTTTCATTATTTTCTTTATACAGCGCTGCATGATTTCTGTAAAACTCGTCGATACCGTAAACATCCCAATCTTTATCATACAGATAATTGTTGAATCTAATGCTCTGCCAGTTTTCTGTAAAGGTTTTATCAGGATTCACAGCATCTGTAACTCCACCTAAAGTATTGATTTTATGTATAATACTATCATTCATTGTGTGATTTATTTATATTTATTAAACTGCATTCCAATTATATTATGTTAAATTGATCAATTTCGTTTTTCTCGTTCAACATACCTTACTTACTATCATCTCAAAAATATCATTATCATCTGAAATAACCAAGGGAAACTCTGTGGCTAATGCTGTTTCTGTGGTAATGTATAAGGACTGGGAACGCCAAATGATGTTTCTGACCAATCTATTTCATCCATAGTATTATCGTTATAAAATTCCCTAGATCTTAGGATCAACATCCAATCATGTTGTTTATCAAAAACAATCCTGTAATGATCATTATCTAGATGCACATTTTTATTTTCCACAATTACCGGGGTTTCCGTGATTTCTAAATTTTCTTCTATTGGTTTCCTATAATCAAATATAGTCGTGCTTTTTATTGACTTATCAGTAAGTTCGTAAAATGTATTTCTAAACGACAGGTCTTCCCCTATCTCAATCTTAGTAATGATTTTAGGCTTGCCCTCTTTTGCGAAACCATAATAATAACAAGAGCAGTGTAAACTATCATAGAAATAAAATTCACCCTCTAATTTCCCCTCCTTAAAATTTAACGTATAATTTGGAAATTTCAACTTATCATTAATGCTGACTAACCTCCCATTATGATACATAAATTCTGTTTTACTCCATTTATTGGTACTGGAATCCAAAAATGTGTAAACCTGCATGCCGTTATAACTCCCATTATCACTGTAATTATAAACTTTTTGCATTGCATTGCCGTTCATAAAAGCTTGTGCTGCATATACTAATCTGTTGTTATGATAATACCTGATGAGACCTACGCTTGCATCCCTTCTATATTCAATATTGATCCCATGTAATTGTCCCATAGCATTATATTGAATAATATTTGTTGCACTTTTAACAGTTTTTGCTGCCTTAACTAAATTAGACTTGTTAAAATATGGCAAATCAACATTATATAGCTTTACCTGTGCCTTACTATTTGCAATTGATGCAATAATACCTCCTAATAAAAGCATTTCTTTCATGGTTTTTGAATTTTGTTTTTACAAAAGTATTTTTTGAGTTAATCATCTCATTACGGTTTCCCACAAATAGGACAGATATAAAAAACTTGCCACATGACAACCTCTATCCTATTGAAAGGTGCTACCTTTATCCTAACCAAAAAATAAAATAGTATGAAACCAAAAATGATCTGGGCAAACCTTGCTGTGGCGGACCTTGAACGAACACAGAAATTTTATACAGAACTGGGATTTAAGCCCAATAATCCACACAGTTCTAATGAATTGGTAAGTTTTTTTGTTGGAGAAAATGAATTTATTATTCACTTCTTTCTAAAAAACATTATTGAAAGCAATCTAAAGCATGTAAAATTTGGAGACTCTCACCATTCCAATGAAATTATATTTACCCTTTCCGCTGAAACCATAGATCAGGCCGACCAGTGGGCGGAAGAAGTTAAAAATGCAGGCGGAACCATTGTCTCAGAACCTGAAAGTTTTGGAAACAACTATTATGGTTTTGTCTTTGCAGATCCTGATGGACATAAATTTAATGTCTTTAAAATGTAAAAAATCTGAAATTTCAATCAAAAATCATTTTTGCCCATAAATCCCTCTTATTTTCAGTCAGATAGCATAGGTACAGGATGGAAAAAAACGGGGTATTTGGGACCTTTTATCGTTTTTCTTTATTTGAAGGTATTTTATGTGATTTTGCAGAGATTTTATGGGAGAATAGTCCTTAATTTCACTGGAGAAAACAGGCTGATGATTTAAAAAACGACAATGTAAATTCAATAGAGATGGGCTTTAGCCCATCTGATAAAATATGACAATCAATTTGGCTTTAGCCAAAACCTACTAAAACAGTTTGAAAAGTTTTAAAGCAAACCGGCCCCTTAAGTTCACTCAAG
The DNA here is from genome assembly GCF_016756935.1 of Chryseobacterium sp. KMC2. Classification (NCBI taxonomy): domain Bacteria; kingdom Pseudomonadati; phylum Bacteroidota; class Flavobacteriia; order Flavobacteriales; family Weeksellaceae; genus Chryseobacterium; species Chryseobacterium sp. KMC2. The sequence goes on from NZ_JAESIT010000006.1 coordinate 266,988, forward strand.
GGGCCGGTTTGTTGTTCGTATTAGACTACAGAATATTATTTATTCATTCCCAAACTGTTATACAATTTCACCTGCCAGATTCCCACGACCTCTTTAAGCATAACAAATGTAAATGCAGCGTTATAGCTGTTAGGAAATATTGTTATTTCAGTATCTATAAAATCCGATGCTTTAGGAATAGGTTTTAAGCCAAATGTCTGAAACAAAGCAACAGATCTTTTCATGTGAAATCCCGAAGTCACCAGATATACACTGGATGGCCCCATCTGATTTACTATCTGGCTGGAATATTTTGCATTTTGATAGGTATTCATTCTTTGGTCTTCCTTAATCATGTCAGAATCCGGCACCCCCATCTTTTTAAAATTCTCTCTGAATAATTCGGCTTCACTTGTATGTCCTCTTCCTTTTCCGGAAATTAATATTTTACAAGATTGATTATTTTCCCTGTATTCATGATACAATTGATAGGCAGTAACTATTCTGGAATAAGACATGGTATGCAATTTCTCTGTATTGTCAATATCTACCACCCCGCCACCGAGTACTACAATAATGGGATTCTGAGCCGGTGTATTCTTCATCCCTGAACTACTGATATAACTTTTCTGCAGATATCCGGAGATTAGTTTACCCAGAAAGCCATTTCCTATAAGGATAATCAGGACAACTGCTGATATAAAAATTCCTGTTCTCAGATTTTTACATTTATTTTTTCTTTTTAGCAGAGCGATGATAACTACTGCAAGAAATACTAAAAAATAAGGTTCTGTAAAAAGCTGTAAAACACGGAATAAAAAGTCCAGTAAAAATTTCATCTATGGTAGTATTGATTAATGCTAAGAAAATATTGGATTTTCAAAGATAAGATTATTTCATGACTCCTGTTTTTCTCAACAGATTCCAGGGGTCTTCTATCCCAATAAATATAAGATGATGAAACTGTTAACAAATGATAATACTAAGAATAATGCAGGCCTGCTTTGTTTATAAATATTTTTTATACATTTGCAGTCATAAAATATGACACTATTTAGTGTGTTAACATATATTAATATAAAAAAGCAGAGACTTTTTTATATCAAATCCAGAACTATAAACTAATAACAATAGCATTGAAAAAGCAAAAGAAAAACACCGTTTTTATTACATTATTCCAGATACTTCTGGACAGATATTTTTGTAAGTAAAAAAACTTAGTAACACCTATTTAAGCAGGAATAGCTTACATCATTTTATTCTTAAATAAGCAAAACTATAATTCTTGAATGGTATTTATATTTCAGGAATGGTATGGTTTCGGCGGCCTCCGGCCGCCGAAACCATATCCCCTCACCTTCATCAGGCAAGTTCACTTGCCCGCCCTTAGCTCCCTAAAATATACAGCACCATCATAAAACTTTGCGTTTACCCTAAAAGATATAAATCTCCCGCAGATCAAACAGATTACGCAGATTTTATCATTTATTTATCCTGAAATCAGCGAGAATTGATAAAAAGAAACAAGCGAAAGAGTTTATTTCTCTTACCATAAAAACATAGTCCCTATCCACTCACCTTCATAGGCAAGTTCACTTGCCCTCCCTTAGCTCCCTAAAAATAATACAGCTACCATCATAAAGCTTTGCGTCTAAAAAAATAAACATCTCGCAGATCAAACAGATTACGCAGATTTTATCCTTTCCAATCACCTTCATAGGCAAGTTCACTTGCCCACCCTTAGCTCCCTAAAATATACAGCACCATCATAAAACTTTGCGTTTAACCTAAAAAAATATAAATCTCTCGCAGATCAAACAGATTACGCAGATTTTATCCTTTCCCCTCACCTTCATCGGCAAGTTCACTTGTCCCCCCTTAGCTCCCTAAAAATATCCAGCCACACATAATCTTTTCGTCAACAGTATACTACCTTTCCAGGGTAGCTCTTTCAAAAACTGAGACACCTTTAACTTTGCATTTAATTAAAAACCTCACACAGATCAAGCAAATATCGCAGATTGTAATCCCCAATCATCTGCTTGATCTCCGAAATCTGCGAGAAATTCTACAAAACAAAAACGAACTTCTATATATTTATACATCTTCATACACCATCTCCTTTTCTAAAATAATCTGATTCCTCCGAACCGTCACCAAGACTTTATCTCCCGGTTCAAAACCACACTCCAGCAGCCACTTCCCTGCCAGCCGGATTTCAGGGAAGAAAACCAGCCTTCTATACGCTCTTCCAAATGCTTTATGGGAAACCGTAAGGTTCCGAATGGACACTATCTTATATTTGCCCCGAATAATTATTTCTCTCATATTGTTGTTTTTCATCAAAGCAAGAAATATCCGGGAGTCTGTACCAGTTATGAAAAGGATATTTTATGCAAAAAAATAGCTATTTTAGAAGATAATTTATTTTAAAACCGTGCTTTATTTTTAGCACTTAAAGCTTTATATTTGTTATTATGGATTACACAGATATGCAAAATAAAAAAATACACCAGGGCCGAAATATAAAACGTTTCCGTGAAATGTTAGGAATTAAACAAGAAGCTTTAGCTTTTGAACTGGGTGATGACTGGAACCAGAAGAAAGTTTCCCTTTTAGAACAAAAAGAAACCGTAGAATCTGATATTCTGGCGCAGGTAGCGAAGATTCTGAAAGTGCCGGCAGAAGCGATTGAGAATTTTGATGAGGAATCTGCTATCAACATTATAGCTAATACTTTCCACGATAGTGCTGTTGCCAATACTTTTACTGACGGAGGGCAAGCAAACTTCCATTGTACTTTTAATCCTCTTGATAAAATGGTAGAGCTTTATGAGCGTATGCTAGAGCAACAAAAGGAGATGATTGAGAAATTGGAGAGATTGATTGAGAAATAAAATAATCAAAATATGACTGATTATTCAGAGTTAATAGAACTTATTGAATTTGAAAATGAAAATTCATCCTTAGATTTTAAAGCTATACAATATAAGAAAGATTTAAACGAAGCTTTCCTAAAAGATATTATGTCTTTAGCTAATTCTTTAACTAAAAATAATAGATTCATAATTATTGGAGTAAAACATTCTGCAAATAGAGAAAGAGAGCTTCTTGGTATTAATGATGATTTCATCGACGATGCAACTTATCAACAATTAGTAGAAAATAATATTGAACCTAGCATAGGATTTAAATATTTCCCTTTTAAACATAAAGAAAAACTTTTTGGAATTTTTCATATAACGGAATGTTCAAACCCTCCTTATATGATGAAAAAAAATAATGGAAAACTAAAATTAGGAGAATCATTTGTCCGAAAAGGATCTTCTCAAAATAGACTTACAAGAAAAGATATTGATATATATAACACTCAGAAAAAAATTGATATCTCAAATGATATAAGTATTTCATTCAATGAGAAACATTTTATTACCGATTTACATATCAAAAGAAAAGAATTTGAGTTACCATCTACTCAGATCAAAAAAGAAATAGAATCAATCATTTTAAAGAAAGAAAAATTAAACTCACCTTTAAATAATTTCACAATACCATCTGTTCACCCTTTTAGTTTTACACCATACAAAAATAGGAGTCTTGCTGAATTACGATCAAATCTCAGTACTGTAGAACAAGATTATTCAAATAGTGATAAATATTGTTTTTTTGAGGAAAATGCTTATAAAATAAATTTTTATATAAATAATAAAAGTACAGAATTTTTAGAAAATGTATCAATTCAAATAACTGTTAAAAAAACAGATCAATTTTTAATAAGAGAATCTATATACACCAAACAAAAAAAATTTAATCCACTAATAAAAAGTCAGCCAAGAACTGCAACTTGGGACGAATTGCAATATCCTACTGTTGAACTTAAAGATGATGAGTATACCATTTATAGTGAACTAAATCACGTAAAACACCATCTTCCAACCGAAATTCTATCAGTTCCTATAAGGCTTGCAGTATTTTCAAGACAAGAAACCACAATAAAGTTTCAAATTAAAGTTTTTGCTAAAAATTTAGAAAAACCAATAACAAATATTCTACAATTAACAATTCCTGCATAATTTTAAATCTAAATTACTTTTAATTTTTTGAAAAAATTAAATGAAAAAACTTGCGTAGCTAAATAACTACACATATATTTGTAGTCAAATAACTACACAATGAATTTAAGAAGAGATGTATTTCAGGCGATCGCAGACCCTACCAGAAGATCTATATTGATGCTGGTGGCTGCTCAATCCATGACTGCAGGAGCCATTGCTTCCAATTTCGATACTGCAAGACCTACCGTTTCCAAGCATATCCAGATCCTTACAGAATGTGAACTATTGAGAGCTGAACAAAACGGCCGGGAAATTACGTATCACCTTAATCCCCATAAAATGAAAGAAATAGCCAATTTTATAGAACCCTTCCGCAAAATGTGGGACGAGAAATTCAATAAGCTTGAAGATGTGATGAAAGCATATCAAAACATAAATAATAAGTAATGAGTAATAAGAGATGAAAGATGAGAAACGAATAGATAATAATATCAATTTTCTCCCACTCTAATACTCTAATACTCTAATACTCTAATACTTTCCCACTCTCAAACCCTAAAACACCAACCTCAAAATATGGAACTTAAAACAAAAATCCACGCAGAAGATGGCAAACAGGAAATCTTCATCATCAGAGAATTTGATCTTCCTGTAGAATTGCTCTTCAAAGCCTATACAGAAGCTGAACTTTTTGAACAATGGATGGGAACCAAAGTGACCAAATTTGAAAACAGACCACACGGAAGTTACCGCTTTGAAACCTTAAATCCTCAGGGAGATGTAGTGTTCAGCGCCAATGGAGCTATTCATGACATTGTTCAGAATGAGAAAATTACGAGAACTTTTCAGATGGAGAACACGCCTTTTCCGGTTCAGATTGAATTTTTAGAATTTGAAAAATTAACCGATACTACCAGCAAAATTACGATCCAAACCATTTATAAATCCGTAGACTTCAGAGATCAGCACCTGAAAATGCCATTCGCTCAGGGGATTAATATGGCACATAACCGTTTGCAGGAAATATTTAGAGAGACGAAGAGATAATAAACGAAGAGATGAGAGACATGGATGCCATAGTTTACATTGTGAATGTCAATAGGGAATTTTGCTTAGCAGTGAATCGTCAACGATGAGAGAAAGAACAACAACCTTGAACATTACACTTTAAACTTCACACGCTCTTACCCTCCCATCCTAAAACACTCAAACTCTCCCACTCTATAACTCTAATACTCTCAAACCCTAGAACTCCAGAACCCTCAAACCCAAAACACATGAATCCAAAAGTTGATTTTTTCTTCGATAAATCCACACAATGGAAAGAAGAATTTGAAAAATTAAGAACCATTGCACTAAGTACCGAATTGGTAGAAGATTTAAAATGGGGCTGTCCCTGTTACACCTATGAAGGAAAGAATATTTTCTTAATTCACGGTTTTAAAGAATATTGTGCACTTCTTTTTTTTAAAGGAGCATTGATGAAAGATCCTGACCAGATTTTAATTCAGCAATCTGAAAATGTACAGGCGGCAAGGCAAATCCGTTTTACAGATATTCAACAGATCAATGATCTTGAAAAAGAACTTCAAGCGTATATGTTTGAAGCTGTAGAAATTGAAGAATCCGAGGCTAAGGTTGAAATGAAGAAAACCAAGGACTTTGAAATGGTTGAGGAATTTCAACAAAGATTAGATGAAAATCTGGCATTAAAAGAAGCGTTCGAAGGATTGACACAAGGAAGACAACGGGCCTACCTACTCCATTTCTCCTCTGCGAAACAGTCTAAAACAAGAGAAGCAAGAATTGAGAAATGCATCCCTCAAATCCTGGATGGAAAAGGGCTTAACGACTAATCACAAAACTTAATCAATATGGAAACATCAAACCGATCAGAAAAAAGAACAAAAATCATCTATTGGATATTTACCCTTTGGATGGCCCTGGGAATGGTTTCTACAGCTATTGTCCAGCTTATGAAAAACAAAGATGAACTCGCCAACTTCACCAATTTGGGCTACCCCGCTTACCTGATGACCATCATAGGAGTCTGGAAAATTTTAGGCGTTATCACTATCCTTATTCCAAAGCGTTTATTACTAAAAGAATGGGCCTATGCCGGGTTTTTCTTTGTGATGTCAGGGGCAGTTATCTCCCACCTAATTGTTGGAGATCCCGCGGCCAGAACACTTCCAGCTGTATTATTATTGGTTTTAGTCCTTATTTCCTGGTATTTCAGACCTGCCAACAGAAAAATTGCTTTTACCAATCATTAATAAAACGATAAAGGTGCCATACAATCATTCTGCTATAAGGTTGTTGGAAAAACGCAAAGGCGCAAAGATTTAATACAAAAAGGATATTATAAGACGCAAGAAAATCAACGATTTTCAGCAGGTATAACCAAATACAATACTGTAGATTTAGATCAACAGCATTCAATTGTATCGCAGATAAAATCCTTGCGTCCTAAAGCAGTATTTTTTATAATACTTTGCGTCCTTGCGATTAGCCAACTATTTACTATTAGATGTTGGGAAAACGCAAAGGCGCAAAGATTAATACAACAAGGCTATTGTAAGACGTAAGAAATCAACGATTTTCAGCAAGTACAACCAAATACAATACTGTAGATTTAGATCAACAGCATTTAATTTTATCGCAGATAAAATCCTTGCGTCTTAAAGCAGTATTTTTTATAATAATTTTGCGTCCTTGCGATTAGCCAACTATTTACTATCAGATGTTGGAAAAACACAAAGGCGCAAAGATTTAATACAACAAGGATATTATAAGACGCAAGAAAATCAACGATTTTCAGCAGGTACAACCAAATACAATATTGTAGATTTAGATCAGCAGCATTCAATTGTATCGCAGATAAAATCCTTGCGTCTTAAAGCAGTATTTTTTATAATAATTTGCGTCTTTGCGATTAACCAACTAAAAAATTCATCACAGAAAAAGTTTTCACACCTTAAAACCGTATTTTTATGGCAATGAGTGCCTTTAAAGTTAACCCCAAACATTCTCAATAAAACATCATTAAAACGAAATTTAACATGAAAAAGAAAGCATTAACTCCCGAACAAAGCGAAACTCTTTTAAAAGTTTTAAAAACCCGCTTTGAGAAAAATATGACCCGCCACAACGACCTGAAATGGGAGAAAATACAGCCAAAACTGGAAGCCAACCCTGAAAAACTCTGGTCACTGAACGAAATGGAAACCACAGAAGGTGAACCTGATGTGGTAGATTATAACAAAAAAACAGACGAATATATCTTTTTCGACTGCTCCCTGGAAAGCCCTAAACGCCGAAGCCTCTGCTATGATTACCAAGCCTGGGATTCCCGAAAAGCCAACAAACCGGAAAGCAACGTCATTGATATGGCTGCTGAAATGGGAATTGAACTTTTAACCGAAGAACAATACCGCCAGCTTCAGGAACTCGGAAAATTTGATCAGAAAACGTCAAGCTGGGTAAAAACACCGGCTTCTATCAGAGAACTTGGAGGAGCTATTTTCTGTGACAGACGCTATAATACCGTTTTTATGTACCATAATGGTGCAGATTCCTATTATGCAGCGAGAGGATTCAGGGGAATGGTGAAGGTGTAAGAGAGTTGAAGGGTGTGAGAGTGTGAGGGTTGGAGAGTTGGAGAGTTGGAGAGTGAAAAAATCAAAGATTTTTTCAGAACTTTAGTGTACTTTATATGCGCAAAGCTGGAAACTTTAATAACTTAAGTGTTTAAAAACTTTTGTGACTTTTGTGGTTACAACAAAGTCCTTAAATCTCAACATTGCAAATATTTAAAACACTTTAGAACACTTTAGAAAGTTTAAAAGAATAGTGCATAAGTAAGTACACTTAAGATGAAAATCAAAGATTTTCTTAAAACTTTAGTGTACTTTATATGCGCAAAGCTGGAAACTTTAATAACTTAAGTGTTTAAAGACTTTTGTGACTTTTGTGGTTACAACAAAGTCCTTAAATCTCAACATTGCAAATATTTAAAACACTTTAGAACACTTTAGAAAGTTTAAAAGAATAGTGCATAAGTAAGTACACTTAAGATGAAAATCAAAGATTTTCTTAAAACTTTAGTGTACTTTATATGCGCAAAGCTGGAAACTTTAATAAC
>NZ_JAESIT010000007.1:0-265931 GCF_016756935.1 Chryseobacterium sp. KMC2
AGTGGAAGATTTGATGTCTTTCTGCCAGATGACTTCCTGGGCAGAAAGGCTCAGGATGGTGCATAAGGTAAATGCACCCATGTAGAGTTTTTTCATGGATTGTGTAATTATCATTATTTTAATTCGACTGTAAAAATATTCTTTTTATGCCACTGCAAAAAGATTTATTTTATTGTATTGATTAGGAATTTTATTACAATTTGATATTTTTATTTTTCCACTGTTAATTTCTGTAGCCAAACAAAGATATTGCAGTAAAGCGACAGAACCTGTCGTATCTTATCCTTCAAGAAATAAAGATCGGAATCATCGAAAATGTTTAACTAAAAAACGCTGAGAAAAAATAATGCTGAATTGATACTTATTTTATGAAGAAAATGACAATCCAATTGGAGTAAATGCGTAGTTTTGTAACCTATCGGCGGTACTGCCTCAAACTATCTAAAAACTATTTATACCCTTGAAGAAGACCCTAAGCTCAGTCTTTATAATTTTAGCCTTTATAAAATTATATTCACAAAATACGTACGTATTTTTCGGCTCGTTTAACCGTGATAAAACCACTGAGGGGATTTATGTATATGAACTGGATACCCTCAAGGGGAAATTATCAAAACTAACCTCAGTTAAAGGTATTTTAAATCCATCTTTTCTCACCTTATCTCCTAATGGAAAATATGTTTTTGCCTGTACAGAAAGCAAAACAAAAAATGCCGGCAGTGTAAGCAGTTTTGCGTTTAATCCTATGGATAAAAAGTTGACTTTCATCAACAGTCAGAAAAGCGGCGGGGAAAACCCGGTTTATGTAACGGCTCATCAAAATGGAAAATGGTTAATTAACGGAAATTACACAGAAGGAAGTGTTTCTGTTTATCCTGTTCTGGAAAATGGCAGTATACAGCCGGCTGTTCAGAATTTCCAATTTTTGGAAGGCAGTATCAATCCCGGAAGACAGGAACGCTCTCACATCCACTCCACTGTTTTTTCACCCAATTTTGATTATATTTTTCTTCCTGATCTGGGAGCAGACAAAATCAGAAGTTATCATTTTGAAAATGAAAAACATGAACCTTTATCACCTGCAGAACCTCCTTTTACACAAGCTGTTTTAGGAAGCGGCCCAAGACATCTCACATTCCATCCGAACGGGAAATATGCCTATTGTATTGAGGAAATGGGTGGCGCTGTAAGTGTATATGGATATGATAAAGGAAGATTAGCCCCTATTCAGAGAATAGATACCCATTCTGAAAAATTTAAAGAAGATTTTGAAAGTTCTGATGTTCATATTTCTCCTGACGGGCTTTTTTTATATGCTTCCAATCGCGGTGTTGAAAATAACATCGCCATATTTTCAATTCAAAATGATGGGAAACTGAAAACCGTAGGCTATCAGCCTACCAAAGGGAAACATCCCAGAGTATTTGCCATTGACGAAACCGGAAAATTCGTAATTGTAACCAATGCCCAAAGCGGAGATGCTTTTGTATTCAGAAGAAACGCTGAGACGGGATTGCTGAAAAAAGTAGGAAAAAGAGTAAAAATAAAGGCCGTCTCTTCAGTCCAGATCAGGAGATATTAGCTCATCTGATCATTCGACAGACTATTTACCTTTGATTGAACATATTGATTTTTTTCTTTTCCCTATTTTATTAAAAAATATTATTTAAATTATAAATTCAGGCTGAGATTTCCGAACTTTGCCCGGTATTTAAAATGCACAGAAACGACACTACATGGAACATGATCTAGAAATACCAGTAACCTATAAAGGCAGAGAACTTCTTTTCACCGGACGCCTTGCCACTTTCACTTATGGTTATAAGCTTTATGTCAATATCAATGGTACTGACGTAGTCTTTGAACGGGATGATGAGGGTAATCTAAGGGCTATTGTTCCTGATAATTCTTCAAATCCAATCCCAGAAAAGGGACTCATCGAATCTGTTATTGATGTTTTTAAAGAGCTACAGGTTTTATAATCTCGCTATTCTTCCTGCAAAATCAGTGATTCATTTCTGTCTTATAGCCTTTAAGGCTTAAACCTTTATGTCTTTTGAAAAATTTATTGATATGGCTTTCATCGGTGAATCCAAATTCATCAGCAATTTCATGAACTCTTTTATCGCTAAAAGATAACCGGTGCTCTATTAATCTGATTTTATAAGAAGATATATAATGCTGTATAGATTCATCACAATGTTTTCGGAAATAGCTTCCAAGATAGGTTCCTGACAACCCAAATTTTTCAGCAATTGCCTCCACCTTCAACAACTTAGGGTTTCTGATGTGCTCCTGGATGTAATCCAATATCTGCAATATGCGGTTATCCGTATGAGATGATATATTCCGGGGCCTCATAACCGCTATGTTTCTGGCGGCAATTACAATAATGGCATTCACCAGATGACGGGTAAGATCTTCATTATAAACAGACTGGTATTCTGTAGTTTTTTTCAGATTCTGAATCAGCAAGCCAACCATCTGTTGATCATCCTTATTCACCAGCACTGAGCCAGACAAATGAGATGCATAATATAAAAGACATTCGATATGGTCTATACTTTTCCACTGGTATTCTCTGATGTATTTTTCATCAAATCGGACGACCATAAACTCACAGATTCCTTCCAGATTAAATTCATGACAATCATTAGGAGTGATCAAAAATAAGTCTCCGGCAGAATAGGCAATTTTATTGCCATTCACTACATGATCTCCAATCCCGGAAATAACATATACCAACTCAAAAAAGTTGAACTGCCTGTCACGCAAAGGACATTGATCGATTTTTTCATAAAATATTTCCAGAGACTGATAGATATTTTCTTTTGCCATGCTGTAAAGATACCCAAACAAGCTTAAAATATACCTGTTTTTATGGCTTTTCCCAGTCTATTTTTGCTCAACAAACAATATGATATGTTAGAAAAGATAGATCCGGATCTATGGGAAGCCATTGTCAACGATCCTTATCATAAGATCAATTATGAAAACCTGCTGATCCATAATCCTGCAGAAATCAGAAAAGAGGAAATGAATATTTCATTACAAACGGAACCTCCGTTATTGCCCGAATTACTTTCCGTTGAAGACATCTACATCCCGTCTTCTGATCATTCGGAAAATATTCGGTTGAGAGTATATAAACCAAAAGGAAAAGAATATCTACCCGTGTTCTTATACTTTCATGGGGGTGCATTTATATATGGTACTCCTGAACAATATGATTTTCTGTTTTTTAAACTGGCCATAGATAGTAAAGCTGTCATTGTCTCAGTTGATTACAGGCTTGCTCCGGAACATCCTTTTCCTGCAGGCATGAAAGATGGATATGATGCATTGCTATGGCTGGCTGATTTTGCAGATCAAATAGGTGGTGACAAACATTTTATCATGATCGGCGGAAGCAGTGCCGGAGCCACCATTGCAGCATCTATAACCCATTTAGCCAGAGATCAGGGCAAAATACACATACAGCATCAGTACCTGCTGTATCCTCCTATGAGTACTCTTCTAGAGACCCCATCTATGCATGAACTGGCCAATGCACCCATGCAAACCAGAAAGGCAGCGGAATGGATGTGGAAACATTATTTACAGCACAGTTTAACCCTGCCACCACCCTATTCCGTTCCGTTACTGGCAAAAAAGTTCAATGATCTTCCTCCTGCAACCCTTATTGTCTGTGAAGCAGATCCCCTGAAAGATGAAGGTAGGGAATATGCCCAGCATCTGAAAAAAGCAGGAGTTGAGGTCAATCTCCTGGAAATAAAAGGCGCTGTACACGCTTTTGATTTTTTCCCGTGTCCTTTATCGGATGCTTTTTATACTAAACAAGTTGAATTATTTAATCAGATTTTATACCCGGAACAATGAAAAAAATACTAGTCATCAACGGACACCCAGATCAGGAAAGTTTTAATACAGCTATAGCACACGCCTATATGGATTCTGCCAAAGCTACCGGAGCGGAAGTCCGGTATATTGCTATCGGAGAACTGGATTTCAATCCCAACCTTCAGTTCGGTTACCGGAAGAGAATGGAACTGGAGCCCGATTTACTCAAGGCACTCGAAGATATTCACTGGAGTGAGCATCAGGTATGGATTCATCCCATGTGGTGGCTTGGTATGCCTGCTGTAATGAAAGGTTTTTTTGACAGGGCGTTCCTTCCCGGCATTACTTTTACAAGAAATAAAAATGGAATCAGCGAAGGATTACTCAATGATAGAACAGGAAGAATTATTACAACATCGGGAGATTTGTCGGAACATGAATACAATGAAATATATCAGTCCAGTGGGCTTATTCAATTAAAAAACGGCATTCTGGAATATTGTGGATTATCTTCTATACAGGTTGATTTTATAGGCCCTTTTCAGGATATTGATGAAGATGAAAGAGGAAAATGGCTCGAAAGAGTAAGAGATGTTGCTAAAACAGATTCTGTCCCACTAAAAAGAGAGGCTTAAGCCTCTCTTTTGTTGGTATATCCGTTATATCTGCTTTTTTATTTGTTCTTTAATCCTATTAAAAGAAGAAATCAATTATTGAAATAATGATTATTTTCGGTACTGTTTTTAACGGTCTCTGTTGTATCCATCATTTATAAGAAAGATACAACAGTATCTCCGATGATAATACCTTTTAAGTAGAAAGACTGATATTCTATAGTGCTAATTCCAGACATACTTCTATTTCATCAATATATCAGAAAGGTTTGACAAGGCAAACAATTCCGAATAAGATAAGCAAAATACTTATGATCAGAAAGATAATCTTCTCAGTAGTAAAACCTTGGCTAAATCCATAGTTTTGATCATAATACACCATCACCTCAGACTTTTCAATATCTTTATCAACACTACTGCTTTTATCCGTAAACTTAATGAGCTGATTTTGATAATTAAATTGAAAGACAGGGTAATACAAATAGGTAAATCTCTTGTTTTTCACACTGTCAGTCCCAATAATATTTGCTTTTGCTCTGGTTCCATAAATTATAGGTAAAGAAGATTGATATAAACTAAATAGTAAATAAACCCCCAGTATTAATAGAATAGCACCTAAAATATTCTTTATTTTCATCTAATAAATTTCAAGTTTACCACTGTTCTTTGGACGGTATAAGTATAAGGATATATAGGTGGTAGTAACAACATCTTTATCTTTCTTTTTAAACCCTCCCCAAAGTGCTGATTTTTCATTATTTATTTTCTCAAGACAGACGATTTTACCATCAGCATAAAAAGTCATTTTATAATTTTCAATAGGTTTCAGATCAAAAAACTCAAGGTTTGAATCGGTTCTGAACTGATAATCATTATCCCATCTGTTTTTAATTTCTTTATCAGAAAAATATAATTGTTGGGCAACTCTTTTTTCTTTATTATAATTCAGACTGGCAAGTTCGTCTTTAGTCCCCTTCATATAAACATTTCTTATTTCATTATATTTTGCAACGACTTCTCTTTCTAATGCCTTTAATTTCTGCTCATCTTTCGTAAGCAGGACATCTGCTATTTCCAAAGTATTAATAGTATAGGGCACATCAGCATTGAAAGTGAAATTATCTTCAAAAGACTTGAGACCGTCATAAGACGCAACCTGTTTATTCTGAAATTCTTTTTTAGGAGTCATATAATTTTTAACTTCTTCTTCATCTCCAAGACTGCCGTCTTTATTGGTACTGGATTTTACAATCTTAATCTGAACTTCAGAATTGGGCTGTAAAGTTTCATTTAAAACATTAGTATTTTGATTGAACCCGGGACGCAACTTAATCGTTATCTCCTGACTTCCCTTTTTAGCAATATCCCAATTCAAAGGAAAATAGGATCCTGACAATCCGCTTCCGGATGTATCCATATGTTTTATCACCGGCATACCATTAATTAAAATATCAAAAGAACAGTTATTGGTAGAAATATAGGCACCATACTGAGGTTCGCTATCAAAATGCTTTATTTCTTTTTCGATTGTATAAATGTCCTGAGATGTTTTCATATTTTCACTTTTTTTCTGAGCACATGCTGTTAAAGATGTCACTAATAAAATAAATATTAAATTTTTCATAACTATGTTAAATAAAATTGGATTTTCTGCCCACTAGAGTTCTCAAAACTTCCTTCATACTCATGCATCAGAACCAGTTTAAACTCTGTAGATGATTCTCCTGATGAGTATTCACCTCCATCATAATTCTCCGCAATATAACCTACCGCCAATGAACCTTCTACCGTTATCCCATGGAATGTGAATAGAGGATCCAGATAAAAACCTTTATCATCGGCCTTTATTGCCCCTGATAATGTAAATCCTGTTTTCACCGACACTGTTGCTTCTGCATACACTGTAATAGATCCAAAGAAGAATGTCTGTCTCTTGGCTTTATATTTTATACCAGCTGTTAATTCTAACGAAAATACGCCTTTTACGGTTAACGGGCTATCATCTTCTGCATCTTTAGAGAGAGAGCCCTGATTAAGGTTTGAGGTTTTACTGGCACTGTTATATCTTAGTTTCCCCTCAATTTCCAATTGTCCACTGACTACCAGATCCAGAGTAATTTCAGGAGCCATTCCAATGGCTGCTCCTACATCGATAAGGGTAATGATCCCTCTTGCAACAGGGTGCGCCTTTTGGGCCAGGGCTAAAAAGTCCAGTGTTACTTCTGCCCCTACAAGAGGTTCCGCCTTTACCTCAATTTCCCCTACAATACCCACCTGATCCATATTTTTATCCTTCGGATTTTCTGCATACCATGAACCTAAAACCGCCAAAGACGGAGGAATAATATCAACTGAAATCAATGGCCTTCCTTTTAAGGCATCACCAAGTTTAGCCAGATTTTCGGACGCAGCCTTTTCATTAATTTCTTTGTATTTCTTATCTAATTTCTTTTTTGATTTTTTCTTACCATCTAAAATTAATTCAATTGTATTTTTAATATCAATAAGCTGTTTTACAAGATCTACATACCTCTGATAGCTGGCAGAAAGTTCTATGGATTCCCCCGGACGGTCATATTCCACATTCAGAGATAATACCAAATCAGACAGACCTGAACTTATATTATCTTTAAAACTAAACAGATCCGGACGATCTTTGCGATACTGCTGTTTTGATTTTGTACTTTCTTTGTTATATTTTCTACTTTGTGCCTGCTGTTTTGCTTTTTTTTGTTCCAGCTTGGAAATTAGTTTTCTTGCTCTTGTTTTATCTTCTTTTTTCTGCGCACTTTGCAAAGTAGCTTTTGCATTCGCTAAATCTCCATCAATTTTAGATATCTTTTCATCAATTTTTTCCGGCTTATATTTATCCGCCAATTTTTCTGTTCTTACCAGATACTTATCATAGGCTTCCCCCCTCATTTCATTGAACTTTTCCGGGTCACAGTCATAAGCAAACTGTAAAATCCACTTTATATCCGGATATACATCAATATTAAGTGTTTTTTGCGGGTAAGCACAGGTATGAAGCAATACGGGATAGTTTTGTAAGGCATTCTTTCTTGTGGGCCAAATATATTTCAATAATGAAACGCCGGGATTATTTCCATAATCAAAACCAACATCTAACACAATTTCCGTATCTGAACTCGGATATCTTCCAATTTTCCGCTCATCTTTGAACATGGTGGATTTACTGGAACCACTCATCCCCACAGGACCTTTTACTCCTCCTTTCCTGGTAGTATGTGAAGCATTAATTTCGTTATCATCATTGGTATCACCATGTCCCTCTTCTTCTTTCCCGAAATTTATATTTCCAATTTTGAATTCATTTTTACTGTATATCAGATGCTCGTCCACTCTGGTATTTTTTTCAACAACTATGGCCTGTTGTATTTGAGACAGGTCAAAAATCTTACTGGTATGGTCTTTCGCTTTATCACCCGCATAGCTGCATTCCGCAGTATTTGAATCTACCGTGATTTTGACATTTCTTCTGCCCTGTTTGTTTCCGGCAATAACAGGCAGATGAAGGATATTTTTAGCAGAATCAGTTTTTGAATCAAAGATTGTAATTTCCAGAGGTTCATTCTGATCCCTGTTATCCAATTTGCTATATGATCCCTTAACAATATCATATCTGCAATGATGAAAAGCTTCAAAATTGGTCTCTACATTATCTATAAATACTGGTTTATTTCCAGATTCAGGAATTTTGATATCCGGAGTAGAACTAGCTGATATTTTCAATGTAGCGGCAGCCATTTCCTGCTTTTTCCCATCATAATGGATCGTAGGAACTACTGTAATAATTCCTGTTTTCCTCATACACCAGGCAGGATCAATATAAAGGTTCAACACAGCCTTTTGTACATTCAGATAGTCCTGTTTTTTTCCATCCTGGTCATTTAACAAATATCCGGTTACAGCTTCTGCTGGCGGTTTTATGCTATTAGAATCCGAGCAGTCATAAATTTCCACCTCGGTAAGAAATAAATCTTCTGACTCTAGAATGTCATATTTTGCACCATTTGTCTTTGAGGGCTCTTCATTTTTAGTTTTACTTGCAGAAACCTCAATACCCCAGGAATAAGAATTTGCTTTCAGGATCTCTCCATTTGCTTTTAGTTCAACACCGATATTTTTCCCATACATACTTTGTGTATAAATATGGAGCTGTACTTTACTGCCCGATGCTACTGGGCCTTGAATTTTAACAGGATTTTCAGAATCTTTAAACCCATACCATTCTGCTGCCTTTACGGTAGAATTTTTGGGTGATGTGTGAATGTAAATTCCATTTTTAGGACTTCCCGTAGGTTTTCCTTTTTCCCAGAAAGGTTCTATCCATGCGAATCCACCTCCATAAATATGGCTGTCTAAAGTCATATCAGATTGTACTGGTCCTGCTTCTAACTTTTCATTTCTCCCCCCAGGTTTACTGCTTCTTGATTTGGCAAGCTGCCAGGCCCATACAATAGATTTACATGTCTTCTCCAAAGCATCAAGTGCATTTTGATGTTTTTTTATTTCTGAATCTTTCTGTTTTTTTATTTTATCTGCTTTTTCTCTTGCAATTCTAACATTATTGTCGAGACTTACCTGAACATGGGTTGCTTCTTTCCCATTATGTTTCTCCATCTTTAGCCAGTTACCTCCTTGCTTGTAACGTTTGTTAGCTTCATCCAGATAGTCATTGGATTGTTTGTCCAGCTCAGCATCAATTTTATCTTTTTCCTTTGTGATAAGGTCAATTTTATCTAGTATTTTTTTCTTTTCCTCCTCATATTCTTTGATACTCACCGTAAATTTCTGTCCTTCCTGGATGGTCAACGCTCTGTATTGCTCATTAAAACCAGTATTTCCCTGAGGGATAATAATTGCTGTTAATTTGGTATTATTAATTTCCATAGGATGACATTAGTTTTTAACGTTTAGCATATCTGTTTTTCGGATATACTCATTAGGATTAACGAACGGAAATAATTCAGCTAAAACCTCTTTATCTGCATTCTTCACATTCTGTGCAGAAGCTCCCGCAGTCTGCCCATGATTGATAATCGTAATACAATCCGGACCTCCCACAGGGCATGTTGCTTTGCTGTCTTCTAAAAGTGCTTTTCCATTATTATCCTCCAATGTAATTTTTTCATAATAGCCACTCCACTGGGTAACCACTGCCTGGCAGGGGCTGTTATTCATTTTTTTGCAGGATCCAAAGGTATTTTTCTCAAAAGTAGATCCTATGTCTACATGGGTAGCCATCAGTTTATTGCTTCCATCTTTTTCATTGATATAGCGTTGACTCTGCGTTTTTACGGCGAGTTTATCAGGAGTTGTCCCAAACTTGCACTGGCAGGTGGCTCCCTGGCAAACTAAATGTTTCGCACTCATGGTATATTGTGTTTTTTTGTTTCTTCAATATTACTGTTCAAACAGCTGAAATTCAATCTTATATCCTGTGCTCCCTTCAAAAGTTGAAAGAGAGCCTGTGATTGAAAATAACTCTCTGGTTTCTTTGTTCAATTTGTATAGAAGACTAGCTTCTCCTTTCGTACCGTTTTTATTGAACGGGGTTTCTTCTTCCATCCCGGTTAATTGTACGGCTATTTTATTTCCTCTTGTATATTCTCTGCTCAATATACATTCTGTATTATATCCGATTTCCTGTGAAAGCCCCGAAAAATAGATCTGTAAAAAATCTTTTTTCTGAAATTGAGGATATCCCTGATAAACCGGCAGGAAGAATAGCTTATAAAATATACTCATGTCAAACCAATCTTTCTTCAGGTTAATATCAGTATATACCGTCTCCATTTGTTCTAATAGCTGATCTGTTGTCTCAGACTGATAATAGGCTTTCAGTTTTAGGCTCTCTGTTTTCCAGCGTTTGGCTATTTCTTCATGATTGATAATGTTGTCAAGTCCACCATTATTTTTTATTGAAATCTGCAACGGATATAAAATCTGTTCTGCTTTTTCAAACAGTTGCTCTATCATTTTGTCGATTCCCTGATTGTTTACATAAGTTTTTTCCTTAGTGAGTTCAATCTGGGAGGCTGTTCTTTTTACTTTTATTTTGTAGTGAATCTGTAGATCTTTAGGTAAAAATTTGATGATCACTCCGTATATTTTCTCACTGGAAATGGAAGGAATCTCCAATACTGCACTTTTCAGCAATTTTCTGTCCCTGATTTCAAACTTATCAGAAGGAATATAAATGTATTCCACATACTTAGGCAGTGATAAGGTCAATAACTCCTGAAGACTGCAATATTGATTATGAAAACCAACCAATTCTTCCGGAGTGAGTTCATACTCTCCGGAAAGTTTATTAAGGTTCAGAATTCCGTCTATCTTTACCTTTGTATATTCTTGTTTTGCTACACCTTTCATTCCTGTTATTCTACTGATCCACTCTGTATTCTTTTTCAGTTGCAGTCTCTCCCATTCGTTATATTAGTTGATCAGCTCTCTTAGTATTATTTAGAAGAAATTTTCGTTATCAGTCTGATTACTATTTTAGTACTGTTCCAAATCGGAAAAGCTTAAATCCTGGATTTTTGGCAATGCATTGACTTTTATCAGTTTTTTCTTTTTATTTAAAAGTTTATCTGAACCTGTTACTTGTTCATACTCAATTTTCGTTTTTGCGATTAAGTCGATTTCCGTTTCAAAAGTGGTGTCTTTTCCATCCCATAATACCCGTGATATTTTGATCAATTCAAAATTATTTTGCTTCAACCTGAATTCATAGGTGCTTTTTCGATCTTTAATGTCGGTAAGCATTTTCAATTTACCTTCTTCAATAAAAAAATCCGGAATTACATTACCATTATGTTTTCCATTCTTATTAACCGGATATTGGCTTTCAATGATTTTTGTGGAAGAAACTACTAATTGAAGTTTCTTATCAGGCTGAGAGAGGAATATTTGTAGTCGTAATGGTCTGGTCTCATCTTTCAGATCCATTTCTAACATGATCCTGTCATTCTTTTTATCCTGATTCAAATCACCCTCTTCTTTTTGCACCAGAGACGTGAAATTGTCTTTATTAATCGTTTTTTGTGAAAATACATCAGTATTCGCTGTAAGGAATAGTAAGACGGTGTATGCTGCTATTTTTTTCATAATTCATTTTTTTGTTCATCAACAAAACTTTGCCACTGGGATCGTATTACTTATCCATCAAAGGATTATCTATTAATGCGCTGGCTACAAGATAAATAGAAAAAAACAACCACATTATATAGAGTATTCCAAAAAAAATAATAATCCGGCTTACATATAAAACCCAAGTCTTTGTTATCCTTTTGATAAGAACAGTATCTATAAGAACAAATAAAATACTGGTGGGTATGCTTATTATTAAACCAAATTGCTTAATTATTTTCACAATAAGTTTTAAATCAATTGATTCAACAAGAGGACTATAGGCAAATAAGAAATAAGCTGTCACTACCAGATTTGCTATTAAAAAAACCAACAGAATCTTACCAATACCTTGTGTTATATTTTTCATATTTATTTCTTTTTATATCCCGGATTTACCCCTGAACTGAATGAGTTTCTTAACCCATCTTCAACTCTCTTCCACAATTGGGTATGGCTTAAACTATGGGATGCCATGGCTAAATAAGAAACAGAGCCTGGTGCTTTCATAATAGCATCTTTAAATTTCTCTTCATCCTTTTCAGTAACCAGGCCAGCATGGTATTGAGTTACAAATTTTGAATACACTGCTAAGTTTTTTCTCAGTTTTGTAACTTCAGTATCTAATTTGCCAAAAACTACAGGTTCAATAGCATAATCAATTGTCCGTACAACAAAAGTTAACATGCTGGGTTTAATAAACTGGCTTAATAACCTCATCAGCAGGTCTTCTAATTCACGTTTGTGCACGGCACCCTGTACTCCTTTTAAAAAAGCAGTAAATTCTCCTTTTTTATTTCTGGAATTATAGGGATCACTTTCAAAAATAGGTACATCTATAATAGGCAGGCTTTTTGTTTGTTTTTGAGGCGTCCATGAAGTTTCATCAATACTATCCGTGATTCCTTTATTTTCTCCAAATATCCCTGCCAATAAACTCAATAAGTAACTGTCTTTCGGGCCGGTCGTAATGGCTAAAAGAATATTTAAAACTTGTAAACCTTGTGTCAAATTGAGATTTTTCACCCACGTAGACTTGTCATAACCTCCAGCAATCGAAGAATAATTTTTATGAACATCAGAGGTCCATTGCTGAAGACTATTTAAAAGATTAACAAATGAAGCTTTTTCTTTCTGCAGGTTCGAATTTTCGATCTTCAGAGAGTTGATATACTTAATAAACTCACCTACTATAATATTAAATCCTAAAAAGCCTTTTGCCGTTTCCCGCCATGCTAAGGTTGCTTTGTTTTTAAAATCCTGCCAGATCAGACTTTTAAAATAGGTCATAATAATATCCTTATCGACACTTTTAACCATTTTTATACCTGCTTCAAATCTATCCATTTGAAAAGACTTTAGTAAGCCCTCCATATTGGTAAGACTAAAATCGGCAATCAGTTGTTGAGTCAAATCATAGTCATTATGTACATTAATGATTTTACATCCTTTATGTAATTTGGCATGATTCAGCTGATGTTTCTTTTGAAAAAAAGGAGTCGATAAATAAGTGATACTTTTAACTTTCCATAATTTTGGGAATTCTGTAATCTTACGGGGTTTCAAAATAGCAGATTTTGTGATCATTTCCTTACTGGAAACAAGTTCTGTAAATTGATTAATGACATTCCCACCATGAGAATGGCCGATTAAATGTAAATGAACCTCCTGATTTTTCCAGCCCGGATATGTTCTTAATAATACATCAAATAATCTCTCAGAGGCTACGATTCTTTCCTTAGTGTCGTTGTCACCAGACCAGCTGAAAAATTTACCTTCAATATGCAGATCGTGAAATTGAGGCTTAAGTTCCTTGAGCTTGTTCCAAAGATTGTTTAAACTCTCTTCAGTTTCTTTTTTGGTTTTCTCATCATAATACTTCCAATACTCTGTATTGGCATGATGTTTTTTCCCTTCAGTATTGATAGGATCCGTTGTTCCGGCTACAAACATCACAATATCAATAATTCTACCCTCTCTTTTAGGTGGGTCTTCAGGCTTATCACCAAAATGTTTTCCGTTTTCAGAGGTTGTTATGAGCTTTTTGGATGAGGAATAGGTCATTTTACCAACATACTCAGTATGCTGCCCGCCAATTTTTTCAATAGAATCACCTTCTATGATACTTATCTTCGCAATATTATCGTTTGACATATCCTAATTCATATTGGTTTTCTCATTGGATTGTCCGTTAATTTCCGTCTGAGAATGAATTTTATGATCCTTCTCACTATGAATTAACCGCTCTCCTTTCACTACTTTCTGGCTATCCAGTGCCACTTCACTTTCTTTATTACCTTTAATAAATTCCATCATTTTCCCCACTACATTGGTCATGAAATTCCCTCCTATCGATACATTTTTAATCGCTCCCACGGTTTGTGAATCATTCATGGTAATACTTTCTGTTTTGTTCATTCCCACGATGTTGCTCTGATCTGCCCCTACATTGGTATTCATATTTTGTCCTACATTCACGGTAAGATTTTGTCCTACATTGAAGGTCATATTTTTAGGAGCAGTCACGGTAATATTTCCTTTACCATCCATTAAGTAGGAATTTCCACTCGGATCTTCAATATAGATGCTTCCTTCGGTATCGTTAAAAATGACTTTATTCCCGCTTCTGGTCTGGATAGACTTGATATGATTGTCTACTCCGCCGCCTAATCCCACCTGGCCATGAAACATCCCTCCCATTGCAAAAGGAAAATCAGGATGGTGATATTCAAATCCTACCATCACCTGGTCTCCCACTTCAGGAACCGCTACAAATCCTCTGTTCTGAGTAATCTGATCCGTACCTCCTGCATCTGGGCTCATCATGCGGATAAATTGGGTCGTATTATTTTTTTGCCAGTCAAACTGCACCTGTATACGCCCCTGGTTCAAAGGATCTGTATTGGAAATCACAGTGGCTACCTGAGGCTCTGCTTTAGGTACATGAAACTCCGGACGGGGAATAAATCCCGTATCTGCCGCAATAGCTTCAAAATGTCCGTCATAATATCCACGGGCATCTACTTCATGAATCACTTCAGTGAGCATCAGTTTCGTAAAATAGGAGGTATCGTTGGTATCTGTTTTCCGCATTTCAAGATCTACAATACAACCAGGATATAAAAACGGAACGGTCATATACCCCGAGGTAATAAAGACCTGTGCAGCTTTGCTCCCCGTTGTTCCTTTCTGGGATGAATCAACATCCATAAAGGTTGATGCATTGATAGGTGCTATTCTTAGCGATGGTGTTTTAAAAGTATTTTCAGAAATTTCGTATGCTCTTCTGGCAATATCTGAAGTATGGTTCACTTTGGAAGCTCCGGTAGTCAGTTTTTCATGCTGGCTGCTGTTGTACCCATAAAATGTAGGGTTTACGTGCTGAGCTTTCATTTTGATTTTCACATCGCTTAGATTACTGCCATATACAAGCTTTACTGGCTTTTCCTGTGGAGGAAGTTTTCCGAAGTGAAGAATCTCACCATCATAGAAAAACTGTTCCCCATATGCTTCTGCCATTCTTGCAAGATAATTATAATGGGTTTCTTCATATTGTGAACTGTAAGGAACATTCCCATAGCGGGCATCTACCCTGAAATCAAACTTTTCCTGTCCCAATCCTTCTTTGATGACCTCACTGGCAATACTGTTCAGACTCATAGGCTGTCCCCCTCCAAAACTCTGGATATGAGGTGCTGCATCTAAAAGAATAGTAGGACTAAAGCCTGTAAGAACAATATTCCCCAAGCTTCCTTTTTCCTGACTGAATCCTACTTCTGTAATGACTCCCACAAAATTTCGTTCAGGGCCCTGTTCAACATCTTTATATCTAAAAATAACCGTAATTCTTTTTCCTAAAAAGCTTTGAGCCTCTTCAAGATTATGGTTTTCTGCGCTTCCTAACGTGTCATGGGCAAGAATAAGATCAAATTCATGATGTTTAACAGCACTTTGTGTAAGTTTAAAATGTTTGAAGAATTTAATAGGCTTACCCTCAACAAAGATTTCAAGTTTTACCACCCTGTTTATCCCGGCAACAGCATTCTCCGGGATTCCCTGTGCATTAAATATTTTGGAGGTGGGTTGCTTTGACCATACTTTATCTTCGGTAACCGTAGGATTATTGGTATGTAAAGTTTTTCCCATGAATTTAGATTCTCTATCCTGGGCAGATTTTACCTTGTCAGAAATATTTTCTTTATTTGACCCCAGTGCAGGTTTAGGCAGATTCTCATTAGTTTTTTTGAACATGATATAATTTTTTTTGTGTTTATTTATTCCGGTTAAAACCAGAATTAAAAAGCCAGCTTTCAAACAATAAAAACAACTCTTTCGTCTTTGGATAGTGTTGTTCTTTCCTACCTTCAGTAAAGCATAAAATCAGAAAAGAATTAATTTAATTCATCCCGTCTAATGTTACTAGTTATCAACAGGTTGTTTTTCTATAGATTACAATCTTTTGAGTCTTTACAAAGCTAATATATCACCATAAAAAATCACGGCAAAATGAAATAGTACTTATTTGAAAAATTGTAGTAGTTCTACGATTCTTATCCAGGATTCAAAATATTTAAATTTTACACAAAAAAAAGAGACCATCCCGGTCTCCATCCTATTAATAATGCTTTTTTATTGCATTAATTAAGCTCTATAAACAAGTCTTCATTAGATCTTCTTACTCTTTCCAGTTTCCCCCACCAATCGTTTTCTTCATCTTTATATCCTAATGCCATCATAACGCTACTCTTTAGTCCTTTTTCCGGCAAATTGAACAAGTCATCTACTGCTTTATTATCAAACCCTTCCAACGGTGTGGCATCTATTTTCAGATCTGCAGCAGCCAATAATCCAAACCCTAATGCAATATAGGTTTGTTGCGAGGCATTCATAAAATGCTGATCTTTTGTTTTCTGATCCAACATCTCCAATAAATTTAACCGGTAATCATCTGTTGCACTCGATGGTAAGTTTCGAACTTTATTGCTAAATTCAAAGAATGAATCTACCCGTTCCGGAGTATATTCATCCCAGGCTGCAAATACCAGTATGTGAGATGCCTCCACAATCTGTGGCTGCTGGCAGGCAATCGGCTGTAGTTTTTCCCGTAATTCTTTATTGGTAATTACAAGAACCTTAAAAGGCTGCAGACCCGAACTTGACGGAGCCAAACGAATGGCTTCCAAAATTTGCTCAATTTTTTCCTTTTCTATTACCTTCCCGTTATAGCTTTTAGTTGCGGATCTCCAGTGTAATGCTTCTTTTAATGACATAATCTTAGTGTTTTATTAATTGTACCTGTAAGAATACCGGCAGTATTCTTATTTTAATGGGACAAAGTTACCTACTTTATAGTATCATTATACCACCTGTTACCCTTTAGTAACCAGTTACCAAAAGGTAACCAGATGGGTTTAATTCCAATTTTATCATCTGATTTTCATATCTTTGTCCTATATCTTTAGCGATGAAAAAGGAAAAAATAGAACTCGATCTGCAATGTAAAAACCATATTCGGGGAGTAAGGGATACAATCTATTTATTGGATGGGAAATGGAAGACCATTATTATCAGCCACCTGTATTATATTGGAAAAATGCATTTTATGGATTTGAAAAGACAGATAGACGGAATCGCCTCCAAAACTCTTTCAAAAGAGCTCAAAGATCTGGAAATGAACAATCTGGTAATCCGGACACAAAACAACACCATGCCTGTAAGTGTAGATTATGAACTGACAGAATTTGGAAAAAGCCTTCACAGTATTATAGATACTATGGGAGAATGGGGCATAAAGTACCGGAAAGAATTATGGCAGGCTACTCATTAATCCGCTTTATACATATCCTTATTCGATCACTACATAATTAATTTTGTCGACTCCCGTGTTTCCGCTTTTCTCATAATAAGCGTATAAAATCAGTTCATAATTCCCTGCAGTATTGATTACCGTATTTCCTTCAAACAGGTTGGTTGACACTAAAGACAGCTCTATATTTTTCATAAATTTACCGTCTTTTTTAAGAATTCCCTTCACCTCTATTTCGTCAGAATTCCATATCCCGTTTTTGTCTATTACACAGCCGCACATCATAACAATATTAGCCTGAAATGTAAAGGGTTTGTCTTTAATTGTATTCAGAGGAATATACTGATGGGTTCTGGGTTTAAGAATATCAATAATAAAACCCGGGATTTCCAGAACAATACCGTCTCCCAAAATATGTTTGCCGGGAATCAGCCATAATTCAGTGCTTACCGTGGCCTGAGCCTGTTTATTGTTTAAAGGAGAAATCACTTCAATGTTAACAAATGTAGGCTCATTAATATCCACAGAAGCCAGAAAGCCGGCTGTTTGGGCATCGGCAATTGAATTCCCTCTTAGTTTAGGATTTTTCATGATCAAATCTGTATTTCCAGTACTTCCAACCGTATTTCCTTCTGCGAGAATCTGTTGGTTTAGCTTATTTCTGACGATGATATGAGCTCCGCCAAGTGAACTTCCGATAAATTTGGCATCCCTTGCCTTAGCTCGGATCATTATTTTCGTTTCCGCAGCAGAGATCATAAGGTTAGAAAAAAGAAACGCTGCGATGAGGATAAATACTTTCATGATTATAGTGATTTCAAATATTCCTGTTTAAATCTATTATGAAAAGGATTGTCTTTCAGTTCCTGGTCTATGGTATCCAGGTACGAAAAAATGCTAAGATCTTCTGATAAAAGTTTTAAAATAGCTTTTTCACAGCTATCCCATATTTTTTCAAGTTGAGGAAGCATTTCAATAGCTTTGGGTGATAATGAGATCATTT
This sequence comes from Chryseobacterium sp. KMC2, assembly GCF_016756935.1. NCBI lineage: Bacteria > Pseudomonadati > Bacteroidota > Flavobacteriia > Flavobacteriales > Weeksellaceae > Chryseobacterium > Chryseobacterium sp. KMC2. The sequence continues at coordinate 18,419 of NZ_JAESIT010000007.1, forward strand.
GTTTCCGTTTATCAATACTGTCTTTGGTGATGAGCAGATAGCCTTTCTCCGTCATTTTTTTTACAATGACTACTACAGAGGGATGAGAATATCCCAGCGGTTCCGCTATATCCGTAATAGAAATCTCCCCCCTTTTTTGCAGCAGCATAAAAACAAGATACCAATTGGGCTCTACATCAATTCCAAACTCTTTATAGAATTTTCTTACATCATGAGACATCCGGTCGCTTATTCTTTTCAGCCGGCTATCAAAAGCTTTGTATCCCAGCTCTTTAATAAAGTCAAAATCCATTGAAAAAATATTTATAGTAAATATATAAAAATATAAAGTTAACTATATAGTTAACTTTATATTTAATAAACAATTAACATAACACAATGGTTACCTGTTATTTATAATTTTTCCTGAATGCTCCGGGCGTAAGTCCTCTGTGTTTTTTAAAAAGCTTTGAAAGATGGCTTTCATCACTGAACTGGAGCTCATAAGCAATTTCACTTAAGCGTATACTGCTGTATTTTAAATAGGTTTCTACAAGTTTAAGTCTGTAATCCAACAGATAATCCTGGTAGGAGATCCCCGTTTGCTGTTTAAAATATTCTCCGAAATAGTTTCCTGAAATCCCAAAATGGTCTGCAATAACCTGAATTCCTGTCTTTTCTCTATCTTTTATATTCTGCTGAATATAGGTAATGATCTTCATGATGGAAAAAGCTTTCCTGTTTTCCTGAAGGTCTGAAGTTTCACTCTGAATGATATTGCGGGCAATAAGGTTGAGTAGAATTGAAATGCAGTTACGGATGATCAGATAATCATCTGCTTTATTTTTGAATTCATTGGCGATTTGGAGAATAATAGTTTCGGCAAAATGTTCATCGTTTTTGTTACGGAACACACATCCGGCTCTTGCATGGTAATTATTACTGATATACTGGAGTTTATATAAGTTTTCACAGCTTTCAATACGGTCTGCTTCAAGGCGTATCTTATCAATAAATTCAATGGGACACTGTATCAGAATGAGTGCTGCATCACTACTTGCAAAATGGTAAAGTTCCTGTTGGGGAATGATGAAAAGTTTACCTGCAGAAAAACGGATACTGCGCTCATCATAGGTCAAATCTCCTTCTCCTTTTACAACATACACAAAGGAAAGAAAGTCTTTTGTTTTGAAAGAAAGCGCCTTCCCTTCCAACTGTATTTCCTTTACTTTTATTCCTTCAAGATGTAAACTTCTCATTTTTGAACTTAATTTTCCTCCAAAAGTACAATTTTACCATAACATCAAGAGGTTAATTTTGCATAAAAAAATATGAACATCTATCCCAAACGATGGCAGGCATTAAATTTTCTGATCGCAGGAGCTTTTCTTTCACCATTGGATTATTTTATTGTGAATATGGCATTACCTTCTATAAAAGAGGCGTTCAAAGCCAGCGACCATCAGTTGCAGATGGTAGTGGCTATTTACGGACTTACTTATGCCGCATTGGTTGTTGTGGGCGGAAAATTGGGGGATATCTACGGGCGGAAAAAAATTTTTATACTGGGGTTGTATACTTTCCTGTTTTCCTCCCTTGCTTGCGCATTTTCCCCCAATATTACCTTATTGATCTTTGCCAGATTATTCCAGGGTTTTGGGGCTGCTTTGTTGGCGCCACAGGTTTTAGCTTCCATAAAAATATTATTTGATAGCCGGGAACAGCCTAAAGCAGTCAGCCTTTTCAGTTCTGTCTTCGGATTGGCTTCTGTAATTGGGCAACTGCTTGGGGGCGCACTGCTGAGTATGCATTGGGGGCACTTTTCGTGGGAGCTTGTATTTCTTGTCAATGTTCCGGTTACCATCATCTGTATCGCCGGGATACATTTTACGATGGATAATAACCACAATACAGACCGAATGGGTATTGACTATAAAGGAGCCATGATATTGATCTTAGCTTTATTAATGCTTATCTGTCCTTTAATCTTCGGACAAAAATTTCAATGGGCCTGGTGGATATTTGGGATTATATGTACAGGAATACTTTCACTGACATTATTTTTAAAATATGAAATAACCTTACAGCAGAAGAGACATCCGGTACTTATAGACCCTACATTACTGCAGCATAAGCCCTTTGCATTAAGTCTTTTAATCATATTCTTCTACAACTTCACTGCCGGCTTATTTATCTGTTACCCTTACTATCTTCAGCAGTTTTTACATCAAAACTCTATGCAGACCGGGCTTGCCATTGTTCCCTATGGAATTGCTTTTTTCCTGGGTCCCTTGATTTCAGCAAGAGTAAAGCTCGAAACTCATAAAATGATTTATATAGGGCTAGGATTACTGATGGCAGGTTTTATTTTTAGTGCCATTACCTTTTATTTTCAGCAAAAACCTTCTTATATAACAAATGTCACCTTATTTTTAGCAGGATTGGGACATGGAACAATCATGCCTGTTATGATGCGAACAGCCATTTCCCTGACCTCCAAAGATAAAGCAGGACAGGCATCTGGGCTCATCAGCATAGGAATCCAGATAGGCAGTGTAACCGGAGGAGCCGTTATTGGCACCTTATTTTTCAATTTGACGGACTCTCTGGGATTTCCCATAGCTTTTGCTGCAGCCATTGCTATGATTGGTATCTTTCAGCTAACCGGAATACTCATTACTGTCAGATTAAAAAAGTATATTCAACGGTCTTAAAGAGATCAACACATTTTTAAAATAAATAATATAAACTTACCTCTATGAGTATTACAGAAAAAATACGTAAAGAAATTCAGGGCTTTCATGATGATATTGAAACATGGTTTCAGGGAAAATCAGAAGATCAGGAAGCACTTTACAGACAATTACTTTCCGGATTTTCCCCGGATTTTAAAATGATTAACGGTAATAGTGACCTGGTCACCCTGTCCATGTTTTCCGATTGGCTTCCCATGGTATATGGTAAATTTCAGGATCGTCATGTTAGCGTAGAAGATATAGAAATTCAATATTCGGAAAGCCATGGGTTGGCTACCTATACTGAAATTCAGGTAACGGGAGAAACTTCTACAAAACGGAAATCCTCCGCTGTCTTTCTCATAAGTGAGGAAAAAGCATTATGGCTTCACCTTATAGAAAAATGGATATAAAGATTAAAAGCTACCTTCGGGTAGCTTTTTGATTCAGATAGAAACCTTTGCTTATTCAGACCAAGGAGAATGTAAAATGCAGTCGCAGAAATTCTTTTGTTTAAAATTGGGGATCATAAATGAGCAGACATCCGTTTTTATATTTCCAAAAGTAGTCTCTGTCTTATGTTCAAACCCGCTAAAAAATGTAGGAATAATTTTCTTTTTAAAACCGTCCCTTGGAAAAGCTCCAACGATTTCCTCTCTATGTTCGGTGCTCAGATGTTCATACCCTTCCCCCATCACATCCAATCCCACTCCGGAATACATGAGGGCCACTTCATTTTCTTTGTGCTCTGCAATCCCAATAGTGGTATGTAAGGCAATGGTATCCCAGACTAGCTGGAGCTTATCATTGGCAATGCCATGACCTTTTAAAAAATCACGGGCTGCGTTGGCCCCGTCTACTTCAAATCTAAGATCAGGACTGCTGTAATGAGAAACAAGCCCTAAATCATGAAATACGGAAGCTACATACAACAGTTCAGAATCATGAGTTTTATGATGGCGCTTTGCATTTAATGACGAAAACAGAAAAACACGCAGGGAATGATTGTAGATGAACTCTGTGCCATGTTCCAATAGAAGTGCTGTGGCTTCTGTTGCTATTTTACTGTCCGGGATGATAATACCGGCTACTTCTTTTAAACGATTTACTGACATAACTTAAATTATTTATCCAAAGGTATCCTGATTATCACTCCGGAAAAATATCAATAAATACAGATGACATGTCAAAATTTCATGTAATTCCGACTTCGATATTCATGTATTTACTGCGATAAGCAGCCGGTGATATAGCCGTATTCTTCTTAAAAAAATGACTGAACTGTTCCGGTGTACCAAAGTTAAGCTGATAGGCAATATCTTTTACGGAATAGGAACTGAACTGAAGGAGTCTTCTGGCTTCTGCAATTATCTGTCCGTTGATCAATTCCTTTGCATTCTTATGCGTACAGCGTTTACAGATTTCACTTAGCCTTCTTGAGGTGATATTCAATAGATCAGCATAATTATTTACGGCATGAAAAGATTGATACTGGTTGCTAAGCAGCTCCATAAACTTACGGTATACAACATAATCCTGACTGTCAAATGTTTCTTCTTCCACCAGCTTTATATTGGCCAGCTTTATCATTATGATTTTTAAATACGCTGCCATAACGTCCATTTGATTGATGTATGGAGAGGTTTCATACTCCATCAGAAGGTTTTTACACAGAGGCAAAATCTCTTCGGCTTCTGTTACACTAGGTTTGAGGTGCTGATTGGCAGTGGCATTGTTAAACAAAACAGCTTTACAGTTGCTGGCACTGGAAGGAGCTTTTTCCCAAAAGCAATCTCCAAAAGAAATACTGAACCCTGTTACTTCTGAATCTTCCTCAAACTGATAGATTTGCCCTTTAGCCAGTAAAAAAATTTCACATCCTGATATTTCAAAAGATTCGTTATCAACCAGTAAGAAGCCACGTCCTTTTTCCAGTATAAGAATCCGATGATAGCTTAGTCTTACAAAAGATTGGGTATAAGGAATATATTTATCCAACCGCTTTACGGAAAAAGAATGATCAATAATGGGTTCTGTTTCAATGTTGGAGACAGATTTCATGAAAGAATATTTTTAATAAAGATAAGTATTTCCGGAGCAATGCATTCAACCTTCAGGAACAAGCATTCTATCAGCAATATTAAAAGATCCGGGCCTATTAAAACATGTCAAAACCTTCATAACGGATGTCAAAATATACTTCATCAATTTTTATGTTGGAATACTTTCATCTGTCCTGCCATAACAGACAGTAAGATTCCAAAGCATGCAAAAAGCCCGTAAGAATATCTTAAATCAAAACTTTCAGCAATATATCCGATAAGGGGTGGGCCCATTAAAAATCCTAAAAATGAAATACTGGATACAAATGATAATGCAATACTGGGAGCCACAGTGCTCACCTTTCCTACTGTGCTGTAAACAGAAGGGACACTCAGCGAACTTCCCAACCCAATAATCATAAAGGCAATAATGCACACCCATAATTCCGGAAAGAAAACACTTAAAAAAAGCCCCGTACTCATCAAAATACCACACATCTGCAGAACAAGTCTTTTTCCGTATTTTTCAATAACACGGTTTCCCACAAAACGACCTAGAGTCATCATTAAAATAAAACTGGTATATCCTACAATCACAAGCTTTTCCGGTGCTTTTACAATAGTCTGAAAATACACTCCGCTCCAGTCAAACATAGCCCCTTCAATAGCCATGCTTAAAAATCCTATGATTCCTAAAGCAACCAAGGTAGGATTTACTGATTTGAAAATTGACTGTCTTTGAGGAGCTACTTTATGAATAATATTGGTCAGGTGAGCCTTACTGTATAACCAAAGTAGAAATACCAGTACAAAAGCAACTATAAAATGATAGAAAGTTCCTACTCCCAGGTTAATCATCAGCAATCCCACAACAGCACCAACCAGTCCTGCAAAACACCAGGCGCCATGACAGGAAGAAAGCAAGGTCCTTTTTGTAATCCCTTCTATCTCAATCGCCTGTGTATTGATCGCTATATTACATAAATTCCCGGAAACTCCAAAGAAGAACAAAACAGCTGCCAAAACCCAGTAAGAAGGCGCTAACCCAATCAGTAAAAGAAACATCGGATACAACAGAAAGCATCTTTTGATGATCCAGGAGCTTCCATACATGCTGATCAGCTTTCCGGCAAGAACCATTGTAGAAATCTGCCCTATAGGCATTAACAATAAGAGTGTCCCCAGTTCGGCTTCATTGATTGAAAGCGCATCCTTAATGATAGGAATTCTACTCGCCCAGGAAGAGAAAACGAGTCCATGGGCAAAGAAAAGTAAAAAGCAGGCTTTCGGCATTTTCGCATTTAGAGATTCTGTATTGTGCATTATAACAGTATTTGATTAAAGTTTCCGACTGCGAATTTAGGAACAGTTCGGGAATAAAATATATTCCATTTCTGGTATTTTATATTCCATTTTAAACAACCCGTTTAAAAAGAAAAATTAACTGCTTACATTTGCCCGGAAGTTGATTATAAGAATACGGAAATCAAAAACATTTAGCCCAGTCCAGAAAATCATTCACCATGATAGATATTAAGCCAAATTTCGAAGGGTTGTATATTGAAAAATATAAGACGGCCAGCATCACCGGGTTTCAGAAAAAAGCCGGAAAGCTTAATAAACTGATACTCTGCTTTCTATCGGACGGTGAATTACACCTTAAGATCAATACGCTCCCGTTTCATATTAAGAAAAATGCAGTACTCATGCTTCTACCGGATACCGAATTAGCTGATATTTCGGGGAGTCATGACTTAGAACTGACTGTATTTTTTATTTCTTTGGATTTCATCAGCACTTATAGTTTTCTCACTGTATTGCTGGCTAGCGATGAGATAAAATTCAGTCCTGTGATGGAAGTGGAAGGTTCTTCTAAAAAACTGATCTGGTCTACGGTAAAACTGATTCAGGAGTATCAATCCAAAACGAAAGAAGAAAGTACCCTGGAGTCTGTACAATATCTGTTGTATGCTTTACTGGAGCTGGTTTCAAAACTTTATTTACCCGTCATTAAAAATAACAGCCTGCTACAAACCAGGAGTCAGGATATTATCGAACATTTTTTTGAACTGTTAAATGAACATGGTCATTTGCAGAGGAGTGTCTTGTATTATTCTGACCAGCTGCATCTTTCACCTCAGTATTTAAGCAGTTTAATAAAAAAAGAAACAGGAAAGCCCATCAAACAGTGGATCAGCTATAGGGTCATCAAACAAGCCAAAGAGCTTCTTAAAACAACATCACTCTCCATTAAAGAGGTCAGCAATCAATTGCAATTTGTAGACTCTTCCCTATTCTGTAGGTATTTCAGGCGTTGTACAGGTATTACAGCCAATACTTACAGGGAGAATTATAAAATTAAAAAGTAAATAGATTATCTATTTTTTGTAAGTTCGTTTTTTGAAAAATGAAAAAAATTATGCTGAAAAAGGTTTTGTTTCTACCTGCTTTACTCTTATTGTTTACGAACTGTAAAAAGGAGGATCCATCAAAGAAACCTATCATACAAAATACAGTCACAGAAAGTCATACAACTGTTCCGGCACAAAAAAGCAAAGATAATGCTCAGATGGAAACAGTAAAAACCTTTCTTAATTGGTATAAAAACAATGAAAATAAACTTTACGGATTTAATACAGTAAAAGGAGGCTCCAAAACGGAAACAGAGACTCCGGTCAATTATTATGTAGATTTTGATGAGGTTGAAAAAGAAATAAAATTTCTTAAAAACAGCCATCTTTTTTCTCAAAAATTTCTGTCTGCATATGAACAACGATATAAGGACGGTAATGAAAATTTCAAACAACATCCTGCCAATGATGGACCTCCTGAGAATTTCGATTATGATTATTTCTTTTTAACCCAGGAAGACTATCAATCCGACTTAAAGGATATTGAGGCCATAAATTTCAATATAAAACCGGTCAACGATACGTTATGTTCTGTTGAATTTCATTTAAAAAACTGCGGGATGACCTACCGGTATATCCTGCGTAAAACTGATCAATGGCAAATTGATTCTATTGAAAATATCAGTAGTTAGAGATTCAAAAGCGGCTGATAAAAAACAAAAATTTTATAAAAAACCGGGGACCTTGAAATCCACAGTAAGACCCATTGTGTTATTATATCCTGTGTCCCCGGTCATAAAAAAACTGTTAGAAGAAATTCATATTATTTTTTAATAATTTTCGTGGTTACAGAGCCTTTGTTCTTCAATTCAGTCTGAAGAATATAGATCCCTTTGGGAAGGCCAGAAATATCAATGTTTTTAGAGCTGTTGCTTATTAAAACTGTCCTGCCGTCCAATGAATTCACAGACACTTGTTTAATATCCTCTTTTGATTCCAGATGAATGAAGTCGGAACCAGGATTCGGATAGACCAAAATTTCTGTTTTTTGATGCACAGAATTAACCGTTGATAAAACAACTGTATCCAGATAAGAAATAGATTTATTTACATTGGGTACCCCATTAAAGGCAAAAGTATTGATTCCAAAACTAAATACAATCCCAGAGGTCTGGCTGATCCATGTATAGTATTCGTTTGTATAGTTGAATGGCAAAGGTGATCCCGGAACAATAATTGTAGACGCTTTCATACTCTTAATTCTCAGTACATTCGAATAGGTTCCTGTAGGTGTGATGACCGTTCCATAGCCGTCTACCGTATAGTCTACCTGTCCGGACTCATTGGTGATTCCACCCGCTGCGGAAACATTGGTAAACTGATAGGTATCACTAAACTGTTGCAAATAAGTGATTGGAAATTTAAAATCGATTAAAGGATCTGTATAGGTAGTCGTGGCATCTCCAAAGCCTGAGCCTGCATAAGACCCCAGCGTTACGGCTTCCGTGTCTGTGATGGAAGTAAAATCATAGACATCTGAAAGGGTTGGTTTTGTAATCCTGTTGGCTCCTGCGAACCTAAAACAGTTGGCCTGTCCGGGACATTCATTGGTCTGTGTAGTAATGACGTTAGGTCCGGTATACGCAGAAAAATCCCACGTAATATTAGCTCCTGATGGCCCCGGAGTAGCAGTAAGGGGCACATCTCCTGCTTTAAACGTAGTGGTAATGTTTACCCTGTCAATACCTGCCCTTGTTATCGATGGCTGTGCATAGGCTGTAATGCCAATTATAATGCATACAATGGAGTTTAACTTTTTCATATTGATGTTGTTTTTTTGGTATCCCGAATTTAAAAGGGATCCTCCTTTAAAAATGGCTTTTATCTATGTAAAACCTTTTCCATTCTACGAACAGCTAAAAAATAAAATACCCGGCACACGGGCCGGGCATATCGATAAGAAATATACAGATTCAATTAAATGACTGTCTGTAACTTAAAGGTGTTTTATCTGTTTTCTTCTTGAATAACTTATTGAATGACTGTGGATGCTCAAATCCCAAAGCATATGCCACTTCTGATACAGAAAAATTGGTAAGCGTAAGATATTCTTTAGCCTTTTCTATCAGTTTTTCATGAATATGCTGCTGTGCATTTTGTCCGGTAAGATTACGGAGCATATCGCTCAGATAATGTGGAGATAAATGAAGCTCTGAAGCCAAAAAATCTACAGTAGGAAGCCCCTTATTCAGTGTTTCTTCCCGGTCAAAATAATTTTCCAGGATGGTATCCATTTTAGATAAAAGATCATTACTGACTGATTTTCTTGTAATAAACTGCCTTTTATAGTAGCGGTTGCTGTAGTTGAGAAGCACTTCAATATAGGAAACAATAAGGTCCTGACTAATCTCATCAATAGCCGTATTCAGTTCATGAGTAATACTGTCCAGAAGTCCGGTAATCATTGTTTTTTCCTGATCAGATAAGTGCAGTGCTTCATTGGTATCATAGGAAAAGAAACCATATTTTTTAATATTCTTTGCCAAAGGGTAATTCCTGATAAAATCGGGATGTACCAGCAATGTGTAACCACAATATTCGGCATTTTCGTCAGTAGAAAGAATCTGCCCTGGAGAAGTGAACATCATTCCTCCTTCATTAAAATCATAATATCCCTGTCCGTACCCCATTTTTCCGTTTGTGGAATATTTGTAGGAAATTTTATAAAAATTCAGAAGGAAGCTTCTTCCCAAAAACTCCTTATTAATAGTCATCCTGGTATTATCCACTAAGCTGACCAGTGGATGAAGAGGCTTGGGAAGCTGAAGCAGATCATGCATTTCTGATATGGATGAAATTTTCAGTGGTAAGTTTTCTTTCCTTTCCATGATATAAATGTATCAATTATTTAGAATAAAAAGGCAGCATAAGCGTATCATTTATACTGCCACGGGTTACAAGTGGCTAGATGAATTGTTTTCCCAATTGTTCTCTGAATGCCTCATCTCCCAGCTCAAGGCGCTGTGCATATAAAGCTTTTGCATCCTCGCCGGCTACATATCTCAGTTTCTGTTTACCATCCGTAGCAGCTTCATATACTACTTCTGCAATCTGTTCCGGCGTAGAAGCAGCATCCATCATTCCCTCCATACGGGAAAAAAGAGTACCAAGCATTTCTTCATAAGCGGGACTTGATGCAGAATCTAAAGAACGGCTTACAAAATCAGTTTTAATCCCTCCCGGAGAGACGGTCTTGATATCGATACCTAATTTGTTAAGTTCAAACGCCATACTCTCGCTCCAACCTTCCAGTGCCCACTTTGTAGCGTGATAAATAGAATTCAACGGAAAGGTAATTAATCCCCCTATCGAAGTCGTGGAAATAAACGTTCCTCTCCCTTTCTCTCTGAAATACGGAATAAACTCCTGTGTTACACGGATAACCCCTAATAAATTGGTATTCAACTGTCTCACAATCTGTTCATCCGTCAATGCCTCCAAAGGACCCAGCAGACCATAACCGGCATTATTAAAAACCACATCAATATCTCCTGATTCCAATGCTTTTGTCACGGTTGATTTTATCTGTTCGGGACGGGTAACATCCAACGGCAGTACCGTTACATTTTCTAAAGCAGAAAGATCTGCCCCAGCTTCCGGATTTCTCATCGTAGCAATAACCTTCCAGCCATTATGTTGAAATAATTGAGCTGCTGCTTTTCCTAATCCTGTAGATGCACCTGTTATAAAAACTGTTTTCATATTTTCTTTGTTTAATTGTAGGACAAAGTTCAGCATTAGAAAAAATGCCGGAGTTGCCAAAACGGGTAAAATTGTATCCAAAATGGATGGAGGCAGACTTCTTTTCATTCGCATTTTTTTGTAAGTTTGCTTCTATTAATTTTTATGGCAGAATATATTCTTGAAAATATCAATATCAGTACACTTTCCGTATATGACCTGCTGAAACATACTTCAGAGAGCTCTTTTATAGAAAGCAAGAATTTTCATAATATTCATCCTGTTTCTATTGAAATTAATACGGGAATATTCACCCAAAAATCATCCCTGCAGGATTTTCCGGTGGTCACCATCAGCAAAATAAACAACACGTTGCTGTGCTCTTGTACCTGCGACAGTCCGGAAGACAGGCTCTGTCTGCATCAGGCAGAAATGATCCATTGTATTTTAGAGGAAAGAAATTATCGGATTTTCTTTGATGACTCCCTTCGTAAAAAAACAATAATCCCTAAAGCTAAAGGCTATGGCTTAGAAAACGAACCTGATCTTGATCATTATTTTCAGGTAGAGTATCATGAGGGTAAAATTGAAATCCTCCCCAGGATCAAAGAAATGTTTCCGATTGATGAACAGATCTTAAAAAGAGATCTTCTTCCTCAGCACCCTTCCAAGCTGGATGAGCTTGTATTGCACGACACGGCTAAAAAACAGATAGTAGTCATCGGTACGCACCGGTATTATAATCATCTGATTTTTAATTTAATGGAGGTGGAATTTACCCAAACCGGAAAAATAAAAAATCCGGTTAGCCCCGTAGATGCCATGCAGCTGATATGGAAGGCAGAAAAACCTTTGGAAATTAAATTTTATACTGCCATTTCATCATTCCAGAATAATTATAACCAGGATTATAATCCGGCAGAACTTGAGGCTTTAAAGTTGATTGTACAGAATCCTCTGGACCTGGAAGTCTATTATCATGACCGTGAAATAGCGGAAACCATATCCTCAAAGTCATTAACAAAAGTTACAATGAACACTTTAAATGCAGAGCTTCAACTTTCTGTATTTAAGAAAGATCCGTTTTATGAAATAACGGGAGAAATTCAGTTTCAGGATCATTCTATCCCTTTTAAAAATGTAATGCTCCGGAATGACTATTTCGTATATAACAACCATACATTCAGCTTTGTAGAAGATCCCGATATGCTCAGGGTCATTAAATTCTTCAAATCCAATAATGAAATATTGCTGGTCCATTCTTCTAAATATGAAGATTTTATGCAGTCTACCCTGTCCTCTTTAGAAGAACGTATTAGAATAATTTACAGCCATATACAACCTGCATCTAAAGTACAGCTTAAAGAAAAGGCTTTTGATGTGGAAAAGATCATTTATCTTCGTCAACAGGAGAATTATATCGGAATTACTCCCGTGATGCGTTACGGACAGCTGGAAGTTCCTGTATATTCAAGGAAGCAGCTTTTCGATTCCGATCAGAATGGGAACCTCTTTAAAGTAGAAAGAAACGAAACGCTAGAAGCCCGTTTTACTTCTTTGGTCATGCAGCAGCATCCGGATTTTGAAGAACAGATGGATGGATATCAGTATTTCTACCTCCACCGGGATAAATTCCTGGAAGACAACTGGTTCCTGGAAGCCTTTGAGGTTTGGCGGAATGAAGGAGTATCTATACTTGGTTTTAATGAACTGAAAAACAATAAACTCAATTCACACCGGGCTAAAATAAATATTCAGATCACCAGTGGCCTGGATTGGTTCAATGCCAAACTGAAGGTCAGCTTCGGGCAAAAAGATGCTTCTTTAAAACAACTTCACAGGGCAATCCGCAATAAAAGTAAATTTATTCAGCTGGATGACGGTTCTCTGGGAATGCTTCCTGAAGAATGGATAGACCGGATTTCAGCCTATTTCCGGGCTGGTGAAATTGATGAAGATCTACTGAAAATTCCTAAAATAAGTTTTACGGAGGTTTCTTCTCTTTTTGAAAAAGAAGTGATAAGCGATGAAGTAAAGGAAGAAATAACCTCTTATTCATCCCGTCTTTATTCAGGTGAGAGTATTCCGGAAATCCCCGTTCCCTCTACATTACATGCGGAGCTCAGAGACTATCAGCACGAGGGACTCAATTGGCTTAACTTTCTGGATGGCTTTAATTTCGGTGGCTGTCTTGCGGATGATATGGGACTTGGAAAAACAGTTCAGATCATTGCGTTTATCCTTTCACAAAGAGAAAAAAGAGGTCACACCACCAATCTTATTGTGGTTCCTACTTCTCTTCTTTTTAACTGGCAGGAGGAAATCAGCAAATTTGCACCTTCTATAAAAGTATGGCTTCATTATGGAGCTGAAAGACAGAAAAGCACCACTCATATGTCTGATTATGAAGTAATACTCACCAGCTATGGAATGCTTCTTTCAGATATTAAGTTTTTGAAAACCTTTCAGTTTAATTATGTGTTCCTTGATGAGTCGCAGACTATTAAAAACCCCAACTCAGAAAGGTATAAATCTGCCCGTCTTCTCCAGTCGAGAAACAGAATTGTACTGACAGGAACCCCCATTGAAAATAATACCTTCGACCTGTATAGTCAGCTTTCTTTTGCCTGTCCCGGATTATTGGGCAGCAAGCAATATTTTAAGGATATCTATGCAATTCCTATTGATAAATTTGAGTTCAGTAAACGGGCTATGGAACTTCAGCAAAAAATAAAACCATTCATCCTCCGCAGGACAAAAAAGCAGGTAGCAAAGGAACTTCCGGAAAAAACAGAAACAGTGATTTACTGTGAAATGAATGCTGAACAACGAAAGATATATGATGCCTATGAGAAGGAACTCCGCGAATTTATTGCAGCCAATGATGAAGATGACCTTAATAAAAACAGTATGCACGTTCTTACTGGTCTTACAAGACTAAGACAGATCTGTAACTCACCTATCCTCCTTAAAGAAGGCTATTCTGGGGAACATGCCGTGAAGATCGAAATTCTGATGGAACAGATCCTTGGAAAATCAAAAGATCATAAAATTCTGGTATTTTCACAGTTTGTAGGAATGCTGGATCTTATAAAGACCGAACTGGAACGCCGAAAAATCTCCTTCGAATACCTCACAGGTCAAACCAAAGACCGGGGACAAAAAGTACATAACTTTCAAAATAATGAAGACGTCCGTGTATTTCTGATCAGTCTGAAAGCCGGAGGTGTGGGTCTCAATCTTACCCAGGCAGATTATATCTACCTGGTAGATCCGTGGTGGAATCCTGCAGCCGAAAATCAGGCTATAGACCGGAGCTATCGAATTGGACAGACTAAAAATGTAATTGCTGTCCGGATGATCTGTTCCAATACTGTAGAAGAAAAAATCCTCTCTCTTCAGAAGAAAAAAAATCAGCTTGCCCAGCATCTTCTTAAAACAGATGGAGCAAAGTTTCAAGGCTTTTCAAAACAGGACCTTCTGGAAATCCTGGAACCGGAATAAGGGTTTTCCTTACTCATTCCTTCAAAAAAAACAAAACCGACAGAAGAATCTGCCGGTCAAAAAACAAAAATTGATATGGATATGATTAGATATGTGTTTATTTTTTAATCATCTTTTCAGTGATTACTTTCTTATCTTTAGTCTGGATTTTAATAAAATAAATCCCTGGTACAAAGCTATCTAAGTTGATACTGGCAGTATTGCCTTCCGTAAGTTTTTGTCCTGAGACATTATAAACTTCGTATTTTTCAAGTCCCTTTGCTGCTTTTACAATCACTGAACCTGTTGTAGGGTTAGGATATATTTTCACAGAAGAGTCTGCCATTGTCTCTTTCGTGGAAAGATTGGCGGGCTGTATATCAATGGTATAGTCTTCTGCCTGTCCTATAAACCAACCTGAAGGACATGGTAAATTTTCCACTGTACCCATCGACGAGCTGGATTCATAAGCTTTTACCAATCTGAAGCGTGTAGCTCCTAATAATGCTGTAGTCGGAATCGTAATATTTTCTGAGGTAACACCAGATTCTGTATTAGAAACAGGGCTGGAATTATCTAAATATCCCAGGTTAAACTTTTCATCAGTATCAAAGGTATTGTTATGATTAAAGTCGATATACGCATAGGCTGACACGGTAATCTGCCCGTGAGTACCTCCTGTAACCGTTATGGGATAAGTCTCTCCACGGTTAACACTAAAAACGGTGCCTGTGAAATTTTCCAAAAGCGAAGAATTTCCGTCAATAGGGCTGGAATTGGTGATTCCTGCAAATTCCACTTTACTTATTTCGCTCACTGTAGAAGTGGTCACATTTTCAGTACCACAATAAGGGGACGGGAATACGACATTATTCCCTGAAATAACAACGGTATAATCTTCTGCCTGCCCGGATCTTAAGCCGGCATCACAAGCCGTACTGATCGAGCTTGCAGCATTAGGATCCGAATAAGCTGCTACACTGCTGTTTTTAAGCACTCTCATTCTAGTAGTACCGTTTGCAGCATTCGCAGGAACTGTAATGGTTCCGTTGATAGTTAAAGCATTGAAAGGTGTAGCTTCTGTTAATCTTCCGATATAAAAACTTTCCCCTGCATCATTAAAGCTTCCGTTGTTATTGAAATCAATAAAAACAACTACATCACTGGGAAATGTTCCCGAAGGACCTTTTATAGCTATAGGATAGCTATTCCCTGCCTGAAGATCGGTAGACATGGATGTAAAATCTTCATAAGTAGGTGTTGATCCCGATTGAAACGGAGAGGTATTATTAATACTTCCAAAATTAACATGGGTAATCATGTTGCTGTCTGCCCCGTACTGAAATGAAGGAGTACAATATTGTGCCTCCATCAATGAACAGAGAATGACAGCAGAAAGAGTAGTTATTTTTTTCATTGAATTCTTAATTTTGAATGAGACAAATTTATATTTATTTAGAATCAATAAAAATAAGAACGTAATGACATTTGTCAGTTTATCAATATTTGAGAGAAAATCAACTCTTTAAACTTAAAAATTAATTGATTAATTGAATAACAACCAAACACTTACTTTGAAGAAATGGAAATTTATCTTTGTAAATGAAAATTCAGATTTTACCCTTCATCCCATATTTTTCAACCGATCTACTGCATTTTGTAGTAATTTTTGATAATCTCCAGTGATTTTTGTCTGTACAATTCATACTTCTTTTGATAGTCTTCTATAGCATCTTTTGCATCAGACCGGTTAAGTTTCACTTTTCCTTCTCCTTTTCCGAGTAAGATTGCATATTCCTGCTCTCCCACTGCTCTCATTGAGTACAACGGCCAGGAAGCTTCATTTTGATATCCTTTTTTTACATGGGGTAATGCAGCGTCTAAGAATGCATATTCCTCGGTGGTTACAATACCGGCAGGAATTCTTATTTCAAGTATATTTTTAAGCTGTAAAGCTGGAAGAAAAGCCGGAAATGCAGCCCTGCTTATGACAAACATAAGACTCAGGATTTCAAGATCAGGAAGTTCCTCCAGGAAACTAAAGTTATCTATAGGCTGCTTCCAGTCTAATGTTCCGTCGATAAGCAAATACTTTAGCCCTTTAATTCCTTTTAGTCCTCCGAAATCAGAAATTTTCCTGAGGTTTTCGAGATGGAGGGAGCTTAGATTCGGAAGATACTGTAATGGAGAAAGATCAGAAAACCCTGAAACATATTCAAGAGCCACTTCCTCCAGATGAACCAGATTTTTGATGAATGCAAGGTCCTTCGCCCGATATTCTTTTATTCTCAGTCTTTTAAGCTGTATGAAGTTACTGACAGCCTGAACCTGTTCATGACTGGGCTGGTCAAGATGCAGCTCTTCCAACTCCGGACAGTCAAAAATATCTTTCCAGTTTTGTGAAGACTTACTGATTGTTAGTACCTTAACTGTTTTTGTGTCAGCAATTCCTTTATCAACAGAATAAGCCCTTGTATGATGTGTCGGAATCATCTTCCAATACTTTTTTATATGGCCATACAAACCGGGGATCTCCTCCTCCATCATACCCTTATATTTTGTTACACAATTTACATTATTATCTTCTGTAAATTTATTTTTTTAACTCATATTTTCAATAAGAATAGCTGAAGCTCCCCCGCCGCCATTACAGATAGCAGCAATACCATACCTTCCTCCTTCCTGGCGTAATACATTGACCAGAGTTGCAATAATCCTTGCTCCCGAAGCTCCTATCGGGTGACCTAATGCAACGGCTCCTCCATATACATTTACCCGGTCCAGGTCATACCCTAAAATCTGCTGGTTAGATAAAATAACAGATGAATAGGCTTCATTGATTTCCAGATAATCTATATCAGAAAGACTGAGCCCTGACTGTTTCAGTACTTTATGAACAGCAATGGAAGGAGAAGTGGTAAACCATTCCGGAGATTGTGCAGCATCGGCATATGCTATAATTTTAGCCAGTGGACTTATTCCATGAATTTCCAGGGCTTTCGAAGAACCTAACAAAATAGCGGCAGCACCATCATTCAGATTGCTGGAATTGGCAGCGGTCAACAGGCCGTCTTTTTCAAAAGCAGGTTTCAGCAATGAAATCTTCTCAGGAATAAGTTTGTCAATATCTTCGTCTTTATCTACCTTCATTGTCTCTTTTTTTCCTGGCACTGATATTTCAATCAGTTCATTCTTAAACTTCCCTTTTCCCGAAGCTTCCTGTGCTCTCTTATAGGATAACAGGGCATAATCGTCCAGCTGCTGTCTGGTATGACCATATTTTTTCACCCCAAGTTCAGCAGCACTTCCCATATGAAAATCATTGTAAACATCCCATAATCCATCTTTAATCAGTCCGTCTGTAAGTAAGGCATCGCCCAGTTTTTCCCCCTGACGCGCAGACATATAATGAGGGACATTACTCATGCTTTCCATTCCACCTGTTATGACGATATTCTCCAATCCAAGCTGGATCTGCTGGGCCCCAATCATGGAGGCTTTCATTCCGGAGGCACAGACTTTATTGATTGTTGTAGCATCCTTATCTACCGGAATTTTAGAAAAAACAGCTGATTGCCTTGCCGGGGACTGTCCTACCCCTGCACTCAATACATTTCCCATATATACACTGTCTATATGCTCAGGAGCAAGTGATATACTTTCATACGCATCCTGTATGGCTATTGCTCCTAACTGTGGGGCTGTAAATGCGGATAAACTTCCCATAAATCCACCAACGGGAGTTCGTTTTGCAGCCATAATAAATACATCTTTCATATGCTATAGTTTTAAAAATATACCGATCAGTATATTTTGGGTTAAAAAATTTTTATCTTTCTAAACTGTTCATTCTTAAAAAGCATTTCGTCAAATATACAAAATATACCAATCGGTATTTTATTATATGAAAAAAAATTCTCATTCTATCATGAGAAGGCTTTTTATAAACGGCTCAGTTGGTCCAGTTTCTTCAATAAAGTGGGTATTCTGAAAGGCCCATGCATCTGTTCCACTTCAGGTTGTACTTCATCCACGGCCATACCTTTTGCAGTGAGGAAAAGTGGTGTTTTGCTTTCACCTCTGTAGATACTCCTTCTTTGAGAATCAGGGGTTGTAAATTCATTTTTTGCAATTCCGATGATAGGGTATTTTTGGTCCAAGGCATCATAAAGATATCCTCCCAGTCCCAGTTTACAATTATTATCAAGGGTAACATATCCATCAACAATAATGATATCCCCATTTTTTAATGCGATCTTATTTAGCAAACTCAGAATGCACGGCAATTCTCTTTTATAAAAGGCACCGCTCTCATATTCTGAGGTAATAGGGGTTTGTTCGGTATAAATTTCTACCTCCTTTTCAGAATTCCATTTTTCAAAAGCAATACACACGGTATTGGCATAATCCTCATAATAATAGGTATCAAAAGCGTAAATCATTTCTTTGTATCGTTAATAAATTCACCAAAATGCCATAAAATCCCCGAGGGGTCATGGACGAAGCATTCTTTCCCCCATTCCATGGTTCTCACAGGAGTAAGCTGTATATTTTCATATTTCTCCATAAGATTTAGTGTTAAAAGTTCTTTCCAGAACTCATCCGTATTGGCCACTTCCACAAAAATCATTGTATTTTCAATCCATTCTTTAGCATAATAATCCTGAAGATAAAAACAAGTCCCCTGTAAGCTAAACAAAGACAGTTTAGGCTCAAGAACCACTTCCTCAAATCCCAAATCTCTGTAAAAATTACGGCTTACTTCAAAATCTTTAGCTCCGATAAAAGGTCGGATTGATTTTAGTTGTGATGTCATTATTTTAAATTTTTCCAGTTCTGAAAGCTCATTTCAAATTTAACCTCTCCTTTTCCATGGATTCCGACTTCTTTCCAACCTGATTTTCTGTAAAATGTTTCAGCTCTTGTATCAGGAGAAGTTCCCAGCCAGACGGCATCTTTTTTCTGTGTGAAATACCAGTCAAGCATTATATCATGGAGCTTTCTTCCGATGCCTTTATTTTCAAAATCGGGATGTACAAACAGAGCCCAGATATTATGTTCTTTAAGGTCAACAATCGAAAAGCCTGTAATTCTTCCATTTTCTTCAGCGACCCAGCCTTTTCCTCTTTCAAAAAGAAATTCTTCACAATCTCTGTCTGTAACCAAACCGGGATCTGACAATGTATTCTCTTTCACAGAATTTCTTACGGTCTGGATTTGTGGAATATCTTCTAAAATTGCTTCACGGATGATCATATTCATTCGATGAATTTTATTTGTATTGATGGTTATATATAAAGGCACAAAGCGTTTTGTATACCTGTGCCTTTATCATCTGTCTTATCTGTTATTTTTTATCCACTACAATTCTTTCTGCTCTGTTCGCAATGTCCCAGGCAGTAGTAAAAATCAACTGGGTACGTTTTTCTAACAGTGGGTAATCAATCTTTTCAGGATCATCGGTCGGCTTATGATAGTCTTCATGGATTCCGTCAAAGAAAAATGCCACCGGAATATTATGCTTGGCAAAATTATAGTGATCAGAACGGTAATATAACTGTTCAGGATCATTTAAATCATCATACTTATAGTTCAGTTCCAGATTATTGGTTCTCTTATTGGCCGCTTCATTGATCACTTTAAGCTGAGAGCTCAGCATTTCAGAGCCAATCACGTACACATATTGTTTTCCTCTGTTGGCAGGATCATCTCGTCCTATCATATCGATATTAAGATCTACTACGGTATTTGCCAATGGGAAAACAGGGTTTTGGGAATAGTATTCAGAACCAAACAGTCCGTGTTCTTCTCCTGTGACATGAAGGAATAAAACGGATCTTTTAGGACCTTTACCCACCTTTTTAGCTGCCTGGAAAGCTTTTGCAATCTCCATCACTGCAACAGTACCGCTTCCATCATCATCAGCACCATTATACACAACACCATTTTTTGTCCCAACGTGGTCATAGTGAGCAGAAACCACAACAATTTCTTCCGGTTTTTCACTTCCTTCTATAAAAGCCAAAATATTTTCAGAATCGGGAAGGTTTCCTCCACCTCTCTTCTTCATAAAATCTGCCGGAACCTTCTGGAAAAATGAATTGAGTACTTTCGGATGGGAAATACCCAGGTTTTTATAATAGTTTACGATGTACTCTCCCGCTCTTTTCTGCCCGGGACTCCCTGTATCTCTACCCTCCATTCCATCAGCAGCAATTACATATAAGTTTTTCTTTAAGTCCTCTGCATTAATCATCTTATAAGCAGCCGAAAAGGCTTTATCATGCTTAAAAGTAGCAGTAGGTGTTTCATTAGAAGTATTTGCCGTTTTACAGCCAGTCTGTACAACAATGGCCAGTAACGGAATAAGGAGTTTTTTCATAAAGAATAATTTTCTTAAAAATAACAATTTTTATTTAATCACGATGAAATGTTATTTTCATTATATTTGATATAAATGCAAAGTTGATGGATAAAATTTATGGATTCACTCATTACTCCTTTTTTACGGAAATGTCTGAACTTGCCACAAAGCATAGAAGCTTTGATCTTTCTTTAGGGCTTCCTGATTTCGATATTGATGAAAGGCTGAAAACCTTTTTAAAAGAATCTGCAGGCCTTGATCATCATCAATATGAGCCTCTTGCAGGCAATCCGCTACTCATTGAAAACATCGTTGCATATAATGCCAGGCGGGAAAACCCTATCCCATTGAGAACAGAAGAAATTACCGTTGTACCATGTGCAACCTTTGCTTTATATACCGCCCTAAAATCTACTTTAAACCAAGGAGATGAAGTCATTATTATTCAACCGTCCTATTATACGTATGGTCCTTCTGTAGTGATGAACGGAGGAATTCCTGTTTATTATGATCTTGATAATGATTTCACTGTAAACTGGGAAAAGTTTCAAAACTGCATTTCAGAAAAAACGAAGGCTATCATTGTCAATTCACCTCAAAATCCTACTGGAAAAATATGGAAAAAGGAAGACTGGAATCAATTGTATGCGCTGATAAAGGACAGGGAAATCTATTTAATTTCAGAGGAAATTTATGATACATACTGCTATGATGATGCCGAACATTACAGTTCGTTTCTGCATCCCGAACTTAAAAAAAGAACATTCTGTATTTTTTCCTTTGGTAAAATGTTTCATACCTCAGGATGGAAAGTGAGCTATATGATTAGTTCCGCGGAATTAACGGCATTATTCCAATCCCATCAGCAATATATTTCCTACAGTGCTAACGCTCCTGCCCAATATGCGCTGGCAAAATACCTCGAAGTATTTGACCCCCATATCAATAAAAGCATGATGCAGAAAAAAAGGGATATTTTCAACGAGATGATCAGGGATACTCCATTACAGGTTGAACAGAAAGCAGAAGGAAGTGTTTTCCAGGTTGTCAACTTTAGAAATGTCTCCCGCACAATGTCTGATGTGGATTTTTCAAAATGGCTGACCATTGAGAAGAAAGTGGCCTGTCTTCCCCTTTCTGCATTTTACAATTCAAGACAGAACTCAGATTATATAAGGTTCAGTTTTGCAAAAAAAGATGATGTGATTATACAGGCTTTGGAACATTTGAGAAAAAATCTTTGATCCTCCATTAAGTGCAGATTTACACAGATGATTTCATTGATCTGCAGACTGGCTATGATCAAATTTACCCCAGCTCATCATGTTCTAAGAACCCAACCTCAATTTCCGTATTCAATATGTTAAAACTGACTCGTTTATAAAGCAAAAAAAACACTGCCGAAGCAGTGTTTAATTATATTCAATTGAATTTTAAAGAGCAAGTACTCTTACATCAATTCTTCTGTTTTTAGCTTTACATTCATCGGTATCGTTCGCTTCACAAATCGGATGCTGCGAACCATATCCTTCAGCTTCTATCCTGTCTGAGGGCACTCCCAATTCCAAGAGTTTCAGTTTTGCAGTCTGTGCTCTCAGGTTAGATAACCGTTGGTTAGTTTCTTCATTTCCACTGTTATCTGTATAACCGCCCAGCTTGATTTTAAGGTCAGGATATGCATTTAAAATTTCTGCCAGATTGTTCAGTTGCAGTTCATAGCCGGCTTTCAGATCACTTGATCCGGTTTCAAAATAAAGGTTTTCTATAGTATACCATTTATTAGGATCTACAATAGACTGGTCATTCTTTTTTATGGATTGATATAACTGGTAGATCTGGCTTCCTTCTCCTACTGCAATGATTTTTCCTCCTTTTAAATTCAGCTTCTGAATAGCCCCAGTTTCATAAACAAAGTCTCCGCTTTCATTAAGATGACCTTTTACTTCTTTAGGAGCTGAAACATATACAGAATCTACTCCGTTTCTGCCTCCGTGATCTATATCCGCCCTGGTTAAGCTTTCCAGCTTTGCTTTTCTATTGGATTCAATTTTATCTTTATGCAACACCGCTAATGTGGGTGCAATGACCAATGAAACAATGGACATTAATTTGATCAGGATATTCATTGAAGGCCCCGACGTATCTTTAAACGGATCTCCTACAGTGTCTCCTGTTACGGAAGCTTTATGAGGTTCAGAACCCTTGTAATAAGTCTGCCCATTAATTTCCACTCCTTTTTCGAATGATTTTTTAGCATTATCCCAGGCTCCCCCTGCGTTATTCTGAAACATGCCCATTAAAACACCACTTACGGTAGCACCGGCTAAAAATCCTCCTAAAACTTCCGGACCAAAAATAAATCCGACCAATAATGGGGAAATAATAGCAATAGCTCCCGGAAGCATCATTTTCCTGATAGAGGCATCTGTAGAAATAGCTACACATTTTTCATATTCCGGCTGTGCTTTTCCTTCTAAAATTCCAGGGATTTCCCGAAACTGTCTTCTCACCTCCTCTACCATTGCCATCGCAGCCTGTCCTACGGCAGTAATCGCAAGGGAAGAGAATATAAAGGGAATCATTCCTCCTACAAATAATCCGGCTAAAACATCAGCTCTGTAGATATCAATACCATCTATTCCGGCTATTCCTACAAAGGCTGCAAACAGGGCTAAAGCCGTTAATGCAGCTGAAGCAATAGCAAATCCTTTTCCTGTAGCTGCAGTCGTATTGCCTACGGCATCCAAAATATCTGTTTTCTCGCGAACTTCTTTAGGAAGTTCACTCATTTCTGCAATACCACCTGCATTATCTGCAATAGGCCCGAAAGCATCAATAGCCAGCTGCATTGCAGTAGTAGCCATCATTCCGGCAGCTGCAATGGCCACCCCATACAATCCTGCGCACAAATAAGAACCGTAAATTCCTCCTGCGAGCACAAGAATGGGAAGCAGGGTTGATTCCATCCCCACAGAAAGCCCACCGATGATATTGGTGGCATGACCTGTAGAAGACTGTCTTACGATACTGGAAACAGGTCTTTTACCCATAGCCGTATAATATTCTGTAATGATACTCATCAGGGTTCCTACAACTAAACCAACCATTATGGCTCCAAACACTCCCATTTTAGTAAATTCATGCCCCCTGAGGATCATTTTTTCGGGAAGAATATAGGTAACCAGGAAATAAGAAGAAATAGCTGTAATCACAATACTCCCCCAGTTCCCCAGATTTAAAGCGTTCTGTACACTCGATGTTGATGATCCTTCATTGTCATTAATTCTCACAAATAAAGTTCCTATCATTGAAAATATAATTCCTGTTCCCGCGATAAGCATGGGTAACAGAATCGGAGCGAAGCCTCCAAAGGAATCGTCAGAAATCGTTTCCCTTCCTAACACCATTGTCGCTAAGACCGTGGCTACATAGGAACCGAAAAGGTCTGCACCCATTCCCGCCACATCACCTACATTATCACCTACATTATCTGCAATGGTAGCAGGATTTCTCGGATCATCTTCCGGGATTCCTGCTTCTACTTTTCCTACAAGGTCAGCCCCTACATCTGCTGCTTTTGTATAAATACCCCCACCCACTCTTGCAAAAAGAGCAATAGATTCTGCACCCAGAGAAAAACCGGTAAGAATCTCAATCGTCCTTTCCATCTCATGTGAATCTACGGCGGCATCCGGTGCAAAGATCTGTCTAATGATTAGAAATAACGACCCTAATCCTAGTACTGCAAGCCCGGCAACACCCATTCCCATAACGGAACCTCCAGTGAAAGAGACTTTAAGGGCTTTAGAAAGTGAGGTTCTTGCTGCTTCAGCAGTTCTTACATTAGCTTTTGTAGCGATCTTCATCCCTATAAAGCCTGCCAGAGCCGAAAATACAGCTCCCACTGCAAAAGCAATTCCTATACTCCAGTGTGAATTGGAATTGGTGGTTCCCATCACTGCAAGTAAAATAGCTACTACAATAACAAAATAGGTTAAAATCTTGTACTCGGCCTTTAGGAAAGCCATCGCACCATCAGCAATATATCCGCTGATTGTTTTCATCTTTTCGTTTCCGGCATTCTGTTTACTGACCCAGTTACTCTGAAGAAATGTATAAAGCAAAGCCACGACACCAAAAATTGGCACTAACATAAATAGATCCATAGTTTAATATTTTTTTGGTAATAGAAAATTAAATATAATAAATAATTATCATCAAACCATTAAAAAAAATAACAGTCATACAGTCTTTAGTAAAAGAATTTTAAAAATAAAAGAGGGCAAAGTCTAAAAAAGCAAAAAAGATCTCTTAAAAGAGACCCTTTGTTTTGGAGGTTGAACCGTTTGTGTTTTCAGAATCATTATTTTATTAAAAAACCTCTCTTCATCGATGTTTGGGAATTGTTTTGCAAAAATATATATCTTATTTCACTGATGCAAAATTTATCTATAGAATTAACATCCTATATTTTGTAAAATTATTACTACAAGAAACCCAATAAAAGAATAATATTAATTCATTTTTTAAATAATATAAAAAATAAACATTTAATATAAAAAATCACCTATTTGAGATTCAATAGCGTTGAAATTATTAGCTATCAATAATTTATCAGGGTAAAAACGAGTATCACCTGGAATAAATCGGATAATTTCAGCTTATTCTGGATTAAAATTATTAATATAAACCCCAATTTTAAAGGATATTTATTCACCATCATTAGAAATAAAACAGGCATTATATGTTTAATTATCAATGGTTATAAAAAAAATACAGATTAAAACAAATCGAAAAATACTGGTTTATCTGTATAATTTCACTATTTTTACGCCGTAAAACAAATTTGTTTAACGATAAAACGCAAAACCTAGAAAACTTAAGTGACAAAAAATTATTTTCAATCATTCTCAATCTTAAAAAAAACTTCGGCTTGTACAAAAACTAATATTAACAAATTTTTGCATTGATATGCAAGAAACATAGATGAGTTTTGCACATATGAGGGTTTGGGCAGTTTTTTTTGCTTTCTTATACTTAAACATTTACGGACAGCGCTATACTTCCACATGGTATAATATAGATAATGGACTTCCACAAAGCAGTGCGAAGGCCATTGCCAAGGATAAATACGGTTTTATCTGGATATCTACGGAAAACGGGCTTGTACGGTATGACGGCATTTCCTTTGTCACGTTTAATAATTTTAAAATAGACAACCTTCATTTCGGGATGTTTATCGGTGATCCTGTTCGGGACAGCATTACAACGCTTACTAATTTTCAGGAGAATAAGATCATCATTAAAAACAGATTTCCCAGGCTCAGTAAGCTCACCCCTGGCGATAGAGTTTCTTTTACAAAAGGAAATCAGCTGGTACAAAGAATTGCGAACAATACCATTTCTTCTAATTTTTATAATGACGTTCAGTATTTTATACAGCTTAAAAATTCAAAGTATATTTTCAGGGAAAAAGATGCCATCATTTATAAAAATGAAAGGGGAATTGAAACAAGAATATCACTTCCTTTTACCAATGAAGACCTGAACAGTATTTTTGTTCTTAATGAGACTCTTTTCATTAATGATTTTCAGACAAGAAAGACCTATTCTATTCATCATGGAAAACTTTCTATTTATGACCAGCCAAGTCTTTTTAACGATCCTGAAACTAAAATATACTGGCAGCAGATTACCAATCAGTCATTTATCATCAACAGGAATAATATTTATATTGTAGAGGAAAGCCCAAACGGACCTTCTCTGAAGTTTCTGGTAAAGTATAAGGAAATAGGCAGCCATTCCTACTACTCTATGTATTACGGTAAAAATTTCAACAATCTTTATCTTGGTACTTTGAATAACGGGCTTAATATTCTTCATCTTTCAAACATGTATGTGGCCCGAAAGGAAGCTGATTTTGCAAATAATGTATCCAATGCCTCATTACCCTTCAGTAACAATACAATTATAACGGAGGACGGAACTGAGTTTGGGAAAAATGGTATTGTCCATAAGTATGCGTTCGGGAATAATGATAATTATCTTATGATGTACGACAATTCGGGTAATATTCTGATCCGTAAGAGAAAGAGTATCATAAGATTTTATAAAAATTCCGGGTATAAGAAAAAAGACTCCACTTATATTAAAGAGGGGTTTGAAGATTTTATGAAAAGTGGAAATTTATATGCCCTTTCCCTGTTAAACTCTTCCCGATACCAACTTCAGATTTTTAAAAAGGACCAATTTACAAAGCCGGATTATATTTATAGTTTTAAAAGTCCTGTCACCGCTTTTTTTCAATACCGTGAGGGGCAGGTTCTGGTAGGCAATAATGAAGGATTGTATTCGCTGATGTTGGATAAAAATACAGTGCGTCCGTTAATCAAAAATATTTCTGTAAAAAGTATCGTAAAAACAAAGGATAATCTGATCTGGATTATGACCAACAAAAATGGCTTTTACCTTTTTAAAGACCGGAAACTGGTTAAAATGCCCAATGACAGGAATAATTATTTGCAGTCTGCTCATTCTATCCTTGAGGATCAACAGGGGTTTTATTGGATATCCTCGAACAACGGCCTGTATAAAGTTCCTAAAAAGCAACTTATCCAGTATGCCGAAAACAGAAAAAGCCCGGTATTCTATTACCGTTTCACTAAAAAAGATGGTTTTACTTCTAATGAATTCAATGGTAATTCGCAACCCAATGCTTATGCTTTGGAAAATGGGGAATTTATATTCCCTTCCATGGATGGTTTTGTATTTTTCAACCCGGCTCAGGTTCAGACCTATTATCCGGATCCAAAAAAAATCTATATAGAAAGAGCAAAAATCGGTAATGCTGAAACAGTCTATTTTAATACTGTACTCGATCTAAAGAATGATTACAAAACAGCTGATATTTTCATAGATATTCCTTATTTCTCTAATTTTGAAAACCTTTATATAGAGGCCAAAATCTCGGGAGAGGAAGAATCGGACTGGGAAGCGGTGGCTTTGGGAAAAGATTTAAAATATACCATCAGTAACCTCAGCCCGGGAGATTATACGTTAAAGGTGAGGATACTTGCCTCTCCGGATGGAAAATATGAAGAAAAGGCTGTTCAATTCAGGATTGAACCTTATTTTTTCCAAACGCTGTTATTTAAGATATTGCTTTCCATTATTTTTCTTACAGGAATTATCATTATTATCATGTTGATGACCAATCTTCTAAGAACAAAAAACAAAGCCCTGAAGCGAATTGTTCATAACAAAAATTCCAAGCTTAAGGAAACTTCCCTTACGCTTGAAGTGGTAAAAAATGATTTGCAGAAAGAAACAGAATATCAAAAAAAACTGGTGGAAACCATTAGCCATGACATCACTACTCCAATCAGGTTTATTGCGATGCTTTCTCAAAAACTTCATGAATCAGATGATGTAGAGCTTCAGAAAAAATATTTTGACAGTATTTACAAATCCTCTGAACAGCTGTACCAGTTTACATTGAATTTAAAGGAATATACAGAGCTTTATAAAGCCGAAAACATTTTTGAAGAGCAGGAATATCCTGTCAACAGAATTTTAGAAATCAAGAAAAAACTATTCTGGGAAATCGCAAAGGAAAGAGAAACTGTTATTATTAATTCTACAGAGACTAATATAAACAGCAGAGTGAGTGAAAGTATTCTTTCGGCTATTATCCACAATGTTATTGATAATGCCGTAAAAAATACATTTAAAGGAGAAATTAGTCTTAATATTATAGAGGATGACCAAAAAATCATTATCATAATAGATGATACGGGAACCGGAATGTCTACGGAACAAATAGCCATTTATATGAATTTGTTCAAAAATCCTAAATGGAAAACACCCAGCTTTAAAGGTAAAGGACTGGGTCTGCATATGGTCATCCATCTGGTTAAAAAGATTAATGCTGAGATCAGTTTCAGTCAAAATTTCCCGAAAGGAACCATTGTAGAAATTACCCTCAAAAAAAACTAATTATATGAATGAACGAATTTTAATTGCTGATGATCATTATGTGGTAAGAGCAGGAACAGCCCTTGTTCTTGAATCTGCCTATCCTGAACTGAAAATAGACTTTGCTGAAAATTATGAACAGGTAAAAGAAGCATTGATTTCTCAATATTATCATCTTCTGATCCTGGATATAGATATGCCCGGAACTCAATATAAAAAAATGATCACTGAACTTAAAAACATACAGAAAGATCTAAAGATTCTTGTGTTTTCAGGATATGATCAGGATGTGGCTATCCAGTACATCAGAGAAGGTGCTGAAGGCTACCTGAACAAACAAAGCAGTGAGGAAGAAATTAAAAATGCAGTGAAAACAGTGATTGAAAAAGGTTATTTTTATCCTGCAGAACTTATCGGTCTGATCATTCAGAATAAGAGAGACAACCCTGTAGAAAAGCTTTCTTCAAGGGAATATGAGATCTTTAAACTGTTAGCTGACGGATACGGAAACCTGGAGATTTCCAATAAACTCAGTATTCAGATGTCTACCGTAAGTACATATAAGAAAAGGATATTTCAGAAGCTGGAGGTCAGTAATATTGCAGAGTTGATTAAGGTATATGAGATGATGCATTAATTGGTTTTACCAATAAAAATCATTGAGATAAGCATTTTCAGGATTGGAAAAATATCAGGAAATTTGCAGAACCAAAATTTCTATAATCAAAACTGCATTTTAATTGCAAAAAATCATGAATTCACCTGAAAAAGCAAACCAGGGAAGCCGCCGTTTCCGATATATAAAACTTTGTATTTTCTTTTCAGGGCTTTCTGTATTTGCACAGCTCTATCTTTTTCAGCCCATGCTCCCGATGGCCGCGGAGCAGTTCAATGTAACCGTTGGTGATACTTCTCTGCTCGTTTCTTCATCTACCATAGGAATGGCGTTGGGATTATTGTTTTTTGCTTTTAAGGCAGACAGTTATTCCAGAAAACGACTGATGGTATTTTCTTTGATTTCATCAGCATTATTAACTATTATTTCAACCTGGATTCCCAGTCTCAGTCTTCTTATTGGAATTGGAGTGCTGAAAGGATTTGTAGTTTCCGGTGTTTCTGCTGTCGCCCTAGCCTACCTTACCGAGGAGGTTTATCTCGCTGCAGTGCCCGCTGCCATCAGTATGTATTTAAGTGGCAACACTATTGGAGGGATGAGTGGAAGAATATTGGCTACCATTGCAGCCGGAGAATTCGGATGGCGCAATGCCGTTCTCATCATTGGAGTGGAAAGTCTTATCCTGGGTCTTATTTTCTGGAAACTATTTCCTGAATCAAAATTTTTCAATCCTCAGAAAACAGATTATCATCAAAAGGTAAAGCAGATGAAAGGATTTCTCATGAACTCCTATATGCTCAGGCTGTACTTCATTGCAGCTTTACTGATGGGTGTTTTTGTGAGTGTTTATAATTATCTTACTTTCAGATTAGAAGCAAAACCATTTTCATTAAGCCATTTTATCATTGCCTTTATATTTCTGATGTATACTTTCGGAGTCTTTGGTACCATGATTACGGGAAAGCTTTCTAAAAGGTTTTCCAAAAATAACATCCTGAAAAGCTTCATTCTTCTAATGCTCTGTGGAATTGGCTTGCTGCTGTCAGAAAATATTTATGTGGTCATCTTTGGACTTGGAGTATTTACACTCTCCTTTTTTGCTGCCCATACTATGGCCAGTCAGATGACAGCACTTCATGCTAAACACGGAAAGTCCTCGGCCACCTCTATTTACTGGTTATTTTATTATTTTGGCTCCAGTATTCTGGGAAGTGGTACCGGATACCTCCTGCATTCATTTTCCTGGAATGTATTTATCTCCGTTCTTATCATTGCCATTATATTGGCTCTTTTACTGGCTACTGCCAATACCTCTTCCCATAGTACCACATAGATACCATATTTCTATTGAATTAAAAATGCTCTAAAGATAGTGTCTATCGACATTTTAACAGTTCATTAATCTTTTAGGTGTGATATTTAACACAATCTTCATTAAAACACTGGCTCACAATATGATGCAAGGCATAGTATTTGCTCAATTATATATTACCAGTACCACCTTTAAAAACCAAAATATTATGAACGTAGCAGATCTTAAAATCAAAAATTTAGTCGAGTACAAAAATCAGATTTATACGATCACTGAAATTTTTCAGAGTTTGAAGCAAGCTTATTTTGTTAAAATTGAAAATGACAGTCAGAGCTTTTCAGTTCCGGCAGATTCCATTAAACCTATTCAGATCACGGAAGAGTGGCTTGAAAAACTCGGTTTTTCAAGGACATACAGCTCAGATCAGAGAATACGGTATGAAAGACCTGAAACATTTATCAAATACGATATAGACCTGAGTTCCAGGAAAATACTGGAGGGGCTCAAAATATATGGCAATTCTATAAAATGCAAATATATCCATGAGTTCCAGAATATTTTTTCCTGTTTATTTGGGAAAGAGCCTTCATTACATTACGGTTATCTGGAAACAAAATAGTATTAAATAGTTCTTAGTAGTAGAAGCCACAGTTTATAAAATTGTGGCTTTTATCTTTTTACTCCCATTAGAATAAGAATGAATTGTAACTTCCGAAAAATTCACCATTCAAAAACCATTCTTTTCATGCATATTTGTTATACTGCTTTATTTAAAGCAGCTGATTTTATAAAATACACATTATGATTCTAAAGATTATTAGTTCAATACTTATCCTGGGAGCTGTATTCATGGGATTCAAACAAGGAAGTGCTATGTTTTCCGGAAAACCTGAAATGATGGAGATGTTCGGAAAATGGGGATTCAACCGAACAGCACTCATGATCAATGGAGCTGTTACAATTCTGGCTTCAGTGATGATTTTATTTCCCAGGACATTTGTTTGGGGAAATTTCCTGATGGCAGCGGGTATCCTCCTGATTATCTGCTTTCACCTTATGGACAAAGATTTTAAAGGAGTAGCCATTGAGCTTCCCTTTTTATTTCTTAACCTTCTGATCGTTTACCTGCAACATCCTCTTAAAACTTAACTGAGATGATAAAATATATACTCATAACCATTTTTGCGACAAGCTTCTCTCTGACCGCTTGTGGACAGGTTAAAGAAAATCAAAAAAAGACAACACCCTCTATATCAAAACAACACACAATGGACTTATCAAAAATAACAGACGAAACTGTACGCCCTGCCATAGAAGCACTGCAAACCGGAGATAAAAAATGGTATAGCTTCTTTATAGAAAATCCAGTGATGACAGACGACGGCAATACCGTTGATTTTACCACTTTCTTCTCCAAAGCCCTAGGTAAAGAATATTTTCTCAGCATAGACCGTATAGAAAATGAAGGAAAGGATATTTACGGAAATTTTAAAGCCGGACAATGGGGAACATTTCCTGTATTCTTTAAGTTCCATAAAAATGCTGAAGGTAAATTTGAAAGATTGGATATTGGACAGGCAAAGTAAGTACAATAAAAAGCCGTTCCATTAATCAGACGGCTTTACAAAAAACTTATTTCTCTAAAGTACCTCTATCCAATTTACTATCTCCGTTAAATTATAGAAATCTGCAAATCCATATTTAGGTAATCATTTGTTTCAGTATATAGCCGGCATTAGAAACTGACTTACAACCAGCGGATGGTCTGTATTGGGAATCTATTTACAACAATTCATTTTTGAATATTTCCTTACATTTGTGCCTCTGCTGTTGATTTTCTTACCGAAGCAGAATTCAAAATTTCATTATGGATACAGATATAATCATTTCACAGTTGATAGAACATTTTAGAGAAATTGTACCTTTAAAAGACTCTGATATTGATGCTATCCTTCCCAAATTAGAAATTATACAGCTTAAAAAGAAAGACTATCTGCTGCATGAAGGACAGATTTCAAGAAGTATGCGGTTTATAGCAGAAGGAAGCCTCTATGCTTATCATATTGATGAAAAGGGTAAAGAAAATATTACGCAGCTGGGTATTGAAAACTGGTGGGTTAATGATCTTTACAGCTATCTGAGTGAGCTTCCATCAAGAATGTTTATCCGGGCTAATGAAAAAACTACGGTGATCCAGATCAGCAAGAATAACCTGGAATTGCTGTATAAAGAAGTTCCTGCTATTTCTGAATTCTGGCGACTGAAAATGCAGAGTGCATATGTTACACTGCAGGAAAGAACATTTGAGCATTCCAGAGTGGATGCCTACACAAAATACAGGACATTTGTGACCACTTACCGCAATATTGAGCAGCGTTTTCCTCAATATATGATTGCTTCCTACCTAGGAATTACAGTTGAATACCTGAGTTATCTTAGAAAAAAACACCTGTCTGACCTTTCTTAAGATTTCTTAAGTTTATTCCGCACAGCCCTGAATAATTTTGCTCACAGAAAATTAATGAGTGAAATATGAAGGCAAAATTAATAGTGATCATGGCTCTTGCAGCGGTTTCAACCCAACTGAATGCACAGAAGCTTAGCTATACTCCCGACCTTGTTTTGGGACACCGTTCCTACACCTATATGCATAATGTCAACTATCAAATCAATGAGAGGTTGAAATTAAACAATCTTACTTTATTTGATACCGAATACACCAGGGACCAAGACAATATATTCTTTATAAGAAATACCCTGGCTTATAGTTTTACTAAAAAAATCAGTCTGAATGGTGCTTTCGGAGTGAAAAATCCAGGTGCATTCTTCAGCCTTTACGCTCAGTACCGGATGGTTCAGCCCTCCTACTCTTTCTCTTATTCTATAGGTGCAACTTATCAGAAAGGATTTTCCCTGGAACAGTCTGTATCATTTGAATATACCCCGCAGCTCAGGGAAAACCTCAAAGGATACTTCAGTGTCCTGGCTATTGGAAATCTTGACAATACCGGCTATCCGAGAGGGTTACAATTCATCCGGCTTGGCGTAAAACAGGATAAGATGATGTATGGTATAGCCTCCAATTTTGATCAGTTTAATAATAGCAAAAAGACATTGGAGAACATCGGGGCTTTTGTAAAATATAATTTTTAAATAATAATAAAATGAAAAAGAACATTGATTTAGGTATTCTGATCAGCAGAATTGCCATTGGATTTCCCATGTCTGTGTACGGGATTAATAAATTGATACACGGAATTGGATTTATTCAGGATATGATGACCCAGCACGGCTTACCGTCATTCTTTGCGTATGGGGTATTTGCAGGTGAAATTATAGCCCCTCTTATGATCATTATAGGATTCCGGATACGTCTTGCAGGAATAATCTTTGCGGCAAACTGCTTTACAGCCATTATACTGGCACAAACAGCAAATATATTTAAGCTGAATGAATTTGGAGGCTGGGCACTGGAGTTACTTGCTATTTATTTACTTATAGGAGTGAGTTTCTTCTTTACCGGAGCCGGAAAATATGCCGTTTCAAATCATACTCGATGGGATTAAAACCGGATAAAGGGATTCCCCTTTTATTCTGACAAATCCTAAAATTCAGATTTAATTTTATCACAAAGGTCATTTCATTTTTGAAACGGCCTTTGTGGTTTTAGTTTTTAAACCATTGAATACTGTTTTGGGTTCATCCCGATGTGCTCTTTAAATATTTTTGAAAAATGGCCCAGATTAGAGAACCCTAGTTTGTATCCTACTTCTGAAACGGAATACTTTTTCTCTTTCAGCAATAGCGCAGCTTCCTTCATTCTGAATTCCTGATAATAATTAAAAATACTGTTCCCAAAAATCTGTCTGAACAGTCGTTTGAGCTTGGTAGCACTCATTCCGGCTTCTGCAGCCAGCTCTTTTATAACAGGAGGAATTTCCAATTGCTCAAGAATTTTTGCCCGTATCATATACATAGTTTCAATATCATGGATATTCAGTGCGTAGAGATGTTTTTCATTCCGCTTTTCCAATTCTATCAATAGTCTGCAAATCAGCTCTTCAGCTTTTAGTCTTAAAAAAAACAGCTTAAAAGTCTCATCTATCTCTTCAGAAATGATCTCATTGACAACATTTTGCAGAGAAGGATCGATCATATGTTCAAATAGAAAGGGTTCCGTATTTTCCACCAGGCTTTTCAGTACCGGTGACTGATCTGATACCTGAAACAAGCTTTTCAGGTAATCCGCATCCACTTCTATATTAATCGTGTTTTTATTAGAATGAATAGGAATAAACTTATCGGTATTAAGGCGGCTCGTTGCCACCATAACAGAAGGCATTTCAGCTGGATTTCCTCCCGAAGAGATTTTTGTTTTGGGAAAAATATGCTGAAACTTAAAAAAGAGCATCCTTTTAGCAATATGTACATCCGGATTTTCAATGATCAGATCTTCATACAGCTCATAATTACTAATAAGCATCCGGATATGTTTATTAAAGATCAATCCTGTGCAATATCCTTTTCCAAACCGGGATGGAATCTCCAGCTTTCTCTGTTTTATTTCCGAGCCCAGTAAACCGGCCAGGTTTTTCAGAATATGGGGAACCGTTTGATCAATCGTATCCATAAAAGTCTTTTACAGCTATTTTTAAGTCTAATATAATTATTTTATCTCTAAAATGACACAGAAATTTGTATCCATATTTAATAGCACAACAATTATGTTACTCAGAGACAAAAAAGTAGCCATTATTGGAGCTGGTCCTGTTGGGCTGACTATGGCAAAATTACTTCAGCAAAAAGGTATTGAAGTGACCGTATATGAAAGAGATAAATATCCCCAGGCCAGAATCTGGGGAGGAACGCTGGATCTGCACAAAGATTCCGGACAGAAAGCTATGAAAAAGGCAGGATTACTGGAAGCTTATTATAAAACCGCTTTACCCATGGGTATTACCATCGCTGACGAACAAGGGAAAACTTTGTTCACCAAACCAATCACCCCTGAAAACCAGTTTGACAATCCTGAAATCAACAGAAATAACCTGAGAACAATACTCCTTGAAAGCTTACCCCATGATTCAGTAAGTTGGGATAGAAAATGCATCGACCTTAAGGTTTGCGGCGGGAAATGGCTACTGCTTTTTGAGAACGGATTACAAGCTACAGCAGATCTTGTCATTGGCGCTAACGGAGGTATGTCTGCCATGAGGAAGTTTGTGACTGACACAGCAATTGAAGAAACCGGAACCATCATTATTCAGGGGGATATTCCCCATCCTGAAACAGATTGTCCCGAATTTTATCAGTTATGCAACGGAAACAGGCTGATGGCAGCTTTTCAGGGTAAACTATTGGTCGTAAACCCTGACAATAACGGTGCATTAACTTATGGTGTAATCTTCAAAAAACCTGATAATGCCGAAGATAATCTCCAGGATACAGACGATATCCGCAAATTTCTTCTGAAAAATTTCGCCCTTTGGGACAAACGTTATCAAAACCTGGTTCAGCTGACACCTTCTTTTTTGAGCTTACCAACCAGAAAATTACCGCTGAGTGCCCCCTGGAAGACCGACCGCCCTTTACCAATAACCCTTATCGGAGATGCTGCTCACCTTATGCCTCCTTTTGCCGGCCAGGGCGTCAATACAGGATTGATGGATGCTCTCATATTATCCGGAAATCTCACTGGCGGAAGCTATGATTCTCTACAGACAGCTATTAATGACTACGAACAGCAAATGTTTATCTATGCTTCCGAAGCCCAGATTTCATCTTCCAGAAATGAAATAGAAATGCGCCATCCTGATTTTTCTTTTACCCAGTTAATCAACTAGATCATTTGTTCTAAAAACGCAAATATACCTCTGAAAAAAGGCATTTTACAACACATTTATCCTTACCTTTACGTTGAACTTAATATTGTATGATGAAGGAAGTAATTGTGTATCAAATTGACTCTTTTACTAAAGAAAAATTCAAAGGAAATCCTGCGGGGGTAGTTTTAAATGCTGAAAATCTGACCACTGCAGAAATGCAATTGATAGCCCGGGAACTCAACAATTCAGAGACAGCATTTGTTTTCCGTCCCACTACTCTGGAACAAAATTTCGAATACCATGTAAGGTATTTTACTCCAACAACAGAGGTTCCTTCCTGCGGACATGCCACTATTGCGGCATTATATGCAAAAGCAATGGAAGATCAGCTGGAATCCTGTACCATCAGAATAATGACCCAAATCGGAATTTTACCTATTAGGATTGAAAAACAGGATCACGATTATCAAATCACAATGACACAGGGACGTTTTGAGCTAAACCCCATCTTTGATCCGCTAACAACACAAAATATTGTTCATGCATTAGGATTGACAATGGAAGATCTTGATGAGAAATGCCCTGTACAAATTGCTTCGACAGGCCACTCAAAGGTTATGATCGGTATTAAAAGCCGGAACATTTTAAATCATCTTCAGCCCGATCTTATGGCTTTAACCCACCTGAGTAAAGTGATCAGCTGCAATGGCTATTTTGTATTTACTTTTGATTCCGATGATAAGGAAATCCTGACCTATGGAAGAATGTTTGCCCCGGCAATCGGCATTTCAGAAGATGCTGTTACCGGAAATGCCAATGGACCTTTGGGAGGCTATCTTATTCAAAATAAAATCATCAGTACTGCCGACAATACTTTCCAATTTACAGGGACACAGGGCGAAGCTATCAACCGTATTGGAAAAGTGCAGGTGGAAGTTAAGCTAAAAGACAGTGCTATTCCCGATATTGTCAGTATTACAGGCAATGCCGTAAATGTATTCAGGACTGTGATGCATATCTAATAT
Source organism: Chryseobacterium sp. KMC2 (assembly GCF_016756935.1). Lineage (NCBI taxonomy): Bacteria > Pseudomonadati > Bacteroidota > Flavobacteriia > Flavobacteriales > Weeksellaceae > Chryseobacterium > Chryseobacterium sp. KMC2. The sequence goes on from NZ_JAESIT010000007.1 coordinate 55,866, forward strand.
TTTCGACCACAAAACATCGTAAAAAATAAAATATTTCAATAACAAAAGCCTCCGGACTACTGATCCGGAGGCTCTGTTTGTCAGATTGAATTATGACTGAAATTCTATCCGTTTTCAAAACAAATATTTCTGAATTTTTCTATATCAATATACACAATACCTCCATCCTTAATTCTATGACTCTTCTGTATAGACTTACCCTGAAAAGATAAGGCATCAGCTTCTATCAGCTGATTTAATTTACTGACAGAAAGACCTAAACATATCCGGATCACAGAATATACTTTAAGACTAAAATCAAAAGGGGATTTAAGTGTAACCGGTAGTATTTCATACCCGGAATTTAAAATATCATCCAGTGTGGGATGTTGTATATCATATTCGACACTCTCCGCATCATACTCAACATTATTTTTTCTTCTTGTTTCGAGGGAAAATGCATATTCCCAGGCCGTTTCTGTATTATTTTCTGAAAATTTAATGAAGAGGGGTTTGCTTATTGATTCTGTTCTGACGCGGGAGAAAATGGTCATATTAAAGGTATTTTTACATTGTACACATCGGTATATCAACCAGATATCAATATTCTTTTTTTGAGCGTTCAGTCTGAATTTATCACTGCAATAAAACCTGTCGCTATTACAATGACTGCATTTCTTCTTTAAGAGGGGAGTATTTTTAGCTTTTACCTCCCATATATATTGCTGACTCATTACTTATTCTATAATCGTGCTTAGTATTCTTTAGTTAAGTTTTAACATAGCAGTCAAAGGAATTACAGCATTAAGATCATGGATCAAAAGCTGAAATATCAGATTTTGTTGCTTCTAAGAAAGCAACGAAATGAATACTATGTTTAAATGAAAACCTGCTCAGGTAGAATTACCTGAACAAAAGAATGATCAGCCTGTGGCTTGTGAGGCTGATACTAAGCGAATATAGGTTTACGAGTCGTTCCCAAAACGTTGATCTATTTATATTAATGAAGTAAAAATAGTGAATATTTATCAAACAGCTGAAAAATAAATTAATGTTTATCAGTATTAGGCTCAGGTACTTGTATCTATTGAAATCACAATGAACCATACAACAAACAAAAATTGAACTGTACAACAAAATTATCTTTTGTATTTCGGACGAACTTTGTGGTATTAAAATCAAACAAAATGATACAGATTAATAAAATTTACATCAACGGCGAATTTGTTTCGCCACAAGGGACAGATACTTTTGATCTTATTGATCCTACGACCAACCGGAAAACCGGAGAAGTGATATTGGGAAATGAAGAAGATACCAAAGCGGCCATTGCTGCAGCAAGAGAAGCTTTTAAAACCTTTTCAAAGACGACCAAAGCAGAACGTATTGTGTTACTGAAAAAGCTTCATGAAGCAGTCAGCAAGCGGGAAGAAGAACTAGTATCCACCATGGTTAAAGAATATGGGGGCACTCTTCAGTTTTGTAAAATGAGTGTACAAAATGCCATTTCCGCTTTTACAACCACTATTGAAATACTGGAATCATTTGACTTTGAAAGAACCGCAGGACATTCAAAAGTACGTTTTGAACCATTAGGTGTGGTAGGAATTATTACTCCATGGAATGCCAGCAACAGCTTTATATGCAATAAGCTGGCTACAGCAATCGCTGCCGGCTGTACGGCAGTGATCAAACCCAGTGAAATGAGTGCCCAACAAACCCAGCTAATTGCAGAATGTTTCCATGAAGCCGGATTACCAAAGGGTGTTTTTAATATGGTTAATGGTTTAGGAAATGTAGTAGGAACTGAAATTACAAATCATTCTGATATTGCTAAAATATCTTTCACAGGATCCACAATTACTGGAAAAACCATTGCTAAAGGAGCAGTGGATACCATGAAAAGGGTAACCCTGGAACTTGGTGGAAAATCTCCTAATATTATTCTGGAGGATGCAGATCTTGACAAGGCTATTCCCATGGCTGTTTTTGGAGCTTATATGAATAACGGACAGGCATGTATCGCCCCTACCCGTCTGCTCGTTCCTCAAAATAAACTGAATCAGGTCAACGAGCTCGCAAAACAGGCTGTCCTGAATGTGAAAGTAGGACAGCCAAATGAAGAAGATACCACCGTTGGTCCCATGGTCAGTGCAAAACAATATGAGCGGGTACAGACTTACATCAGACTGGGACAAAGCGAGGGTGCTACCCTACTGGCAGGAGGCGAAGGAAAACCTGAAGGTCTTGAGGATGGTCATTTTGTAAAGGCCACTATTTTTACAAATGTTCGTAATGATATGCGTATTGCCAGAGAGGAAATATTTGGTCCTGTATTATCTATCATTCCTTATCAAAACGAAGAGGAAGCTATCAAAATCGCGAATGACACCCCTTATGGATTAGCCGCCTACATCAGTTCTTCCAGCAAAGAACATGCAGAACATGTTGCCGCTCAGATTGATGCAGGCAGAATCTGCATTAATGGATTTGCCCATGATCCGCTTGCTCCCTTCGGTGGTTTTAAACAAAGCGGTATCGGCCGTGAATATGGTGTTTTTGGATTGGAAGCCTATTTAGAACCCAAAGCTATTTTAGCATAACAAAAGTTTATTCCTTGCAGCCAGGCTGTAAGGAATAAACTTTTTATACGTTCCTGTAATGGGGAAAAAGTTTGTAAGTTTGAATAAGAATCAATAGAAAATTACCTTTAAGCCATGAATGATCAGAAAGCAGTTTGGCCTGTTAATTACTCCTGTCACTTTTCAGAATTCCGGGAAGGAGAACAGTTCACACAAATTCACAGTCTGGGGTTAGTCCTTTCCGGTGAAATGGAACTGGATGATGGAAGTACAAAAACCGTCTTTAAAGAAGGAGAACTTTATTCTGCACGTAAAAACCGTCTTTTAAAATTTGCAAAATATCCACCCAAAAATGGGGAGATTAAAACGGTAACTCTATATTTTGACGATGCTGTATTACAGGATTTCAGCAGAGAATATGGATATTCGGTAGAGAAAAAAGAAAATATCTCCACATTTATAAAACCGGACAGCCAGCCATTGCTCACTTTTATGCGCTCTCTTCTTCCCTACGAAGAATTATTGAGTACCTCCACCTCAGCAGAGCTTATTCGCCTGAAACAAAAGGAAGCATTAATTCTGATGCTCGCTTATGATCCGGATCTTAAAGATGTCCTGTTTGACTTTTCAGAACCTTATAAAATTGATATTAAATCATTTATGGATAAAAATTTCCATTTTAATGCCAAGATTGAACGCTTTGCTTATTTAACAGGAAGAAGCCTATCTACTTTTAAAAGGGATTTTCAAAAGAGTTTTGGGATACCACCAAGACAATGGTTACAGCTTCGGAGACTGAAGGAGGCGCATATTTTACTTTCACAACAAGATAAGCCCGTCTCTGATATTTATCTGGAATTGGGGTTTGAAAACCTTTCCCATTTTTCTTTTGCATTTAAAAAACAATTCGGGTATTCTCCCAGTACAGTTCAGGCCCAAAAGCTAAAAAAATAAAGACGGATCCTATCTATTACTTATATTTGAAAGCAAATTGCATCATCAACAAAAATGAAGAATCTAAATGAGCAGTATAAATATAAAGATGAACTGAATCTTCAAAAAATTGGATTAATAAAATGTAGAAAATAAAAACCCTTGTTTATGGAAGACAATTTAAACTGTATTTACAGGGTCATTCATTTTATGGAGAACAATTACGATCAGCAGATCTCTGTAAAAGATCTGGAAGATGTATCCCACTACTCTTACAGAAATATACAGCGTATTTTCAAATACAGTTGCGGAGAAACCATAGGGGCTTTTCAGCAAAGGCTGAAAGTGGAAAATGCCTATAAACGCATCCTTTATACCCAGGAAAGTCTGACGGCCATTGGTATTGAAGTAGGATTTGCCAATATAGCCTCGTTTTCGAAGGCTTTCAAACAGCATTTTGGCATTTCCCCTAAAGCAGCAAAACTGAGCAGGGAAAAGCTCCTTTGCGGACCGGATCTGATTCCTGTAACATCCGATATATTGCTGGAGCCTGAAATTGTATACCTAAAATCAATACCCGTATATTATCAAAGTACCCCAACTTATTACAACAATGAGGAGATTGAGGTATTATGGGAAAAATTTACACAAAATGAATTTCCTGTTTCCGGCACTGAGTATTTCGGGGTTATTGCAGATGAACCCTTGATCAAAACTGAGATAAACTGTCGCTATGATGCCTGTGCCAGCATGCAGGCTCAAAATAAAAAATTGCCTTCAAAAAAGATATTCGGGGGCCAATATGCCCGTTTTACCCATATGGGAAGCTATGAAACGATAGATGAAACTTACACGAAAATCTATTCCCGCTGGATTTTCAATTCCGGTCTCGAATTTTCTCATACCCCTATTATAGAAAAATATGAAAGACATGCTGATCATACAGATAATCAGGAAGAACAGCTCACTTATATTTTTTTACCTCTGAAGTAAGTTGTCAATTTCGGACAACTTTGAAAGCATCAATCGATCTAATTTTGCCCTATCAAAAACAGATTCATTATGCAAACAAAGAAAATCCCATTCTTATTATTACCCGTTCTTTTATTCTCCTGTACACAAACAGATGTAACAGATAATCCGGGTACGGCTGATCCAGCAGGCACTGTTGTTTATAAAATGCCTGAAGAATCAGCTCCACATGAAGGAACCTGGCTTCAATGGCCACATGAATATCAATATGGTGCCACCTACCGCAAGCGCCTGGATCCAACGTGGGTAGCCATGACCAAGGAGTTGGTACAGAGCGAAAAAGTCCATATTATAGCGTATGATAATACAGAAAAACAGCGTATCACAGCATTACTGACCAATGCAGGCGTTCCACTTACGAATGTCAATTTTAAACTGTATCCAACGGATGACTTTTGGGTAAGAGATAACGGTCCTATTTATGTAAAGGATAACAATGGAAACTTATTTATTCAGGATTGGGGGTTCAACGGCTGGGGTAATAAGGCGGAATACAGCAACTGTAATTCAGTTCCTTCTAAAATAGCCACAGATACCAATATTCCAAAAATTGATCTCAATTCCGTAATGATTAATGAGGGTGGAAGTGTAGAAATTGATGGAAACGGAGTATTAATGGCTTGTAAGAGTTCTATCCTTAATACCAATAGGAATCCGGGAATGACCCAACAGCAGGCAGAAGCTATATTTACCAAAAATTTAGGAGTAACCAAATTTATCTGGCTGCAGGGAAAAGCAGGCCTGGACATCACAGATATGCATATTGACGGGTTTGCTAGATTTGCCAATTCATCCACCATTGTTACCATGAACTCTGATGATCTGGCTTATTGGCAGGTTCCCGATGGTGATATTACCCAACTGTACGGTGCTACAGGAAAAAATGGCGCTGCTTATCAGTTTGTAAAGATTCCTTTGACTCAATATGATGTAATGACCACCTATGGAAAAAATGTAGGCCGTGCTTCCTATATTAACTATTACATCGCTAATAACCGTGTATTAGTACCTAATTATAACGATCCTAATGATGCAGTAGCCAACGAGATCATCCAGCGCCTCTATCCTGATAAAAAAGTAGTCGGCATTGATTGTCGTAATTTATTTGCCAACGGAGGAATGGTACATTGTGTGACACAGCAGCAGCCGAAATAAAAAATCATATATATCCTAAAAACCTGGCGGTCAGATTTGATCTCCAGGTTTTCAATATTATTACAGCTAATGTAAAGAATCTGTTTTTCCCAAGTACTGTTGCTTCTTTCCGTTTTTTTTCGAAATCACTACTATGAAGCCCCTATGGTCTTAAAATTGTAGGTATACAGTAAACAACACTAAATCTAATATTATGGCAACCAAAACCACCACAAAAAGAACAGTCACCAAAAAAGCACCGGCAAGCAAATCATCACCAGCTAAAAAAGCAGCCAAAACTCCGGCTAAAAAGAATGCAGCCAAAGAGCTGAAAGATCTGTTTGAAGATTCGCTGAAAGACATCTATTGGGCGGAAAAAGCATTAGTTAAGGCATTACCTAAGATGCAAAAAAATGCAACAGATAAAAGACTTAAAACAGCCATTGAAAATCACTTAATGGAGACCCAGATTCATGTAAAAAGACTGGAAGAATGTTTTAAATCCCTGAAAAAAAAGGCAACGGCAAAAAAATGTGATGCCATGCAGGGGCTCTTGGATGAAGGTAAAAGTATTATGGAGGAAACAGCTCCCGGATCGGTAAGGGATGCCGGTATTATCGCTGCAGCACAGAAAGTGGAGCATTATGAAATTGCTACTTACGGAACATTGGCAGCCTATGCTAAGGTTCTTAAAGAAAATTTCTGTCTCAAAAATTTCCTGGCCACCCTTAACGAAGAAAAAAAATGCGATGCCCTTTTAACAAAAGTAGCAGATACAAGGCTTAATACTAAAGCTTTATAGCCGATGCGCTGTTTAAAATATGATGAAAAGAGGTCTGTTATAGATCTCTTTTCGTTTTTATCTCAGCTTCATAAGAGTAGTTTTATGAATGTAATAAGGGATATAATCGCCAAAAAATAATGTAAATTTGCCCTATCCTACCGTAAAAGGTAGATTCTTAGCTTTAGATTACATGAAAAAAACAGCATTTTCTTTACTGGCCTTCTTGATGCATATGGCCTGCCAGGCTCAAAACTTTGACCTTATTCCATTAGGTATATATGGTGGAGAGCAAGAAGATAACCTATCAGCTTATTTAGTGGGAGCACCGAAAGACAGTACGTTCCTATCCCTTGATGCAGGAACAATAAATACAGGAATACGGAAGGCAATTCAATTGAAAAGCCTTAACGGACCGGAAGAGACCGTTCTAAAAAACCAAATAAAAGGATATTTTATCTCACACGGTCATTTGGATCATTTATCAGGTCTTATTATCAATTCTCCGGCTGATGCAAAAAAGGATATTTTTGCTATAACTCCGGTTATTCAAATTCTGCAAAATCATTATTTTATCACAGATACCTGGATTAATTTTGCAGATCAGGGCCAAAAACCTATGCTTGGAAAATACCATTATAATGAACTTCAGGAGGGAAAAGAAATCGCAGTACAGAAAACACCTCTTTTTATAACGGCATATGAACTAAGCCATGTCAATCCTTATAAAAGCAGTGCCGCACTGGTCAGAAAAGACGACCATTATCTGCTTTATTTAGGGGATACCGGTGCCGATCGGGTGGAAAAATCTGATCAGCTCAATAAGCTTTGGAACAATGTAGCCCCACTTATAAGAAAAAGACAGTTAAACACGATATTAATAGAAGTTTCTTTCCCAAACAGCCAACCTGAAAACCTTCTGTTTGGCCACCTCACTCCTAATCTGCTGTTGGAAGAACTGCAGAAACTGAAAGAAAAAACAGGACAAAAGAATCTGGAAGGTTTAAATATTGTAGTTACCCACAGAAAGCCGACAAAAGACAATCCTGAAATTATTAAAGCAGAATTACTGAAAAACAATCCGTTAAAAGTAAATTATATCTTCCCCGAACAGGGCAAAAAAATTAATTTACCCTAACAATTTATTAAAGATGAGACTATCCTGTCTCATCTTTTTTTATAACTCATGTTCGTATACATAAAGAGAGTACTCAATAGGTCAGTTTGAAATTATTTTTTGATTAAAAAGATGAACGCAAAGCTTATGAATAATTCTGCTTTATTTTAAGCCGGCAAAGTGACGCGACTTTATCGCTGATGAAGATGTATGCTTATCCATACGTTTTGACGAATCAACTTCGTTGGTTCTATCCTTTACCCCACGAAAATATGGATAATGAAGCTAAAGCTTTGCGTTAGAAAACCACATCAGCAGTACATGATCTTTTTAATCAAAAATTACAGATGCTATCTCTGAGATTTCAGGTACTTTATCCGATAGTCCAAGGGTTTAAAAAATACTTTTTACCAAATGGTAATTCATCACAAAGCAATTATTGCTAATTTTATAGTAATGGAAGAGTTTATAGAATACGTACTGCTGTTTGGTAACCTGAACCAACAGCAAATAGATCTGATTACAAGTAAAGCAAAAGAAATAGAACTTAACAAAGACGAATATTTTGCAGAAGCGGGTAAGGTTTTGAGACAGGTCGGTTTTATTACTGACGGCATATTCCGTATTTGCTATTACAACAATAAAGGGGAAGAAATCACCAAAATTTTCATAGAAGAAAAGCATTTGCTGTTTAACCTCAAAAATGTACCTTCTACGGAATATATTCAGGCAGCAACACATTGTAAGCTTCTTGTATTTTCCAATTCTGACTGGAAAGAAATCTCCGACACCATCATGGACTGGGAAAATATTGTTCAGAAAATTACTAATAAATCGCTGGCTCAAAAACTTGAAAGGGTAAGCCCCTTAGTATCACAAGATGCCACCACACGCTATCTGGAATTCATGGAAAAATATCCAACACTTGTCAACCGTATTCCCCTTTCATACATCGCTTCTTATTTGGGAATTACACAACAATCGTTAAGCAGAATAAGAAAAAATATACGGTAAGCTGCTTTTTACCAAATGGTAAACAGGTTCATTTTTTAACGATGCATTTTTGCAGTATCAATTGTAAAAATTTAAAAATGAACAAAACAATTTTCATTACAGGAGCTTCTTCGGGATTAGGAAAAGCAGCCGCCCAATTATTTGCCTCAAAAGGCTGGACTGTAATTGCTGCGATGCGACACCCCGAAAAAGAAACAGAACTTACGCAGCTATCCAACGTCCATCTTTTGAAATTAGATATCAGCAATGCCAGACAAATTGTTCAGGCAGCGTCTGAAGCAGAGGAAATAAGCCCGGTAGATGTACTGTTTAACAATGCGGCTTATGGACTTATGGGTGCTTTTGAAGGAACTACCGATGAACAGCTGGCCCAGCAAATCAATACCAACTTTTTAGGAACAATCCTTGTTACAAAAGCATTCCTTCCTTATTTCAGAACCAGAAAAAATGGAACCATTATTACGGTAACATCTTCTACCGCAAACATTCCTTATCCATTTGTTGCTGTTTATGTGGCAACAAAATCAGCATTGGAAACATGGACAGAAGGAATGAGTTATGAATTAAACGGACTGGGTATAGGGATCAAAACCATACTCCCCGCTTATATGCAGACCAATTTTGGTAGTAATGCACAAATGGTTACCCATGAAGCGTATCAGGAGGTTTTCGATGAATATATTACTGCGATGAGAGGAGATGCTGCCGCCCAGCGTGACACTCCCGAAAGTATTGCAAACATAGTGTATGAAGCGGCTACAGATGGTAAAAAACAATTGCATTATACAGCTGGTGATCTCGCCTCAACAGAGTACACATGGTTAAGAAAAGATGGAATTGATGCGGTAATTGACAGTATGCAAAAACGATTTTTCAGGTAAAAAGTGCCTATATCTGAATATAACAATATTGTTTTATAAAGAGAATGGAAGTTATTCTTTTTTCACACTTCTGAGCGGATTAACAATTTTAAAAGGGATATTCATTATCCCTTTTTTTATTGAACACCCTAGTTTTTCATAATGGTGAGTACATATCTATAAAACACTGTAAAGCTCTTGATTGAGGACCGTCTTTTCTAAAAACAAGTACAGTATTCATTGTTCCCAATTGCCTGTTCAGACCATAGCTCTTTATTTTCCTCCCCGAATAATAGCTGGAGATCACCTCTTCCGGCAATAAACTGATTCCCAGGCCGGCTTCCACGAAGTTGATAATTCCTTCTATAGAATTCAGCACAGTACTTTTGTAATTAAGAATCCCTTTATGGCTTAGCCAGGATTCTAATCTCCCCCTGAAAATACATCCCTCATCAAAAACTATAATTTTCAATGGTTCTTTTAACATAAGGGCCTGTAGCGATGGCCCTTCCGAAGATGACAAAATAACGAGCCGTTCCTCCTTTATATTTATCTTTTCCAATCCGTTGATCGTAAGAGGAGCTGAGACAAAAGCTGCATCAAGCTTATAGTTCAAAACATCGGATATTAGTGAATTCCTGGTATCTGACTTAAATTCTAATTCGATACCGGGATATTTTTCTTCAAAAGCATTGAGCATTTCAGGTACTTTTAATGCCATTGTTGTTTCTATACACCCTATTTTCAGACTGCCATTCACATGGCTACTGCTTAGGATGTTGCGCTTTGCTTCCTCCATCAAATGCTGAATCTGTTTACAATACTGCATCAGGATGATCCCTTCGGAAGTAAGTTCTACTTTACGGGATGTACGTGAGAAAAGTTTAGCCCCAAACTCATCCTCAAGGCTTTTTATCCTCGCTGTGACATTGGACTGAACGGTAAACATCATGGAAGCTGCTTTTGTGAAACTTCCACTCTCTGCTACAGCTTCAAATATCTTCAAATCGTTTGTATTCATCTCAATTCATCATAAAAAGTGATTGCAATAATCAAAACTAATCGTTTTTAATAATCAAATATCCGTATTAATTTTGAATGTTCAAAAAAATAAATGAAAAGAATATATAAACAGGTAATTGCAGGTTTGTCACTTGGTTTATCCGTAAACAATGTGACGCTGGCACAATCCAATCAAAAATTAAATTTAAATAATCACAGTATGAAAGACCATTCCATCCACTATCGCAACGTTAAAGTAAATGGATTAAACTTATTTTACAGAGAAGCAGGCCCTTCACAGGCGCCTACTATACTTTTACTGCACGGCTACCCTACCTCATCTCATATGTTCAGGAATCTGATTCCTGTGCTCAGCAAAAATTATCACGTAATAGCTCCCGATTTACCTGGATTCGGCTATTCGGATGCTCCGGATCATACACAGTTCAGTTATACATTCGACAATCTTACTGCCACCATACAGGCGTTTGTTGATACCATGGAAATGAAACAGTTTGCTATTTATATCTTTGACTATGGTGCACCGGTAGGCTTACGCCTGGCAATGAATAATCCGGAAAAGATTACGGGTATCATTTCGCAAAATGGAAATGCTTACGAAGAAGGTTTAAGCAATGAATGGAATCCGATCCAAAAATACTGGAAGGACCCATCGGAAGCCAACCGGACTGCACTGAAAGGCTTTGTATCTAAAGAAGTGACAAAGTTTCAGTACCATCATGGTGTATCTGATCCATCTTTAATAGCTCCGGAAACCTACACGCTGGACCAGAAATTCCTTGACAGACCCGGCAATATAGAGATACAGCTGGATTTAATGAAAGATTACAGAACGAATGTAGCCTTATATCCTAAATTCCACGAGTATTTCAGGAAACACCAACCCAAAATGCTATTGGTATGGGGAAACAAAGATCCGTACTTTTTACCGGCAGGAGCTGAAGCTTATAAAAAAGATATACCGAATGCCAAGCTTACGTTTTATGACACCGGACACTTCGCACTGGAAACTAACGCTGAAGAAATCGGAGAGGAAATACTCAAATTTATGGAGACAGTACCTGAATAAATCAATAAGATTCCAAAAAAAGCAGAAATCATTTGATCTCTGCTTTTTTGTAAGGGTCTCTACCCCGAATATGCTGTAAAAAGTTCTAAGATGCCAACTCCCATTAGCCTGAAATTGGCATGTATTGTTATTATGTTTGTTGTATATTAAACACTGTACCTGCAGGATCGGTAATCCAATGCATATTTTCAGGAAGTTCCTCAATTTCGTCACAGGTTTCCACACCGTTTGACCGCAGATATTCCGTTGCCTCTTCCACGTTAGGAACGGTAAGCTGTAACCAGGTTTCAGAGTGCGTGTAGTTATCCACGCAATCTAACCATATTATATTGTTGCCAAATTTCACTTCGTGTGTTCTGGACACAGTGGGATTATCAATGGGTTTTTCTTCGACCTCCAACTTCAAAATGTCTCTGTAAAAAGCAACTGTTTTTTCATATTTACTTTTGGGAATTTTTATGGCTATATTAATTCCTGCTTCAAATTTTGTTTCCATAGTATACGTTTTCAGTAATTGTACAATATAATTCAATAGATAAGCTTACCTAGATTTCAATATTACCTGTTATAACCTCACCGGCTCGTTTATAATGAGCAATGATTACTCCTTTTGAGGTCATATGACTCTCTGCCAGGATAAAGGCTGCCGGAACTGCATTGTGGTCAAACAGTCTTTTTCCTTCGCCAAGAATCAACGGATAAATTTTAAGCCGAAGTTCATCCACAAGGTCGTGCTTCAGCAACAAATGAATAAGCTCACTACTCCCCCAAACCTGAATATCAGCACCTTCAGACTGTTTAAGATTCTGTATGTCCGTCAAATTCCTGAGAAAAACGGTATGCTTCCAATCCGACTGTTCCATAGTTTGGGACAGTACATATTTTGTTCCCTCATTGATAGCCGGCCAAAATTTAGCATGATCCGGCCAGTACGATGAAAAAATATCAAATGTCTTTCTTCCCAAAAGATAATCAGCCGGCTTCATTTCTTCATGCATGATCCGCCCAAAAAGTTCATCACCATAAGATACTGTCCAGCCACCATATTTGAAGTCTCCGGATACATCTTCTTCAGGACCGCCGGGTCCCTGCATTACACCATCCAGTGTAATCATTGATAAAACGGTTATTTTTCTCATATTGATCTATTTATGAATTACGATAAAATCTGTCATCTAAATTTACTATGTAGCGTCTTAAGTTATTTTAAAAAACCGTTCAGATAACTGAGGATCGTTGCAGTCTGCATCATCAGGCTGACATGTCCCTGTCCCGGAACAATTGCCAGCTGAGATTTCGGCATGGGAGCCATATCAGCGGAGACACCTCCACCCAGTAATGTATAGGTTTTTGCCAGCTCCGTTTTATCCAGGCCATCATTATCACCGGATATGATTAAAACGGGGGCAGAAATTTTTGAAATATTGGAATCCCCCAAATCAAATGGCTGTCCGGCAGATGCTATCATTTGCTCCAGAAATTTTGTCCATTTTGTTTTATCTGGAGCTACAGCATTATAAGCTTCCTGCATAGGGCTGTTCATAAAAAGATCCGGTTTCATCGCCTTAAAAGCATTCCTTACTTCAGGAAGCCAACCAGTACTTTTATAGGTAGCAGAGATGATCACCAGTTTATTTACTCTTTCAGGGCTCTGTATGGCAAACTGGTAAGCCACGGCTCCACCAAAACTATAGCCTAGAACATCGGCCTTTTCAATTTTAAGATAGTCCATAACCTTGGCTACATCGCCGGCTAAAGTAGTATGCGCTAATTTCCTGTCTGAAAACGGTGTATGCCCATGTCCCTGCAATTCAAGGGCTATTACTTTACGGGTCTTCGACAGCTCCGGGATCAGCTGTCCCCAATTCATATCAATGGTCATAAAAGCACCATGTAATAATACAATAGGCTTACCTTCACCATACACTTCATAATATACTTTGGTATTGTTAACGGGTACATAACCGCTACCAGATGGAGTTAGCTTTTGCCCGTAAAATTCTGATACTGTCAGCATCATGAAGAGCACAATGAGCAAGGGTGTAAGAAACTTAAATAAATTTTTCATAATATGATGTTTAGGTTAATCAAAAAACTCTTATTCAAAATTACCAAGTACCTGGGAAAACTCACTTGCCACAAGACAAGATTTTATCCTGCTGCAATCATTTTTTGTATTCCGTTTAAACAGGTATTTCTACACGTATCCAGGCCTCTTCGGATTATTTAATTAACAAAATTTTAAGACAAAACACCACTATCACAAACTCAATAAAGATAAAAAATTCAGAATAATTTCACTTCAGTTAATAAAAATTGATTAATTTCGAATTACAAATAAGCTTAATATTATGAAAAATTTAAAAAAAATCCAAAGACAGGAAATGAAATCAATTAAAGGGGGAATTAACTGCCCAGGTGGTCAAATATGCTTAATCGGCGGAAAGTGGCAATGTATGCCATATGACGGATGTGGTGGTGGAAACCAGCCTTAGTTTTACGTTGAACCCAGTTAATGACTTTATCATGAAAAATTGTAAGAAAATTTCAAGAGATCAGTTAAAAAGTATTAATGGTGGAGCATCGGGTTGTTCCGAAGCATGCTGTCCACCACCGGGAATAAAAAGATGTCCATGGGTGATTTGTATAGCACCTTGTGATATATTAAGTTAAAACTAAAAAGTTATCAATACTGGAAGCCTTAGGATCAGAGATTCTAAGGCTTCTTTGTGAAGAATCAAAACCTATAAAAGTTTCCTCATAGGATACTTTCTACTACTTTTTATATTTAAAGTACCCCTACTATCAATTTGGTAAATAGATACCCACAAAGCCGACATGTAGATGCCGGCTTCAACTTATGAAATAATGTGACTAACCGGAAACCAGTAAATGTAACTGAATCCGGTCTGTAAAAATAAGATGAGTCTTACGCTATAAGATTATTAGAACTATTTCATTATTTGCAAATACTATTCATGGGAGTAAAAACATATATTTGGAATAGGTTCAAATGGGATAAAAGACCTTCAGTTATAATTCATTAAAGTTTCTGAATACATTCAATCAACACCAGTGCGAAGTATAATTGATACATTAGCATCACTTTTTCAATATATTATTATGAGGGCCAAAAAAATAGCCGGCCATTCCATATTCATTTCTACTTTTTTAAGCCGGCTTTTTTTGGTTTTTGAAATTCTCTCCCACAGTCCAATCCCATTATCTATTTTCTCAAAAGGCTGATCAGTGAAATTTTCAAGCACAAAACACGTAGAATATACCCGGATTCCACCTCTTACACTAAACCTCAGCTTTTGTATATTGATTAACTTTCTGATTCCTTTATAAATACTGTTAAAACCTTTATTTATAATTACACTAAACATGCAAATAATTTATATAAGCCCAATCCTTTTCATATCAGATACCTTTGCATCGTAAAAATCAAACTGTAAGGAATGCTTAGAATTAAACAACCTCTTTTACTGAAGACTTGCGGTATGTAATGGAAATAAATGGTCATACTGGAAAAAACAGGATTAAAACACAATACCTTTCCCTCTTCAAGGCGAACAGAATTGAAATTCTGTTTTGCTAAAACACAAATGGAAAGCGGCTTTTTAAGCCGCTTTTTTATATTCCAACAATGAGATTCAAAGAAAATAACCAGTATTTTAATTCCTGTCACACTATATATGCTAATATATATGACTAGAAAGTATATCAGGCAACTTAGAAGAGGTCATATAGGAAATACTCCATCACCTAAAACCAGAGTCAGATGACTTTATCATGATACTCTTATTCGCGAAACTTGGTGGGATACAGCCCCGTTTTCCCCTGAAGATATGAAGAAAATGATGCAATACTATAGAAGCCCAGATTAAAAGCAATCTCTTTGACCGTCTGGTCAGAACCCTTTAGAAGCCGCTTGGCTTCCAGCACTATTCTTGCATCAATAAGTTCCTTGGCAGTAACTCCCAGTGTACTTTTTGTAAGAATATTGAGATAATTAGGGGTTACAGCCAGTTTATCTGCATAGTACGCTACTGCTTTTGATTCAGTAAAATTGACCTCAATCAATTCAATAAAATTTAAGATAATCGGGCTCCTTCTGTTCATCACGAGGGCATCCTGTTCTGCTTCATCGATACACTTATTAATCAATGAGAATATAATTTTTACCCTCGAGCTTATTACATCCCAGTTGACAGGCTCTTCTCCAAACTCTTCCTGGATCATTTTAAACTCACGTGACAGCTTTTTGCTGATCTTTACCGGAATATCAAGGACTGGAAATTTATTGAGAAGTAACGATGAAAATCTTGAATTGTATAGCTTCATCTCTATAAACTCTTTGGATAAAATCAGCTTATGGCCCTTAGCTCCTTTTTCTGTTTTCCAGGAATGAAGTTGCCCGGGAAATGAGATATGAACCTGATTGTCTTTTTCTTCGTACTCGACGAAATCAATAAAATGGCTCCCGAAAGCTTTCTCAAAAAATATAAAAACATAACTATCCGGTGCTCTAAAACCAGAAATCTCACTTTCACCAGCTAAAGGAAAATATGCAATATGATCTTTAATCTGAGCCTCAAACTCAAAATCCTTCTCAATAAACTTATTGTTCATTCGGTACATTTTTATTTCATTTTATCAATTCAACATCCATACCCTTTAATAATTATGATAAAAAAAACAATAAAAACCGAAAGCAATTGAATGTTTTAATATCATAAACAGGTGATGATATAATCAACCTGCCAGAATCATATTACAAAAAGTATTGAACGTACTCTTTTTAACTCATAAACTAAAGTATGTTAGAAATACAGGAAAATTTTAGAAGTTAAAAAAGTGGGCACACCAAGGTAGGCTAAAACCTATGCTTGTTACAAATCGATATATTGATTATTTCTGAAGTATGGTTATATAAACAGGGTAAGAAATTTAATATATATGAAATTTTCAAAAAAATAATGATAGATAATTGGCACAATTATTATTTATAAGTAATAAATTTAAGTACTAAACCTACACTATGGACGAAACCAACCCAACGCCCGCTAAACTGGCGGATGATGCTGTAGCCTATAAGCAGATCCGCGGTACCGATAACTATAATAAGACTACCAAATGTACCTACTTCTTAGTGGTGCTCTTTATCAAAGGAAGTGGAATCCATTATATCGATGACCGTGAATTTCCCATTGCTAATAATCAACTTCACTTTTTATTTCCCGGACAGCATCACCACTGGGTTACAGGCCCGGAAACTGTTGCCCATAAAATTGTGGTAGGTCAGAAAATATTTGAAACATTTTCAAGCTCAGATGAATTTAGCTTTATGAGACATAATCTCAATCCTGTTTTTAAGCTTTCAGAAACAATGTTTACCCATGTAGATGCTGAAATGGAAGGTATTAAAAGAGACGTAACATTTTTGAATCATGATGATTCATGGAAGAGAATACTACAGCTGCGTATGGATATCCTTGCATCAATGATGAGAAGGGAAGCAGGAAGTTATATTAAAGACAACCTGCTCCCTAGAACTAATGCCATCACAAAAAAGTTTTGGGATCTTATCAATGAGAATTATATTGAACATAAATCTATAAGCTGGTATGCGGATAAACTGGCTGTAACCCCTAATTATCTCAATATTCTTTGTAAAAAACACATGAATATGACTGCTACGGATATGATCCATTATAAAATTATGCAGGAGGCAAAAAAACAGTTGAGATTTTCGGAGGATTCCATCAAAACAATCACCTTTAATCTTGGTTTTGATAATATGGCAGCCTTCTCTTCTTTTTTTAAGAAGAAAAGCAATTTTTCACCAAAAGAATATAGGGCATAGTTTAGGATACAAAGACCTAATTAGTCTTTACACTAGGGTCAACATATCAGGGAAATAACCTGAACCCAATTGAATAAACAGGTACCTTAAAACGATCTTCGGTGCATGTAAAGAGAATATATTCTAAATTAATATGGTCTTTCTCCACCTGGTAACCGTATTCCGACTTAAGGAAAACATCTTCGCCAATTGCAGATTATTCAGGTTATGCTTTTTTTGATAAGTGAGAATCTCTCTGATCGTCTTTTCATCATAGGCTTTATACTTTTGGTTAGCCTGATGACTTCCAAAAAGGATTTTGTTCAGATGAATCACATCTAAAATCTCCAGTTTGCTTTTCGACAAAATTTTACGACAGTATTCTTCCTTGTATGGGAGTTTCTTTTTAATGAGATCTGAATAAATTCTTTTATAGTCAGGTTCTTTTATGTTTTTCATTGTTCACGTATTGTCTGTTAAAAAAACTTAGGACTCAGAATCCAGTTTATTCTCAGAATATTTAAAATTCCATCGCGATAACGTTGATTTTGGAATCCCATATTCTTTAACCACCTGATTTCCGGTCATTTCTCCACTTTCAATCTGTTCTAAAATAAAGCTGATCAGTTCCTGGCTGTAGATATTTTTTCTAAAGACCGGCAAAGCATTAGTTGTATTTGATTTTATATTTTTCGAAAGTGGAGAATACAAAATAAGATGATGAGAATACAACCTGAAAAAATCATATTCAAGGATTTTGCACCATCTCAGTAAATGTTCAACGGAGATATCCTGCTTCTCATACATGGCTTCAATTTCTGCCAGCGGAAGTTTAAAAAAATTAACGATTCTGTCTTCGTTAAGACCTGACTCTTCTATTCTTAGTTTGATTAATTGTCCAATATGGATGTCCTTAAAATTCATATTATGAAAGATTCTGGAGTTAGTATATTCTGGCTATATTTTCACAGTACAATTTCAAAAGTAGCATTATAAGATGTCTTTAGATAGCAGATATCATTCAATCGGTTTCTGATTTTATAACAAGAAGGGATTTGGAACAAGCTACTCTCTCCTTTGTATATCCTGTAACCCTTTACGTCTTCTTTCTGTAGGCCATTGGAGACAGGCCTACATATTTTTTAAAATATCTGGAAAAATGAACATAATTCTGAAAGCTATAATCGTAAGCTATATTAACCAACAAGTCATCTGAAGTCATGATATCTTTCTTAATCATAGGTATAATTACCTTATCTATAACTGCAGATGCTGTTTGCTTTAAATGTTTTTTACACAATACATTGAGATAATTGGCTGTTATACCTAAATTTCCTGCATAAAAATTCACGGTCCTTTCATCTTTAAAATGTTTCCGTATTAATACGATAAACATAAACAACACCGGATGCTGATCATAAATTTGTAAATCTCCGGAAGTTCTCCGTATCTCCCTGCTGATGCTTTGTAAAATAATTTTAGTTTTGGTATCAACGATATATTGCATCACACAAGAGTGCTCAATGATCTCGAAGGCAATATCTCTACATTCTCTTGTCAGCAGACTAAACGTTTCCTGAGAAATATTGATGACAGGGTATTTCTGACATACCACTGACGGAATCTGTATCCCTCCTGTAATTTCTGCATACCTATGTTTAGAGATGAGAATAAGGTGAAAAAGGGATGATTCTGGAAGCCTAAGCTGTTGCACCTGACCGGGAAATACAATATGAACCTGCCTTGCCTCAACAGAATATTCTTTTTCTCCTATTACATGAACTCCTTTTCCTTTTTCAAATAAAAAAAGAGACAATGAATCATCTTTCATGATCATTTCTATTTTGTAAATATCTTTATCAGTACATTCAACATATATAATGTCATTGTTTCTATTGTTTTTCCCCAATAAGTGTTTCATCCTAAAAGCATTAAGTAATATAAGGTCATTATTCTATCGGCCGTATCTCTCAACACAGTCAATTTTCTTCTCCGGAAAAGCCTGATTTAAAAAATTAATTGATTCCGCTTCTGTTATATTTTATCAAAAAATCGCGGGGAGACATGCCTGTATTGTTGCTAAAAAAGCCTGAGAAACCAGATAGATCTTTAAATCCAAGATCGAAGGCAATCTCTTTTATTGATTTATTAGAATTGATTAGCTGCATTTTAATTTCAAGAATCAATTCATTATTGATGATTGATGAAGCGGTCTTATCAAAATACCTTTTACAAATGATATTAAGGTAATTAGGACTTAGCGACATCCTGTCTGCATAAAATTTTACATTTTTTTCCGTTCTGAAGTGCTCTATGACCAATTTGAAAAAATCTGCCAGTCTTTTGGTAGCTGCATTTTCATCATCTATAAAGAAAAGCCTGCAGGCTTCTTTACTGATCATCAGAGTAATGACCCGTATTCTCTGTAATACAATTTCCCAGACATTTTCATTTCTCTGGAGCTCACAATAAATACATTGAAATTCATAAAGCAGTTTATAAAATACTTCTGAAGAAAGCTCAAAACTGGGATGTTTTTTATAAAATGAAAAAGGAAACATCAGATAATTTCCAAACATATTAAGTATTTGTTTTGAGACAATAAACCGATACGCTTTGGTGCATCTTTCGTATTCACATTTATGAATCTGGCCAGGAAAAACAAGATGCATTTGAAAGTCTTGTAATGGAAACTCTCTACCTTCTATTGTATGATTACCTTCAACTTTTTCAAATAAAAAAATGGAAAAAAAATCATGTGATATATCTTTAGAAAGCAAGATGTCATCTTTTAATTCGTGATATTTAACCTCATTGTAAGCATTAAAATCGTATTGAAATTTATCCAAATCAGTAGATTGAGGACTTATTTTTTCAATCATAAAAACAGGTAAAAAAATGATTAGACTAAAAAGAAATTTAATTTTGGAGAAGGACGCTTTAGTATATGAGAGCTCCTTAATCAATGGAAATATCAGAGATTATCAATGGAATAAGCTGTTTCAACTTCCGGTTCCGGTTCCAAACTTAAAACTGAACTATTTAACTTGTCTTACCAAGGATTATGGTACCGGAAAATTTATAATATCAAGCACTGTGTCTGCATACCCGTTATCTCCAAAAGTAGCTCTTATTCCTCCGGAATCCTGAGCAAAAACAAGAGGGTTCAATGTAACAGTATACGTCCCGGCTCCCAATAAAAGCGTACGGCTTCCATTGACCTGATACCCGCTGTTTGTATAAGCTCCTGAATTAGCATTGGCAATGGAAATTCCATCTCTTACTATCAAATAATTATTTAAAGAGCCTCCGGTAATGAACATATTCGCGGCCAGTAATTTTGAAATTCCACCATTCAGAGCTGAACCATTAGCCAGTGCAACATTGGTAATAGGTATTGAAAAAGTAAAGCTAACAAGACCCGGGCGGGTTAATGTAAAACTTCTACTCACTAACGTAGCGGTCCCATTCGAAGCATTCGCAGAGTTGATAGTCACAGCCCCTCCTCCATTTGCACTTCCCGTTGCTCCTCCTGCGAGTGTTTGAGAATAACGGTGAAATAATCGGACCCATTCTCCATTTGTTCCCCGGGAAGCATCAAAATTATAATATCCTTTTTCCAGAACATTGACAGTTCTGGAGCTTGTATTATTTGGCTGAAGAGGATTGGTAACATAAATAATAACTCCATCCTGTGCTGATCCATATAGAGCATCTTTAGCTTTAAGCTGATCCCCTGTCAGTTTTGGGGCAATGATACCATCTGTTTTCTGTATATCATCTGCTGTAGCCGTTACATCCAGTGTAGCCTTGGGAGACACTGTATTTATACCAATCTGAGCTTTCACGGCAGTTAAAAAGATGAAAAAAAGCAATGAAGTAAGTCGTATTTTTTTAAGATTTTGCATAAGATTTTGTTTAAGATGTAAGTACTTGAAATATCCTTTTCGTGAATTCCAAATGAGGATTAAGTCTTTCTCTGCAAAATTAGGGAGTCATTCTTTTTTATTTATTATACATATTATTCATCAATTTATTCAAATTATAACAATGTTTATCATTTGAATACTACTACTTATCAATTTTCACATATAAAAAGCAGACCTTACTCATAAAGGCCTGCCAAAAGATAACTCAAACAATTTACTAACATTTACTCTGGTGTATTCTAATTTGAATTTTTAATAACACTTATATTACTTGCTACATTCAATGTAAAAGTACCTGTAGCAGTAGAATCACGCATTCTGTACTGTACTTGTACAATATCCCCCGTATTCAGCCAGGCATTCCAATATAACGGAATAAATCCACCACTCCCTCCTCCTGATGTTCCAAACATTGACGTGGCTACTGCAGTTCCGTTCAGTAAAATTCTTCCTCCAAAATATTTATTGGCTCCTGAATTATCGGATCGGGCAATATTGATTCCTCCTGAAAAGGCATACAAACCTGCTTCAGGAATGGTAAATGTACCCGCATCATGCATATTCTGACTATCGAGTGATTCATTAGCAAAATTAACATTCGTCCATGCCGTATACGCAGTAGAAGCATTTGCCGTAACAGTGGCAGCCGGGCGACCAACAAAAAGCGTTGTAGACACATTATTATCCCTGATCACATCTCTGGAATAATTTAAGGTACTCATATCCTCCCATTCGGATCCATTCCATAGATAGTAAGTATCTTTAAGCACATTGGACGGGTTTTGCCCCGCATCTTCAAGGTTATATACCACAATTCCCACATCATCGCCCGTAACGGAAACAGTGGTTATATCATTAATCCCATTGAGCTGTAAGCGGGGAATCAACATCCCTTTATCATCACTTACCACATCCAGTACGCTTCCCTGTGCAGGAGTGGAGGTCCCGATGCCCACCTGGCTTAATACCCAAAGGGGCATGATTAAGGAGCAGGCATTGAATAATTTATTTTTCATTGTATTAGTATTTATAAATGTTAACTGTTCCGGTTTGCAGCCGGTAATTGTTTTGGGTGTAGACGTATTTAAAGTCCAGCACATCTCCTTTTGTAAATTCCTGAACCATCATCACTGTAGTATATGCCCGATTGGTAGATGTAATATACCTTCCTGAAGCATTATTGATTCCGCTGCCATTTCTGTAAATATTTTGGGAAGATGTACCGTCTCCGTTTGAATTATTTGAAATATTGGTATTGTATTCAATTACATAAGTATTGGTAGCCGGGATCGTGTAGGTATTATTTCCCGTATTCCATGCTGTATAAGAATCAATAAGAATTTCTGCTGGTGTTGGGTTAAAGGGAGTCCAGGCCCAGCCTGAGCATGCTCCTGCACCACAGGGAATATTATTTTTCTGTCCTACTGTCGTACTGAAAATCATCAAAGGAATATGACTATCATTGATCACATCCTCTATTCCTTGTGCTGTAGTAAGAGAATAATACTGATTGCCATTTCCCCAATAAGAAACTTCATCATCCAGATTATCTGAAATATTCTGTTGCGCATTATACATCAACAGTCCCCTTGCAGGATCCTGTACCGGAATCTGTACATCCCCTTTTCCAGAAATTGTCAGAACCGGGATCTTCAATGCTTTATTTCCCATATCCAGTTTCAAAACAGCAGCTTCAGAGGTTTGATCTGAGCCAATAACCATTTGTGCATACCCCTGACTTACCAAAAGGCTAAAAAGTATATGTATTATTTTCTTTGTCACAGCTGAATATTTTTAATGTGATTGGTAAATGGAAACATTGGTATTGTAAATCTGATATGCGGCTCCGGTAGATCTTGCGGTAAAAGAAATAATATCTCCGGCTGACAATGAAGAGGTACAATCATTAGATATTCCTCCAAACTGAAATTTCCGCTGCATGCCATATGCACAGATGTTTGTTCCGTTTCTTCTTACAAAAACAACCTGTTCCCCATTGGCATCTCCGGAAATATTCCTCATATCAACAGCAAAAGATATAGAATAAACTCCGTCTTCCGGAATGGTATATCCATCATAATCAGGAGCTGTTCCTGTCACTCCGTTTTGAAAATTGTAGTCAAGCTTGTTAAACGTCAGCAATACAGTTGAGTCTGCATTCTGTGCCGCCGGAACCCCCGTCACCAAATTACTAGCAACAAACATGGGAGCCAGAAAAGGAATTTCTAAAATTTTCTCCTCTGCATTTTTATGGCTAAGAAGTTTATTCCAACGACTTCCATTATAAGAATACAATCCTTTGGTAACAGCTGTATAACCTGTTCCGTTTTCTTCCTGATTATAGACGATAAATCCCTTTACGGGAGAAGGTACCGTACTTTGGTCTTCCGTTGAAGACAAATTAACGATGGGCAACCGCAGTCCTTTACTCCCGGAAACAATATCCAGTACTGCGGATGGATCCGGTTGCGTTGTACCAATCCCCACTTGTCCTGAAAGAACTTCTGTCAGGGATACATAACAACAGATAAGTAGTACTTTTTTCATATTGATAGTTTTAGAAATGGTTTTATATGATAGCGGGGTCTGAGTTCTTGCCAGAGGCAAATAGTACACGCCCCCTCACCAGGCATTTTGAGAAGATGAGAGTGAATAATCATTTAAAAAACAGAAAAAACAGGTGCCATCTTCCCAGATGCCTTCATGAATTATAACATCTAAATTATCAACAATTCTGCGGCATAAGAGGTTATAAATCATTCAATCAGTTACAGATATTATAACCCACTACCTATAGAATCTGAAAAAAACTAAGGGATTAGAGAATGAAAAAAGATATTGTAAAATCAGAGAACAGTCTGTTCAATCTGATATAAAATTCATAACCGATTGAATGATTTGCTGCCGTTATTCGGTAAAGTATTGAGGTACTTTTGTCACGTTAAAAAATAACAACTACCTCCTCTCTACCTAAATGATAAATATTATGGATAAAAAATTACCCATCCTTCTCTTATTCTCGATCGGTTCTCTATTTCCATTGTTTGGCCAGACGGCTCCCAATCTGGAATTTGCTACTGTATCTGGAGATGGAAATCCTACCGGGAACGGTCCTGTAACCACTACAACGATTAATTTTATAAAAAATACCAATAATCCTTCAGGGACCTCATTCGTATTATATCAGCCTGCTTTAAGTGCTACTTTTAGTCTTTCAAACCAAACGTATTCCAATGGAGCCCGAATAGGCTGGACAGGTTCGTCAGGGGCTTTAATTTATCCTTTAATGAATTCTGCCGGCGCTCCATCAAATAATACTTTTACATCTTCCGGTGCTGCAACAGGAACAGGGATTAATGTTACCAATAACAGAGGAGTTAATCTTACCATAAATGCAGCTGCATTATCCGGACGTCCCACTAATGGAAACTATCCGATGGCAGATCTGACTATTACCTTCAACAGACCTGTGAGCAATCCTATTCTCCATATTGGAGGAATGGGTGGGTTCCAGGGAAATCTGGGGTTTGCAGGAGGATTTGACTATGTCTCATCCAATGTTCCGGTTTCCTTTTCAAGGCTTTCCGGTAACAGTGCAAGTTTTACGATAACTTCTTCCGCTATCAAAAATTCTGCTGTAAATCCTACAGCCAACGGTACCAATTCAGCATCCGGATCAGTATTGGTCAATGGTCAGGGAATAACCACTTTAACGTTGAGAGTGGGAATCAGAGGGGATGGTAATGCCTCTTCCTGGGGAGGAGCGGATGGTATTACGATAGGCCTTTCTACATTGGAGAGCAATCTTTCAGTATCCAAAACTGTAGATAATCAAGCTCCTAAAAGCGGTTCCAATGTAGTTTTTACCCTAACAGCAAAAAATAACGGTGCTTCAAACAACACCAATATCAAAGTGACTGATCAGCTTCCGAGCGGTTACAGCTTCATCAGTGCCACAGCAGGAACAGGATCTTACAATACCGCCTCAGGAATATGGGATATCGGAAATCTAAATGATGGGGCTTCTTCTGTTTTAAATATCACTGCAAAGGTGAACTATTCTGGGAATTTTACTAATACAGCTAGTATTGGCGGTGATCTGAGTGAAGCTGATTCTTCAGACAACAGTTCTTCTTCTACCCCGAATGTACAGACCGTATGTTATGAGGACCGAAACACAGCCTCAGCTGGTATTGGCTCTAAATTCGGGATTACCACTTTACAAAGAGCAGGCAGCAATACCTGGCCAACGATAAGAAATTCAGCCCATTTGGTCCTGGAATCCGACACGAAAGGGCTTGTTATCAGCCGAATCCCCAAAGCTTCTTTAGGAAATATTACCAATCCCGTTGAAGGAATGATGGTATATGATACCACTGACAAGTGCCTTAAAGTATATGCAGATGGAGTATGGAGCTGCTTTTCAACTCCTACCTGCCCATAATTACAAAATCAATATTAAGTTATGAAAAAGCTATTTACGACTCTATCTGTGATCTTTTCAACCGTGATGTTTTCACAGGTTATCATTGGAAATGCAACAGGTTCAGCAGCTAACAAAACATCTGTTTTGCTCGAATTTCCGGAAGGACAAAGTAAAGGAATCATCCTTCCTTATACGCGCAGTCTTCCTTCATCCCCTACCGAAGGGACATTACTTCTTGATGCGTCTGCAAATACTGCAGCAAGAATAAAATATTATAACGGGTCCTGGATTGATTTGAGTGGGCAGGATGCTGACATCAGCTCCGCTCTTTCTAACCAGCCAACAAGTGCTCAGGTCTCAGAAGAATCAAATGCAAAGGTTATTATCGGTTCCAATAGTTCCTCAGCCAACGGAGTACTGGTGTTGGAATCTCAAACAAAGGCTATGCTTCTTCCTGCGGCAGAAACTACGGACGAGATTCCCAACCCGTCTCCCGGAATGATTGTTTTCATCCGTAAAAACGGAGCCAAAAGACTTGCTGTATTTAATGGAAGTAAGTGGTCATATTGGATGGCCGACATATAGATCAACTATTTGTCTCTTAAAAAACACCTTACCTCATTCAAATTTATAACACAAACCTTGAAAAACGGAGAAAGGATATCTATTCTTTTCTCTGTTATTTTTTTGTTTTTCTGGCTGCCAAGAATAAGTATGGCATAAGAAAAGCAAGAGACTGAATAATTCGGATCATCTTACACTCAATATTCCGAAGTATTTTTATAAAAATCTAAGGACACTCGTTTTTAAGTATCTGGTTCCGGATTTCATTACACTTATTTCATGCACCGGAGGACAGAGTATTCTCCGGTTTTGCGTAGCCGGACTTTTCCTCATTACCAAGTATTTACATTTACAGCCTTATATCCTGCATTGCTTAATACATATTGGTGTAAGCAACAGAAGAATATATCATGAGTATTAGGACGATTAAAAGAAATTGATAAAGCTTTTGTATTTTAAAAAAACGATATACCAGAAATGCTTGCAAGATTCCCACTATAACATATCCTAGCATCCAGTAGATACCATAGTTTTCCACATAGATCTCTGCACCGTTTCCTGATCCATGGGTAAAGAACAAATAAAAGATAATCATGTAATATAAGCAAACAGGGACAGCTGCATTTAAAACAGATACTATTATTAATTCAAGGTTTTTCATGGTATTTATTGTAATCTCAAAAATTTAGAAATGAGAATAAGATCATTAAGCCATTGATACAAGCCCTTTTGTCTTTTTGAACTCCGTTAAGCTCATATGATGTCGTTTTTTAAAAAACTTATTCAGGTGGCTTTCATCTGAAAAACCAAACTCGGTTACAATTTCATTGACCCGCATATCACTGAAAAGAAGGCGGTGCTCGATCAATCTTATTTTATAATTCAATATAAAATGCTGTATGGTTTCTCCACATTGTTTTTTAAAGTAGCTTCCCAGATAGCTTTCAGAAAACCCAAACTTCTGGGAGATCGCAGAAACCTTTAACAATGCCGGATCATGGATATTTCCCTGGATATAATCAATGATATCAAGGACTCTTTTATCGGTATTGGAAGCTACATTCTCCGCTCTCATCTTTGAAATATTTCTGGCTGCTATTACAATCAACGCATTCACATAATGCAGAGTCAGTTCCTCATGATAGAGGTCAGGATGATTCAGGCCATGGAGCAGCGAAACGACGATTGAATCAACCAAGACAATGTCAGGCTTATTCTGCAGAATACATCCGGATAAAAAAGAAGCTCCATACAACAGACACTCCATCGAATTAATGCTGTTCCACTTGTATTCCTTTACATACCGTTCACTGAACTTCACCAGCAAAAGATCCGTTTTTTCAATAATTTCCAGATAGTGCAGATCATTGGGTGTCAGGAGAATCAGGCTTCCTTCACTGTAAGAGGCCATATTATTATTGATCTTAAGAAATCCTTTTCCTGAAATGACATATACAATCTGGAAAAAGGAGAATTGACTGTCTTTTAAGGGACAGTTGGCAGCCTGATGGTATTCTACCTTTACCAATTGATCTATATTCTCTCTTTTCATAAGACAAAAATACCCATTTATCATTAAAATATACTGATTTTTTACGATTTTTCTGTTCAAATTTGCTATATTAAAATTGTAAGCATTAATGAAAACATCAATCTATGTCCTGGCACTGGGAGCTTTTGGCATCATTACCACCGAATTCGGGATCGTTGGGATCCTACCGACTATCAGTCGACAATTCGGCGTATCCATCGATACTGCCGGATGGCTGCTTAGTGCCTTTGCAATAACTGTAGCCGTCTCCTCCCCCTTTATCACTTCATTTACAACCAAAATAAACCGAAAGTTCCTGCTATGCCTGGTCATGAGCATATTTGTTCTTTCTAACCTAATCTCTGCTTTTTCCACAAATTTTACAACGCTGATGATCGCCCGAATATTACCGGCGATACTGCATCCTCTATTCTGGAATATTTCTATTGCCATTGCATTCAAAGAAAAAGGAGCAAAAGGAGTATCTACCGTAATGTTAGGATTAAGCTTAGCCACAGTGCTCGGTATTCCCCTGACAACCTATGCTGTAGACCTCTTCCATCATTGGCAGGCATCATTTTTCCTTAGCAGTGCTATAAGCTTAATTGCCTTTATCGGCCTGTTGCTCTTTATCCCCTCTATTCCGGCAGATCATACAAAATCCACACAAAATCAGCTAGCCATATTGAAAAGTCCTCTTCTTTGGCTCAACCTGATTTCCAGTATAGCAACATTGGCAGCAATGTTTGCCAGCTACACTTACCTTACCGCCTATCTTGAGCAAATTACAAAAATGGACGGGGCACAGATCAGCATGATGCTGCTTCTTTTCGGAAGCATGGGAACTCTGGGGAACTGGCTCATGGGAATAGCATTGAATCGCAACGTCCTTGTAACTGCGAGACTCTTTTTACTTCTCTTAATGTCGGTACAGATTCTTGCTTATTACCTTGGGGGAATTTTTACTCCAATGGTCATCATTATCTCCCTTTGGGGTATGATCCATACCGGTGGATTTCTGGTTTCAAATATCCGGACCACACAGTCTATTCCGCATCATGCACTGGAATTCGTTAACAGTCTATTGACTTCATCCTATAATATTGGGATTTCCTTAGGTGCATTTCTCGGCGGAATAGTAAGTGCTTATTATGGAGTTCAGTATGTTTTATGGGTGAGTATTTTGCTGTTGACGGTAACATTTATTCTGAGCTTTGTAACCTTTCCGAAAAGTATTGCAGAAAATGAAAAGGCAAAACAATTGAAACATGTTGCCCCTGCATGTGAGCAGAGCTAGGTATTTTATAACCAACGAACTGTTTCCCGTTAAGAAACAATTCGTTCTCCAGTAAACCTTTCCCTTATTTGTACATAGAAACTTCCATGTAGTGACCATGGACTTATCACTATCTTAAACCACTTATATAATTTCCTCAACAATACGTATGTCTAATAAAATATTAATTACTGGTGGCTCAGGAAAAATTGGAAGCCACTTTATCAAATCTTTTTCAGATCAATATGAAATTAGAATTTTTGATCTCCATCCACCCAAAATTCAGGATGCATCCATTGAATATTTTCAAGGAAATCTTACAGATAAGGAAAGCCTCATAAAGGCTTGTGAAAATGTAGAAGTTGTTATTCATCTGGGTGGCATTGCCAATCCAGATGCCACATTTGATGATTTACTGGATGCCAATATCATTGGAACAAAGAATGTTATTGATGCTGCCCTTGCAGCCGGTTGTAAAAAAATCATCTATGCAAGCAGTGCACAAACGATAGAAGGTTATCCCAAAGACGTTCAGCTTAATCCTGAGATGCCTATAAAGCCCGGAAACCTATATGGTGTTTCTAAATGTTTTGGGGAGGCCCTGCTTTCCTACCATTGTTTTAGCAGTGACTTAAGCGCCATATGTCTTAGAATCGGAGCCTATGAATTTCCGGAGGATTTCACAGAAATGAACGCCCGGGATTTAAGCGCCTATCTGCATCCCGATGATTTAAATCAACTCCTGCATCTGTGTATTGAATCTAAAAATATAAAATTTGAAATACTAAATGCCATTTCCAACAATAGATATAAGCGACTTGATATCCAGAAGACCAAACTTTTAACAGGTTACGATCCTCAATACAATTCTTTTGATCTGTTCAGGCTTAAAAAATAAATTAAGAGAACATTTTTATCCAATTTTCCCAACCTTAGTCCTGCAAACAAGACGAATGGAGTACAGCGTGTACTCATTCGGCTATAATACTTTAGTATGGTATGTTTTAGTTTCTGATTGTTTTCAGGAGAAAATTGTTTTTCCGAGCGAAGCCATTTATTAATCTCATCATACAAATCTGGCAAAACCCAATAGATAGCCTCTTGAAAAATAGGATCGCTGCATATTTTCTTTAATACTGTACCTGAAGTATCATCTTTATTAAGCTACTCTCGAAAGTTTTTGACCGAGAACAAAGAAGTCCGAACAACATACTCAGCAAAAAATGATAAGGAAAACAAGATATTTTACTTTTTCGCATTTTCTTTTGGCTGATAATCAGGATGGCCTAATTGCCATAACGCAAATGTGAACATATCTCCTAAATTAGCATATCGCTGTGCAATAGGAACATTACCAGAGTGCCCTCCTTTAAAATCTATTTGCAAAAGAATAGGATTATCAGAGGAGTTATCGGCCATTAATTTGGCTGCAAATTTTACAGGTTCCCATACTGCTACTCTTTGATCATTCATTCCTCCTGTTATAAATGTTGCAGGATATTTAATTCCTTTTTTAATATGATGATAGGCATCCATTTCTAATAAAGCTTTAAATTCTTTTGGATCTTTTACACTTCCAAACTCTTTTGGTTGACTGTTGATTGTTGCTTCATCTCTAAGCATATTCAGTGAACCCACTTCACCAATAACAACTTTAAAAAGATCTGGTCTCTCGGTCATTGCTCTTCCTACTGTAATTCCTCCGGCACTAGCTCCCCAAATAGCAACTTTATCTTTAGATGTATATTTTTCTTTTATCAAAAATTCTGTACAGTCTATTAAATCTCTCCAAGTGTTTGACTTAGTTTCTTTATATCCCCCCAAACGCCATTTTTCCCCCTTTTCTCCGCCCCCTCTTACATGAGCTACAGCCACCATTCCTCCTTGATTTACCCATAACAAATAAGTCCTAGCAAAGAAAGGATTAGTAGAAATCCCATAAGAACCATAACTATCAATCAATAAAGGATTTTTGCCATTTTTTTTAATATTTTTATTGTAAATCAAAGAAATCGGAATTTCTTCTCCATCTCGTGCTTTTATTTCAATCTCTTCAACAACAATATCTTTGAATTCAGGATACTCTCCTATAGGGGCTAGATTTTCAGGATTGAATGTATTAGTGTTTATATTATATTTAAAACGTTGCTCATCATTTGCCCATCCAGAACACGTTATCCAAATATCCGAGAACTTTTCTCCCTTAGATTCTAAGTCAATATTTCCTGATGGATAAGGAAGTTGAATAAGATTATCTTTCCCATCTTTATATAAATACAATTTAGCTTCTACTCCATTTTTAGTCGTCGTGTAATAAATACCATCTTTAGTGATCCTATAACTTTTAATAATTTCGTCTTTTTTTTCTGGAACTAAAATTTCAGCATTTTTAAAATTCGGATTAGTAATATTGGTCCAACATAGTTTATTAAAAGATGAATTAAAAGATGATTGAAAAAGAACCTTATCATTCCAAAAACTTAAATTCTTTGCCTTATCACTTGATTCAGAAAAAGGTTTCCAATTTTTTTTACCTGCTAATAAATCTTTTTTACTAATTATAAATGTTTTTCTATAGGATTGAAAATCCACCAGCATTCCTTTATAATACTGGGCCTTAATATCAGAGCCTAAAATCATAGGAAACTGATCTTCACTAATGTTTAAATCAGGATTATTTTTAGCAGAAAAAACATCAATTGCTTTTTTGGGATCTGTTCCTATTCTATATAAAACAGTCTTTGTATTTCTATAAAAATCTTTAGATTTTGAATCGGTTGTAGACAAAGCAACATAAAAAAAACCATTATTGTCATCTAACCACTTCACCCCATCCAAAGTAGCGGGCGCTGTGTTTGCAATAAATTCGGGATAAATTTGATTTTTTTTAACATCGATAATAATTAAGTCTGAAAGTTCTACTCCTTTCTCTGCCATTGAAACAGCAATTTTGTTACCATCCCAGCTAGGACTAATGTAATTGATTACAAAATCATGATTCACTTCTGAACTTCTATAGTTAGCAGGATCATAAAGCAATACTTCTCTTCCTTGAAATCCTTCTCGATAATATAATTTAGCTACCTTTTCATCTCCCTTTTTCTTTAAATAAAAATATTTGTTGTTATCTGTAATTTTCAAATCAGATACGGAATAACCTTGCCTCTTATCAAACTCTAGCCTTTTATCTACATAATAATTCCTTTTAGGAATGAGATTAAGAACAGAATTGGTATAATCAGTCTGTGACTTCATCCAATTCGTTGTATTAGGATTTTCTAAATCTTCTAAATTTCTGTAATCATCAACGATTTTAATTCCAAAATATTCATCAGTAACTGGTTTTGACGGAGCTAAAGTATTTTTTTGGGCATTAGTAAAAGCTGATAGTAAACAGACAATAACAAATATTCTTATTTTCATTATTATTGGAAATTACTTATTACTGGCTATTTGAAGAGGAGCAGGAAGTAGATCAATTCCCAGGTCATTAAGGCCAGCTTGGCTACCGCTACCTCCTATAATTGTTTTCATCGCATTAAGTCTCATTAGTTGTGTTTTTTCGTTATTGAATGTTTTTAAATGTCATTACAAAGAAAGTAAATATTCTAAAACCATACACAAACAGATATATAGATTTATAAATCCACATTACTTACACTAACATAAAGCCTTGATATTACTAAACTTAAAAACGGACCATAAACAATAATGATGGGCTGGATGTTTCCAAGCCTTTGAAATGTGGCTATAATTATACTGGGAAATGGGATGAGTGGAGTGAAAATCCAATTAAACAGAAAGCAATAAAATTTTACGATTTGTCAAAATTGATGAAAAAATAAAAGTTATATTTATTAAAAAAACAAGTATGAGTAAAAGAATAATTGCTGTTTCCCTGTTATTGCTCATTACCAGTTGTAAAAGTACATTGTCACCAACTGAGAAAAGAAACTTAACAAATGAAATCGATGCTATGGGAACAATTGATCAGGTAGCGGCATACATCCCCCAAGGAAAGTATGCAAATTACTCTCGTGAAAAATGGAATACATTTAAAGACAGTGTTATGGCAGATAATACAAAAAGAGCAGAGCTACTTTATAAAAAATATGGCTATTTAGGATTTGATAAGGTAGGAGAAAAAGGAGAAACACAGTTTTGGGCAATTGTCCAACACTCTGACAAATCCGTTGATTTTCAAAATAAAGTTTTAAAATCCTTAGAAAAAGAAGTTGATAAAAAAAATGCAAGCCCTGCAAATTATGCGCTTTTATATGATAGGATTAAGATTAACAACGGTGAAAAACAGCTATTTGGAACACAAGTAGATTACAAAGAAAATGGACAAGCTAAGCCTAAAATAGGGCTTATTGATACTGTTAATGTAGATAATTTGAGAAAAAAATATAGTCTTGATTCTTTAAAGAAATATCTAAACTTTATGACCGAAAGGCATTTTAATATGAATAAGAATATATTAGTAAAAGAAGGCATTACAGAACCTGTATTTTATAAATAATATATAAATCGCAAAAAAATAAATATTAAAAATAGGTTATTTTCTAATTTTCATAAAATTCACAATTGAAAAAATCCCATCATTATCTTTTTGCTTGTAGTTTGGTGAATCAAAATGCTATTTAAAAACGATTCACCGAATGGTTCACTTTCAATTGTACGTCTTTAGTCTATTTTGATAACTCTAAACAATAAAAAAACCTTAGAATAAATATTCTAAGGTTTTTTCTTGCGGAGAGAGAGGGATTCGAACC
Source organism: Chryseobacterium sp. KMC2 (assembly GCF_016756935.1). NCBI lineage: Bacteria > Pseudomonadati > Bacteroidota > Flavobacteriia > Flavobacteriales > Weeksellaceae > Chryseobacterium > Chryseobacterium sp. KMC2. Next base: position 89,739 of record NZ_JAESIT010000007.1, read on the forward strand.
CCCGGACCTGTTACAGTCAATAGTTTTCAAGACTATCGCAATCGACCACTCTGCCATCTCTCCTTAAACTCCGATACTATCGTTGTTTTCAGTGGTGCAAATATAGAAAGTTTTTTATTCCTGGCAAAATATTTTCCAACAAAAATTAATATTTTCTTAACCTTCCTTATTTTCCTCCTATACATCAGGCTTTTCCGGTATTTTACAGCTTATTTTTCTTTTGTCTATACTTTTTCTGGATCATTAAAGATAGAAGTATTACAGCTTTACACTCATTTCCTGCACCTCTTCTGCGGATAAACCATAGATCTGAGGTGTCTTTACATCCAGCATATTGAGATAAATATATAATTCTGCACGATGATGAATTTCATGTTCTATCATTGCCCGAAGCCATTTCCACACTGAAATCTCGTGATTTGCAGGGGTTAAACATTTCCGGTTAAGGTCTTCATCAGAAAAACCATTAATAATCTCCATGGTTTGCCTGTGCATTTCATTAAAATAAGCAACAGTATTTTCATAACCATCAGCCAGCTCTTTTCCGCATCCCGGATAAGCACTTTTCCGGCCTGAGATCGTTTCTCCGTACATATAGCGCTCAATAGCCGCAATATGTCTTATTTGATCTCCTATCGTGAATTTTCCCGGTTTATAGGAAAAATTGATATGCTCCGGCGGCACTACTTCTATAATACGGAGAGTTCTTGCCCGGATTTTTTCATAATAGTCGACAAAAGATTGTACAGATTTTATTTCCATTATAGTCCGTTTTAAATGAATGGATAGATTGAAGTTTTTTAGATTTCTCTATGGTGAATATAAGAAATCTTTGGACAGAAATATCCTTACTTTTTTTGACCGTATTATTTTCAGCTTAAAAAAAATCACCAATAAGTGACCGTTAAATTTGTAAACTTAATAAACATCCTATATTTTAGTTAAAAAAAATAACAAGCATGAAAATACGGTTTCTCTTATTAATCATCCTCTACCATTCGATCCACCTTACAGCTCAAACCGCAAAAATAGATACTGAAAAACTTCTCGAATATTACGAAACACAGCGTTACGGTGATGCCGCACAATATTTACAAAGTATATATCCGGAAGATTCCCGGGACAGTAAAGCACTGACTCAAATCGGCTATTGCCACATGATGGCAGGAAAACTGCCGGAAGCAGAGAAAAGCTATCTTAAAGCGAATAGCATTCAGCCTGACCATCTTCCTATTTTATTCAGTTTGGCTCATATCAATTCCAAACGGGGTAATATTGCTAATGCAAAATCTTACCTCCAGCAGATTATTCATCTCGACAGTCTTAATTTCAGTGCCTATAAGCAACTGGCAGCTTATGAAGATGCTCCTGAAGCAAGGTTGAGCTTACTTAAAAAAGCCAATACTCTGAATACTAAAGACCCTGATGTGGCATATGATCTAGCCACGGCTTATAAAGATCTTAAACAATATCAGCGGGCTTACAATGTTTTGGAAACAGCTATTGCCTCAGATACAGAAAATTTCACGCTACAGCAAGCTCAATTACCCCTATCCAATCAGCTTGGAAAATATCGGGAAGTTATTGAGGTAGGTGAAAAGCTAGTGAAAAACCACACCGATGCTAATGTGATGAACGAAATGGGGCAAGCTTATTTTCATTTACAGGAATATCGGAAATGCATTACCGTTTATCAGGCACTGGAAGAGCTGGGTATGCAGAATGAAGGCACTTTATATTATATAGCCCTGAGCTACCGAGAACTGAAAGATTATGACAAAGCAGCAATTTATGCTCAAAAAACCATTGATGAAGCCATATCAGAGCATACTTCTCTTTATTACAGCACACTGGCAGGAATTTATGAAGCTAAAAATCAATTTAATGAAGCCTTAACAGCCTATAAAAGAGGATTAACATTTAAAGCTAACTATGGTATTTACTACCGATTGGGCCTTCTCTACGATCTCAGTCTTAAGCAGCCCAAAAATGCTATAGTCTATTATCATTTATACCTTAAAAACAAACCGGAACAGGAGAAGGAAAAAGAACAGATAACCTATGCAAAAACAAGGATTGCTGTTTTAACGGGTGTGAAATAGGAGCATTAAAACTTTTTAACCTTAAAAAACCTGTACCTCTATTCTGTACAGGTTTTTTAATTTGTTCTTATTCAGCAGATGACAGCTCAAGTTCATCGAAATCTTTAATTTCTGAAAGCCTGAGTAACTTTGGCATTGTAACGGATGTCCAGGTACTTTCAAAAACTTCATCCCCACTCTCAGCATTTTCATTGGTATTTATTTTTGTAAGCTTCTTTTTTGTAGAAAAATTAATGCTGGTGGTACTGTTGACCGTAGGACCTGTATTTGAGCTATCCTCATATCCAATCAACTCAAAATCAGAATTCTGATATCTGAAAATATACTTCCAATAGCCATATCTGCCATGAGCATAATGGATATTTAAATTTCCTTTTTCAGCATATACCATCAGCTCCGGGGCGTAATATACTCCTCCTTCTTCATTCTCTGATGAAAAGCAATTATTATTTTTTGAGGCTAATTCATACCCCTCTTTTGTTTTAAAGAGGACAATAATACCGCGGCGATTCCGATCCAGTTTTCCCCGGTGTTCATCAGTAATAATATTCTCTTTGTCAATTTTTTTTATGATGAGAATACAGTCTTCTACCCCATCTTTATTCAAATCTCCATAGGCTTTTTCAAAAACACTAAATCCTTTGGGCACAAATTCAGCAGGTTCTTTCCGGGTATCTGCAACAGGTATAGCCGGTGCCGGTTTTGTCACTGTAGCTTCCTGTTTATTTTTCCCAGGAATATTTTGTTTCTTACCAGAATCAGAACAGCCACAAATCACCATCGTTGCAATGATTAACAACCATTTATAATTAAAAAAATGAGGAATTATTGTATTCATAGTTTATGATTATCTGTTTTATTTTTTAATTTTTGCTTTGTGAATGCTTATTATGTTTTCATATGATTCAGTATCCAATTGAAGAAAAATGGAGCATCCATACTTAACAAGAGCATATTTACAATTTTTTTGCTTTTCATCCGTCGCATTTTTTGTAATTTAAACCCAATTAAATTCCTGAATCATAATGAAAATAGCCCAGAAAGACAGTATTACAGAAGAATATTATGAAGCTGTATCAGATTTACTGTATCAGCATAATCTGAAGAACACAGTTCATATTGACTCAATCAACAAGCCTTTAGAAATGATCATACAGGACAATGAAAAAATTGCCGGTGGACTGTATGGACGTTCGATCTGGGGAACGCTTGAAATACACAAACTTGCGGTTTCTGAAGATTATAAAGGTCGTGGACTGGGTAAGCAACTGATAAAAGCTGCTATAGAAGAAGGTAAAGCCAGAAAATGCGACTATATTTCATTACATACTTTTAGTTTCCAGGCGCCTGAATTTTATGAAAAACTGGGATTTGTAAGGATTGGGATTGAAACTGACTTTCCTAAAGGTTTTGAAAAGTACTACTACAGAAAAAGCTTGTTATAAATACTTTTGTGACGATAATCACAAAGTATATGCTCAACAATCCCTTAATTTTGTCTTCAGAAAAACAAATAGGTATGGACAATAAAACCAAAAATTTAGCAGAACGATTTATCCAGTATTTAAATGACGAAAATTTTGATGAAGCTGAAAACTGTCTTGACCCGGAATTTAAATTCAAAGGAGTATTGGGAAGCCGGGATAATGCTTCGGTGTACATCAAAGACATGAAGCAGATGAAGTTTAAATACGAGATTCTTCAGGCATTTACAGCCGGTGAAGATGTATGCTTCTGGTATCAGATCACTATGGGAGAAAAAACAATACTGGCATCAGGATGGTATGAGATCAAAGATGAAAAGATCCAGTCATTACAGGTTCTTTTTGATCCAAGACCATTATTAAATGATCAATAACACAATCAGATTGATCAGTGAACTGCCTTTATACAAAGCATCTATACAGCTTATAGATGTTTTTGTTGCGTCGGGAATCATCATCTATGCTTATCTTTAGCCGTCAACAAACTCCGGAAAATAAGAGAAATTGAAAATGAGACATTCCGACATTAAAGAATTGCGAAACGAACAGGATTTTAAAGATTTTTATTTGAATGATGCTCCTGTGTCATTTTGCGAAGAATGCAACAGTGTCAGCTATACCCACGGAAATGGTTTTCTGGAAATTGCCAAGCTGGAAGGTCTTAAAAAAGGGCAAAAAGCAATAGAAGGGAAACAGACCAGGCGAAAATTTTACAGCATTATCCTTCTTACCGAAGGAAAAATAGAAGAAACCATAGGGCATCAAACCTATCACTTCAAAGCAGGAACCCTATATTTTGTAAGTGAGAACCAGCTACATATTATCAATCGCTGGAGTGAAGATGTGAAAGGTGTTTTCTGTATGTTTGAGGCTGATTATTTTCTATTGTGTATCAAACATCAGATCAAACTCAATCAGTTTCCTTTTTTTCAGATGACCCGGAAACCTTTTATTGAACTTTCCGAACGTGAAACTCAAATGATGGAGCACCTGTTCTGGAAATTAAATAGTGAAAAATGTCAGAAAACAACTTTCAATGATGATCTTCTTACCAGGATGTTCCTGAATATCATCCTTCTGGAAGCAGAGCGGATTTATAATAAAAATACCGCTGAAGAACCTTTTTCATTATCAAGAAAAGACCAGTTAACAGCCCGGTTTCAGTTATTGGTGAATCAGCATTTTATAGAAAAAAAACAGGTGGCAGACTACGCTGATCTGCTGTATATACATCCCAATCATTTAAATGATACCATCAAGGAAGTCACAGGATTTCCGGCAAGCCATTTTATACAAAAACAATTGATACAGGAAGCTAAATCACGCCTTCTCCAAACCAATGCTACGGTTTCTATGATTGCCATGGATCTTAATTTTACCGACGATTCTTATTTCGGCCGTTTTTTCAAAAAACAAACTGGTGTGACCCCTCTTCAATATCGAAAAAACCACAAACATTAACACAGCTAAAAAAACTGATTCTAACCCAATTGCTGAATGAAATTACATATCTTCTGAATCTCCAAAAATATAAATCATTAGTATACAGAAAGTTCAACTGTGAAAAATTTATTTTAGATCCCAAATGACAGAACATATTGAAAAAATCCGGGCCTTAATCTCCTCTTTTGATCAGGAAACTCTTGAAGCTCTTAGCAAAATAACGGTAGTTGAACAATTTAGAAAAGGGGAAGTGCTCCTGCATCAAGGGGAAATATGCCGAAAAAGCCGTCATATTATTCATGGTGTTGCCCGAAAATTTTTCTTTTCTGATAAAAAAGAGATAACAACGGAATTTTTCTTTAAAGATGATCTGGCGGTTTCTTTTAAAAGCTATATCCATCAAAAGCCAGGTAAAGAAATTATTGAATGCCTGACAGATGTAACGGTAGAGACAGTAGATTACATTGCCTTTGAAACGGTAAAAAAACAGTTTCCGCAATTAATGGAATATGATATTTTAATAACTGAACTGTATACAATATGGCTCGAAGACAGGCTTTTTGATTTTTATGCTTTAAGTGCTAAGGAAAGATATGAAAGTATCCTGAAAAAATCACCGGAATACTTTCATCACCTGAAGCTTACCCATATCGCATCTTATCTCGGAATTTCCCTGGAAACCTTAAGCAGAATTAGGGCTAAAATCTGATACTACTCTGTAAGCTTACTACCGGTTCAGTTTATTATTTGACTTTTATCAAAGGAATGCCCGTTCATATTCATGATTTTTGCCACAAATGATCATGTAATATGAAAAAAAGAATTATCGGGTTCGATCTTGCAAGGGCTTATGCCATTTTTGGAATGTTTATCGTAAATTTCAATATGGTATTTGGAAATCATGATGATACCTCATTACCCGGGAAGCTTCTGGTGCTTTTCAGTGGACATTCAAGTACTGTTTTTGTGATACTTGCCGGTATGGGGGTTGCCCTGATGACCAACCGGATTCAGGATTATACTTATGAAGACCGGAAGAAGCTCCGCAAAACTATTCTTAAAAGAGCCCTTTTCCTCTTTGTCTTTGGAATGTTATTTTACCAATGGTGGCCTGCAGACATTCTGCATCTTTATGGAGGGTATATGAGCATAGGAGCCATGCTGATATTCATGGATAAAAAATATGATCTGATTGCCGCAGCCATAGCTATTGCTATTTTTCACCTGCTATTGTTACTCATTCCTTTTGAAACCGGATGGAATTTTGAAACATTGGAGTATACTGATTTCCGGACTGTTTCCGGTTTTTTACGAAATACCTTCTACAACGGATGGAATCCTATTTTCCCATGGTTTGCTTATTTTGCCGTTGGTCTTTACCTCGGAAGACTGGACTGGAGCCTGAAACAAACCCAACAAAAAATGTTTGGTATCGGTTTGGCGTTATACATTGGTATAGAGGGATTCCGGTATGCCAGTACTTTTATGAATCTGAGTGCCGAAACACGTGAATTCATCAATGCTGATTATATTCCTCCGGTACTGCCTTTTATTCTCAATACCATGAGTTTCGGAATGATGCTTATTGCAGGTTTCATGTTTGTAAGCCAGTATATCTCTGAAAAAACATGGGCCCAGGATCTTGCAAGAACCGGTCAGATGACACTGACTCATTACGTATCTCATCTCAGTATAGGCCTCGTATTGTTTGCCTTATTTCAGGAGAACGGCTATACAGGAATAATAACAGCCAAAAAACCACTGTCACCTGTTTACATTTTACTCTACTCTGTTATTTTCTTTGTTGTAAGTGTTTATTTCAGTAAACTTTGGGGCAGAAAATACAAGCAGGGGCCTCTGGAAATGCTCATGAGGAAAATAACCGGTTAATTCACCAGCCAGATCATCTTTGATTTGTGCCATTTTCTCCCTGATTTGTGTCAGCTGAACAGCCAGCAACTTCTCTAATTTTGTTCTTATAAATTTTATAACAATGATACAGAGAAATCAGAACGTACAGGAAATTGATTCATTAATGCTATTTCAGTTTTATGCTGAATGGTGTGCTCCGTGCAAAGTCATGATGCCGGTAGTCAATACTTTAAAAGTGAAACTGGAAGACTGGCTGAATGTGCATCAGGTAGATGTGGATCAACAGCAGGAACTTGCAGTGAAGTATGGAATCAGATCTGTCCCTACTTTTGTGGTTTTAAAAAACAACACAGAGGTTTGGCGCAGCTCAGGAGTTCTTTCGGAAGATGCTTTAGAACAGAAACTGATCAGTTTAAAATAACAAGTCAAAATGAATATGTTAATAAATGCCGTGTTACTCGGCTTAGGAGCAACTGCTTTTATGGATCTATTCGCCCTTATTATCAAAAAACTGTGGAATATTCCTTCCTTAGATTACCGGATTGTTGGGCGATGGATTGGGCATTTTAAAAATGGAATATTCAGTCATCCCAATATTATCCAGGCCTCTCCTATTCGTAATGAAAAAGCGATTGGCTGGGTGGCTCATTATTCTATAGGGATTATGTTTGCATATGTTCTTCTTTTGATCTGGGGTGAAAACTGGCTGATACAGCCTCGTCTTTTCCCAGCTATTGCTATTGGCCTTGTTACCACGTTAGCACCCTGGCTGATGATGCAGCCTGCATTTGGCTTTGGGATTGCCGCTTCCAAGCTTCCTAATCCTTCTATGGCCAGGCTACGGAGTATACAGGTACATTTAGTTTATGGAATCGGACTATATCTGTCAGGATTATTTATTTCAATCCTTTTTACATAGACTGTAAAGACATTGGTTTTATATATTTCATGAACCGGAGCCAATGCTCTGGTTCATTTTTTGTGAGTAGAAAGGAACAGAAGCTGAGATCATCATACTCCATTTTATCTTTTTATATCCAACCTACCTTTTCTCTCCATAATGTATATTCTTTCTCTCTGGCGTCCATTTCAGGAATATCTTCAGAGGCGGGAATCCGGTTGATATCTTCCAGGGATAATGGTGGCAGGCTTACTTTAATCCGTTCTTCATTGATGTTCTCTTTATTTTCTACAGGATATAGTCTTCTTTCAGGAATAAGCTGGGTTCCATATTTTTGGGGTTTACTTTGAAACACCTGAATCCGGTCGTATAAGTATGCTTTGTTTTTGGGGTTGATATCATTACTATTCTCATCCATCATGATATAGCATTCTTTCATAAATGCAGGCTCTCCTATAGAATGTTGGATAATCAGCCAGGCAGCATCACTTGCTTCTTCTCCTACTTTTGAAATCGTTGGAAAGCCAATTTCTTTAATAATTTCTCTAAGCCGCTTTGCATGGGTTTGATGAACAGCTTCCATTTCAGGGTGGTACCCTCCGGACAGTTCTCCTTTGGCCGTCAGCCTTTCCCTTACGGACAAATCATGATTGGCAAGTTCTATGAGTTCTTTTGAGAATTGATACTCCATTATTTAAAGTTTTTTGATCAGATATTTAGGTGATTCTGTATAGCCTTGCCTGTAATAAAACTGATGTGCTTTTTCTCTATTGACATTACAATGCACCTCTATTCTATCGCAGCTTTGCTCACGGGCCACTTTTTCACAGTATTCTTCCAGAAGCTTTCCGATTCCTGAACTTCTGTAGTTTTCATCTACTGAAAAATAACTGATCCTTGCAAAATCTCCCTGAAGAGCAATCTGCGGAATAATATGAACAGAAATAAAAGCAACAACCCTACCGTCTGAGTTCTCTGCAACGGCAAGATATTCGTTAGGGTCACGTAAAAGTTTTTTTATTTTTTGGGAAAGAAATTTTCCTGTATCAGGGTATCCCAACTGATCCAGCAATGCTATAACAAATTCCTGATCTTCTTCTTTCATTCTTCTGATATTCATAGCGTTATTATTTTAAAAGGAAACTCAATGGCCTGATCAAGTTACAAAATAATAGTCTACGAAACCGCTGAATCAGAATTATCTGCCCCAATTTTTTCAAGAATAAACTGAAGTCTCCGCTGTAGCGTATCTTTAGGAACCTCTATTACATGGTATCCAAATTCCAGATAAGTTTCTTTTATACAATCAAAGGTAAGTACTGCTTCTTCCGGGGTCTGCTTCCTTTCCGGATCGTTCTCATAAATCTCATGCCAGGGTGGAAGAATAAAAACATTTTTATGATAAGCCATTGCTCCGGCTTGTGTTTTCATCTCCTCCGGAACGCGAATATTTTCTGTTTTGAGATAACCGATTGTATCTAATATTCCCCGGTCAAAGAAAGCCGTTTTCAAATCAGGAATCCGGCTTATTTTCTGATAGGCTGCTACAGAAGCTTCAAACATCAGCTTTGCAAAAAGAATTTTGTTTATCCAGGGCAATCCTTCACCGTTCAGCCTAAGCTGCTCTTTAATAATTCTCCGCCCCTCTTCAGGGACGGTTATAAAACCTTTCCTGCCCAGCTCCTCAAGCAATGTGGTTTTGCCTGATCCCGGACCTCCGGTAATAACGTATAATATTGGAGTTTCTTTTTCCATTTTTATTTCATAGGGTTAATGATTGGAATACATTTCCATATGAAACGGAAATGCAGTTATGTATTATTTTTAATAATGCTTTGATAGGTATTGATCCGGTCTTCTTCCCGGTACATATTGCTTAGAACCAAAATATCATCCGTACCGTATTGTTCTGCAATATGTTCTAATTTTACTGACACCGACTGAGGCGTCTCTATTATCATCCGATCTAAGATACTGAAAAACTCTTTCTCATCCTGAGTCCCCAATACTTTTTGTTCTACCATTTCAGGCGGAAAAAGGGCCTCCGGACTGACCAGCTGTCTTGACTGTAAAAACTGATAAGCCATTCCATATGCATTACGTCTGGCTTTTTCTATAGTTTCTGCCACCGAGACAGCTACTGCCACCTGCAATGAAGAGCTGGAAGTATACTGGGTGGGATCAAATTGCTGAAGATAGGCCTCCGTATTCTCTGTTCCATTTTCACTGTTCATAAAGGCAGCAAAAGAATATCCTATTCCGTGTTTTGCGGCTTCACTGGCTGATGTTATACCGGAACCCAGCCAAAAAATTTCAGGAAGCTGCTCCAGATGGGTAGGCTGTGCAATAAGATTTTCATAAACTCCTTTTTCTTCTTTGAGAAACTGGATAATCTCCTCAAGCTTCGTTTCCATACTGGATAAAACTACAGGCTTATGATTATTTAAGGCCATTACTGCATCTTTCAGCCCTCCGGGAGCTTTTCCCAATCCGAGGATAAAGCGTCCCGGATATATACTTCCCAGCAGTTTCGTCCATTCTGCTATTTTATAAGCCGAATAGTTTCTCATCATAATTCCGGCTGTTCCTACTTTTATCCGTTTTGTTTTACTCAGGATAATAGCCGCTAAAAGTTCAGGACTTGAGCTGCCATATGCTTCTACACCGTGATGCTCAGCATACATTAGACTATGGAAGCCGGTTTCTTCAGCCATTAAGGCGAGATCAATACTGTGAGTCAATGCTGATAATGCATTACCACTCATGGAGGTAGGTGACTGATCTAATATCCCCAGTTTTAATTTCATACTCTTGAATCAGATTTTGAACTATTCATGTGAAGATAGTAAAAAAGGAAGTTTGGTGTATGTACTGAGTTTTAAAATTATGTACCGGGTATGCTGTCTTTCTCACTGAGACTCTTTTCTTCTTTAGGAGGAAAGGTTATTCCTTCCTCTTTGATAAGATCATATCCAAACATCATAATGGTTTCGATAACAGGAATCGCTTTCTTTCCTTTTTCTGTAAGGCTGTACTCTACCTTTGGAGGGACTACCGGAAATACTTCACGATGAATCATATCTTTAGCTTCCAGCTCCCGAAGCTGACTGGTCAGCATCTTATCCGTGATATGCGGAATATCTTTTTTAAGCTCACTGAAACGAAGTGGTTTTTCCTGTAACCTCCATAAAATGGGCATCTTCCAGGTTCCTCCAATGTGGCTTAATCCAAACTCGATAGGTGTATAATACAGTCTTTTATCATGAAAAAATTCTGGCATAATAATCATTTTTTACAGATCCCCTTTCATAAAGGTGAGTATAGAACTAAAAGGTAAGTATATAGTTTTCTGATAGCCCATTTTGCAAATTTGCACAAAAAAATATGAAATCAAAAAGAAATCTTTATGTGCTTGCTTTAGGCGTTTTTGGAATTACCACCACAGAATTTGGGGTCATTGGGGTATTACCGGAAATTGCTTCTGCATTTCATGTCCCGATTGACAAAGCAGGATGGCTCTTAAGTATTTTCGCGTTGATTGTTGCCCTTTTCGGGCCCTTTATGATCATTCTCTTTTCATCTTTCAAAAGAAAGAATCTACTGGTTGCTTCTCTTTGTATTTTTACCGTGGCAAATATTCTGTCAGCTTATATCACCAATTTCTATATACTATTGGCTGCCAGAATGATTCCTGCATTTTTTCACCCGGTATATTGGTCCATTTCACTATCTGTTGCTGAAAAAAATTCAACTCCAGAAAACAAATCAAAGGCGGTAAGTATTATTTTTTCCGGACTAACTCTGGCAACAGTGCTTGGAGTTCCACTAGCTACTTTAATGTCTGACTTATTTTCCTGGCAATCCTCTTTTCTTCTGACTGCTTTCATTAATATACTGGCGCTGGCAGGCGTTCAGTTATTTTTACCCTCTATCCAAAATACCGGTGAGTCACCCATCAGATTCAGCAGTACAAGAGTACAAAGTAAATGTTTATGGACCAACCTTTTTCTTGCATTTTTTACCATAACGGCAATGTATTCTACGTATGGATATATGGCTGATTTTTTAAAGAATGTGAGTCTAATGAATGGCAGACAGATCAGCATGATGCTTTTTCTGTTTGGAACTGTAGGGGTTTTTGGAAATAAAATGGCCGGAAACTATATGTCCCGGTTTCCATTTGAAACAACCTTTATTTTTTTAATCCTGTTGATCGGTATCCATTTATTGATTTGCTACTATGGAGGATTTTTCATTCCGATGATAGGGATCATCTGCTTTTGGGGGTTGATTCATTCGGGAGGCTTTCTGATCAGTAATATCAATGTCACCTCATCCACTTCCGGTTCTCCTGAACTTATCAACAGCATTTTTACGTCCTGTGGCAATTTTGCCGTAACAGCAGGAACTTTACTGGGAGGTTTCTGGATTTCCCATTATGGGATTAAAAATATTGTATGGTCAAGTGTTATATGCATAACAGGAGCACTGCTTATATTGATCTTAAAGAAAAAGTTGATTGAATAAACACGGTTTACGCCTCATTCAAAGCTTATAGTTTAAAATTTATGCATATTTAATTGGTTACAATCCTCTTCCTCATATATTCTTTCAATCTCCTGGCATTACAGGATAAAAACCTTAAACCAACAATAAGAAATGAAGTATAATTTGTAATTTGTAGGTGAATTTCAGTCTATTTAAAATATGAAGAGAATACACCACCTTAACTGTGTAAGAGTAGTTATACCCATGAATGATGATGTCATCGGACACTGCCTGCTGATAGAGGAAAATGACCAATTAGTGCTGATTGATACCGGAGTGGGTATTCAGGATGTTGAAAATCCTGATCAAAGACTTGGAAAAGACCTGATAGAGGCCGTAGGTTTTCAGCTGGACATAGAGCTTACAGCATTTCATCAAATCCAAAAACTCGGATTAAATCCGGCTCACGTAAAACACTGTATCATAAGCCATCTGGATCCGGATCACACCGGAGGGCTGGCAGATTTTCCGGATGCTGCAGTACATTGCTCAACGGAAGAGCTTATTAATTTTTATAGCGAAAATCCCCGTTATCTGCAAGGCCACCTGACTCACCATCCTGAAATCATTGAATATTCAGCCTCGAATAAACTGTGGTTTGGGTTGGAAGCAAGGAGAATCCATACAGGACTGGAGACCGAAATCCTGCTAATTCCTTTATTTGGACATACTCTTGGGCATTGTGGAGTTGCCATACACTGGGAAGGAAAATGGCTTTTATATGTAGGGGATGCTTATTATCTGAGAGAAGAATTAGAAGATAAATACCATCCTGTAAGTGAATTGACGGCTGCAAGGGCTGATGACAATGAAAAGCGTCTGGAATCGTTAGAAAAGCTAAAAGAACTGGTTAGAGAACATCCTGAAATAGAGGTTTTCGGATATCATGACCGCGAAGAGTTTTCAAAATTTACCGTAGGAAAGGGTTTAGTCTTTTGCAGACCTTAGTTTCTTTACTGTATACAACAAACCCCTGCTGTCCGCAAGGGTTTGTTTTTTTTATGTTGTATATCGGTTGGAAATATTAGTCCTTCATGATTTTATTCACCTCATCAAATTCGTTCTCAATCACTGTATCATGCTTATAGGTCAATAGAGAAACAATGATATTGGTAAGTAATGAAAGGGTAAAACCGGGAATCATTTCGTACCAGTCTTTAAACGGATGCTGAAAATAGACCCATGCCAGTACTGTTACTCCACCTACCAACATCCCGGCAAAACCTCCCTGCCAGGTTGTTTTCTTCCATAAAAGGGATAGAAGGATCAAAGGACCGAATGCGGAACCAAAACCTGCCCAGGCATTTCCTACGAGGTTCAGAATACTGTCTTTAGGGTCCAATGATAAAAGAACAGCAATAACCGCAACCAACAATACGGAAACCCTGCTGGTAATCAATAATTGTTTTGGTGTTGCTTTTTTGTTCAGAAAAGCTTTATAAATATCTTCCGTTAATGAACTGGAGGTTACCAGCAATTGCGAAGAAATAGTACTCATTACAGCGGCCAGAATAGCCGTAAGCAGGAATCCTGCAATAAATGGATGGAATAATATTCTTGAGAAATAAATGAAAATAGTCTCTGCTTCTGTCTTTGATCCATCAAATTTCATCATCGTTGCAAGATCAAACTTTTGCAGGTAAGCAATCCCAACCAATCCTATGGCTAAAGCTCCGGCTACGGTAAAGATCATCCATGTAATCCCTATTCTTCTTGCCTTGATCAAATCTTTCGGCTTATCTATCGCCATGAAACGCACCAAAATATGCGGTTGCCCACAATATCCAAGTCCCCAGGCTAATAAAGATACAATACTTATTGTGGTAGTTCCCTGAAATAAATCCAGATATTTAGGATCTTTCGCTTTAATCAGTGAAAATGTCTCCTGAAAGCTTCCGATTTCAGAAATCGCTACAATCGGTACAATAACCAGGGCCAATACCATAATCGTTCCCTGTACAAAGTCGGTAAGACTTACTGCAAGGAATCCTCCCAAAAAGGTATACAAGACAACAACTAAGCTCGTTACGAGTAGCCCTACCGTATAATCCATTCCAAAAGCCGATTCAAACAGCTTTCCTCCGGAAACCATTCCCGCTGAGGTGTAGAGTGTGAAAAATACGAGAATAAAAATAGAAGAAGTGATCTTCAGAAGATGGTTTTTATTTTTAAACCTGTTTTCAAAAAATACAGGTATTGTAATGGCATTCTGAGCTACCTCGGTATAAATCCTGAGCCTTGGTGCTACAATGATGTAGTTGAGATAAGCCCCAATCGTTAAACCTATCGCAATCCAGGAACTGGAAATTCCAGATAAATACATGGCACCGGGAACTCCCATCAGCAGCCAGCCACTCATGTCCGCAGCTCCGGCAGACAAGGCTGTAACAGCCGCCCCCATTTTTCTACCTCCAATTAAAAACTCCTCCGAATTACTTGTTGATTTTCTATAAGAATATATGCCTATACCTATCATCAATAACAGATACAACCCCACAGAAATCCCTTCATATACTTGCATATCATTTTTTTTATGAAGCCCGAAGATAGTTATTTTTTGAAAAATGGAAGGTTGGTGTCCGGAAACAGTCTATGCTGTCAATATAAAAAGCCTTGGTAAATTCACCAGGGCTTTTAGTATTTATCTCAGAAACAGGGTCGTACTATTTCAGCAGTACCTGAGCTCTTTTCAGATTGTCTGTTGCCTGCAGAATTTTATTTTTTAGAATCACATTATAATCCGGGTGCTGTGAAAGAAACTGATTAACAGTTTCTAGTGCTTTTGGATTCTGATAATTACTAAATGTTGACCGCAGCCAGTTATCCGGGAAAAAGATATCTCCTGTTTTCTGTATTTCCTGTAACAGTTCTAAGGATTTAGGCAGATACTGAATAGAAGTCTGTTGTCTCAGTGGATGGTGTAGATAGCCTAATGCAGCACCTACAGCAGATTCATTCGTTCTGTTCTGTTTTTGCGTAAGACCGTTGAAGAAATCGTCACGAACTTTTTGATCTGATGAAGCGGCTTGCATAATAATTTTAAAACGATTTATGCGGTCCGGATTTTTAATTCTGGTCAACTGTTCCTGCAGCAAATCATTATTATTGGTGTTTCGTAGTGCTAAAGAAAGGGCAAGGCTGGTAAAATCTTCATCATTAAGAGATACATCTTTCGGTGGAGTCTGGGACTTCCAGATCGTATACAGATTATCATAGGCCTGTTGAGACTGAAAAATGCCCTGATAGCCATCAAATAAAATTTTCTTGTTGTTTTTCGCCGTTTGTATCTGCAACGCTTTCCAAAGCATGTTTTCTATATTTCCTGATTCTTTCAGTCGCGTATTTTCAGGTAAGAATTCCCAATAAATGGTTGCGATATAACCGGTAATTAAACGAAGGTTCAGTTCTGTACTTTCTGTTGATAATTGTCCGGCAAAAAAGTTCAGTAAATCTTGCGGAGTCACTCCTGAACCATTCAGCATATTTTCATACAATGAGATATATGCACTGGCACGGTTGATCGGATCTTTTACTACAGAAAAGTTTTTGATGAGAGCATGATCCGTTTTGAATACTCCATACCCTATTCCTGAGGAATTCTGCAGGATAAAAAGAGGCTTTGCTTTCCCTTTTAATGCTGAAACTTCCTGTTGTTTCTTGGATAGTTTTACGTTAACCTTTTCTACCCTGTCAGTATAAAACAGACTTAACTGAAACTCCTGAGGCCATAATTTTTGGTCCTTTCCATATTCCGGACGCTGAGACAGACTAAAGTGTTCAATTGTATTATCTCTATACTTCACATCATAATCTATGACAGGTCTTCCGGGATCATTAACCCATACTTTATTCCAGCTTTGCAGATCTTCCGGTGTATGGTTGTCTAAAATAGCAATAAGATCCGGCCAGCTTGCATTATTGTAAGCATATTTTTTAAGATACTCGCTCACCCCTTTTTTGAAGTTATCCTCTCCAATCAACAATTCCAGCTGACGCATCATGATCGGCGCTTTGTTATAAATAATCGGGCCATACATCATCCCTGCATTTTGAAGATTATCCAAAACCTGTCGGATGGGATTTGCTCCCAATGTACGATCTACTCCATATGCAGCCGGGAAATGTGTTGTTAAAAACTTCAGGTCATAAACACTTTTATCCGAAGAAGCTCCGGTACTTTTATCCGCCATAAAATTGGCGAACACTTCTTTCATCCAAACATCATTAAACCAGTTCATGGTCACCATATCTCCAAACCAGAGATGAGCCACCTCGTGGGCAATGAGATTGGAACGGTTATTCAATTGATTTTGAGTAGCATTTTGATCTAAAAACAATGTGGAATTTTGAAATAAGATAGCTCCGGGGTGCTCCATTCCTCCAAACTGAAAATCAGGAACGGCAACCATTCCATGCTTTTGAAAAGGATGAGGAATATCAGTCCATTTTTCGAAGTAAGCAAGAGAGTTTCTATACAGCGAGAAAATAGAATCCATGCTGTTTTTAATTTTCACGGAATCCGTTTCACGGTATAAAAGTCTGGAGTCCTGCTGACCTATTTTTTCTGTAGAGGTCTTAAAATCTCCGGCAGCAAAAGAAAAGAGATAAGTGGGAAGTAAATCCGACTGATTAAACTCTAAGGTTTTTTGCCCTTGCAAGACAGTTGTTTCCTTAAGCTTTCCATTCGCTATGGCACTCCATTTTTCAGGGATGGTTAAGGTCAAAGAATAATTAGCTTTCAAGTTAGGCTGGTCAAAACACGGAAACATTGTCCGCGCACGGTCCGGTACAAATAAAGCATATAAGTAGCCATCACGCCTGTTCAAAGCTCCATTACCGGCAAGAAAAGTGAAATGAATCTGATTCATTCCTGATTTCAGGTATTTTGCGTCAATGATTACATGTTCGTTTTCCAGAGCAGGTTTTGTCATCTGCCCATTCACAGACACTGATATCAGTGAAGAAGCTTCTTCTTTAAAATCGATCTGCAGTGGGGCTTCATTTTGTTTTTTATAGTTAAAACGAAGAACTTCTGTCCCCGAAATCCTCTCCGATTTGCTTTCAGGAATCTTCAGACTGAGCTCATATTTGATTTCATTTATTGTATTTTTTCTCAACTGAGCCAATTCATATGAAACACCGGATTCAATCTTCGGTAAAGATGTTACCTGTGTATGATAACTACTGCTAAAAATAACAAAACATAATGCTAGTACCCCTTTTTTCATAATTCAAATATAAGAATTGAAATTGTGATGGAAAATAGAAACATCCACCAGAATTTTACTGTAAAACAAAATCTTCACGGCTATGAAAGTTTTGTTTTTTATTTTGGGTACCAGTTGCAGGCTTGCTCAGGCAAAAGGAAACTTTGTTATTATTTTTTATTTACAATCTTCTCCCCAACAACGACTGCTTATTCTTAGTAGTTTCATTATACGCTTTGTTAATGCTTCATCATAGGCGTACTTTCCAATTCCTACCCGATAAACAACTCCGTTTCTAACTGTAAAAATGGCTTGAATTTTTCTATCATTTAAATATATATCTATATATCCATAACTGTATGCAATTCTTACGTCTTTTCCTTCCGGAAAATTATTAATTCTGCTACATATAAACGTTATATCTTTCTTATCCTTCACATCCAGATAATCTATCCCTCCGTTTTTATCATACCATCTATTTTCAATCTGAATAGCATCAGTCTTACATTCAGAGGATGTATTCTTACAACCAATGAAAATAAGGAATACCAAAAGCACTAACGCAAAAAAACTATTTCTTTTTTTCATCTTTAGATTTAATAATGTCAGCCATCTTTCCCGCTGGAGCGAGCTTCCAGCTCATATTAATCATGACATTTGTTTATAAATTTACAGCTATTTCCAATATCTCCTGATCAACGTCACAATAATTCCTAGTACGACTTTTCTTTCATAAATTTTATATTTTATACTTATTCACTTTTTAAAATATAAGTATCAACTTCAATTTCTGCATTTAATTCATTTACCATATTTAAAAAAGATTTATTAAAATATAATACTATACCTTGTTCTTCTATTATTTCCAACACAATATCAAATTTTATTGTAAGATGATTTATTTCATTTATATAATTATCCACAAGTGACATCTTCTCTTTAAAAACAGCAACAAGTTTATCTGAAACTTCCTCAAAATATACCGTACCAGAATGTACTGAATATTCCCATGCTGATTCCTCTCTCTTTTTATTTTTTTTATTATTTGGGATCAATTCTCCTTCCATCCATGTATTGGTAGGAACAATTCCTAATAATAGTGTAAAATCGTTTGGATCAAAAGAACATCCAAATATTGAAAAAGTTATCTTGATATTAGTATTGTAATCCATAATTTATTTGTCAGTTATATATTCACCCGTATGTATTGGTTCCCCAATGGAGCTAGCTTCCAGCTCATGTTAATCAGACATTTGTTTATAAATTTACAGCTATTTCCAATATTTTCTGATCAACGTCACAATAATTCCTATTGCTACTATATTTACATTCCCATGGTTCTATCACAAAACTGCTTACAACAGGATTTTGATGGATATAATTTAGCTTTTGTTCATATTCTAAAATAGGAAAAATGATCATAATAGTACTGTAAAGCCAAAACCCTTGCAATGCAAGTGATTTGATTTTTATTCTAAGCACGAGCAAGATGCTCGCACCAGCGAGGGGCTGATTTCCTACATAATAATGCTTAGTATAAGACAGCCCATATTTCTGGGTCTAGGTGTTGAAGATCAATCTTGCCACAGCCATTCCGTTAGGGAAAAAAACAAAGCCAACTCATAAAAGTTAGCTTTGCTTAATGTTATCTGCTCAAGGTTATAAACTTTTCGCAGTTGGTTTCATTCTGGGCACGAGTTATAAGCTCGTGCTAGCGAAGAGGAATACTAGAAAAACTTACATTACTTATTTTTCAAGTTTATCAATAAATTCTTCTTCAAACAGTTTTAATTCTTTACGATAATCATCTCTATTAGCATGAAATATTCTTAAACTCTTCGATTTAGAATCGGAAATATCTATCAGTAAAAGCCAATGTTCATTATACTTTTCTACATCAACTTTATGCTTATATTCATTGTCAGAATTTGTTATAAAGAAAAACTTAAATGAATCCTTTCCTAAAGCTATGTATCTGGATATGCTCCAAAAAGTTAGACACTTTTTAGGGCATGTCCAATTTGCAGTGGTTTTACTTTTACCTGCTCAAAGTCACAGACTTTGCACAGCGGAGGAGGTTTTTGTTTATTTATTCTAGAATCTTTTGATAACAATTTTCCCCTTCGTGATATCCAAAACAAAGAACAATATTTTTATTCTTTTTTTCAAAAAAAGTTGTGTAAGTCATATCGACATCATTAACATCTTCGGGAAAAGCAATTAAATCTTTATCTAAATTCAAATAAAAATCAGAAAACTTTATTGAAGAACCATCTAATTTGTATTTAGAATTGTAATTCAACAATTTCTTCCCTTTTATATTGTAAATTACCCTGTTATAAACCCCATCCTTGTTAATTGTTAGAGTGTCATATGTATTCTTGTATGATATGGGTGAATATTTTCCATATATCTCTTCATTACTAATATTTTGGCACGAAAATAAAAAAGGTAATAAAATTAAACTTATACTTTTTTTCATATTTATTAAATTTAAGATGTTCGATTTAAAATCTAGGTCTTGTTAATATAGATGGTGGTGTTATAGCTTGTTTAAAAACGTTCTTTAAGGTTGGGTTAATTACTTTTTTTTGAACTTCTGAATTGCTTTCAGTCCATATATAAGTCTGATATGTATTTCCAAAACTATTTACTTTCCCTTCAGTTCTTTCAAAGTTATTTACTGGTAATCTATAAAACAATGACTCTTGTGACTTAGAATCGGGCATGTCCAATTTGCAGTGGTTTTACTTTTACCTGCTCAAAGTCACAGACTTTGCGCAGCGGAGAGCGAGCTTCCAGCTCATGCTAATCAGACATTTGTTTATAAATTTACAGCTATTTCAAATATTTTCTGATCAACGTCACAATAATTCCTATTGCTACTATATTTACATTCTCAGGATGCTATACTGAATCATATTTATTGGCTGTTGATAAATATGATTTAGCAGCTGTTCATTTTCTAAAAAAACTCAACCAAAATATCAAAACAAGCTAAAATTACCAAAGCAAAAAACACCCAATTCTCCTTTTATTTATATTAGTTCCAAATAAATTAAATTCATTATATCCATTGTCATAAATATTTAATAATTTAGCCTAATATTTTAAACAAATGGGACTATTCCTTAAACCAATTGATGTAGTAGATGACATTTCACAAGAAGATTTCCGTGAGAAGTATCTAAAGCCATGTAAGCCAGTGGTAATCAAGAATATGGCTAAAAAGTGGCCTGCCTATCAAAAATGGACAATGGAGTACATGAAAGAGGTCGTAGGTGATGTGACTGTCCCTTTATATGACAGTGCTAAAGCTGATCCTGCAGCCCCCATCAACACCCCTACTACCAAAATGAAATTCGCAGACTATATTGATTTGATTCAACGGGAGCCTACCGATCTGAGAATTTTCTTTTTTGACCCTATTAAATTTGCACCCAAATTACTGGATGATTATATCCCACCCAAAAATCTGATGGGAGGATTTTTGGACAAATATCCAAGTATGTTCTTTGGAGGAAAAGGTTCTGTAACCTTCCTTCATTATGATATAGACATGCCTCATATTTTCCATACTCATTTTAACGGAAGAAAGCATGTTCTTCTTTTTGAATACAAATGGAAGACCCGTTTGTATAAGCTCCCTTATGCAACATATGCTCTGGAAGATTATGATATTGCCAATCCTGATTTTGAAAAATTTCCGGCACTGGATGGGATTGAAGGAATTGAATGTTATCTGGAACATGGAGACACTTTATTCATGCCTACCGGTTGGTGGCACTGGATGAAATACCTGGATGGGTCTTTCTCTATCTCTCTTCGTGCATGGGACAAAAGCTGGGCTGTGAAGGCACATTCTCTTTGGAATCTGACCGTTCAGCGAAACTTTGATAATTTCATGAAGGGACGCTATAAAAAGAGATATATGGACTGGAAAGAAAGAAAGGCTGTGGAGAGAGCTCATATAGCCCTAAAAAAAGGACTGCCAAAATAAGTAATAAACTCATTAAAAAACAGGTTGAAAGAAGCTTCTTTCAGCCTGTTTTTGTATTATAACTGAAAATCTCTTTACTCTTTACTCTTTACTCTTTACTCTTTATTCTTTATTCTTTATTCTTTATTCTTTATTCTTTATTCTTTAATACACAATTTCATGTTTATCCATCATATCAATTAAAATTTTATTTAAATTGCATAGACAAACTATTTCCTCATTCTTTATTTGGTCTATATGTTTGAAAAACTCATTGATAGCTTCGAGAAACTCTGTCTCCAGATTATTATCGAGATACTATTGGTTCCGGTAACTATTTTTAAATTGTTTCAGGAGCCTAGGCGTTGCTATGATTTTTCTGTACATGAAATGGAAAAAGAAGAAACGGAACGCTTCCAGGATTATTTATCGCCAATCAAACTTTCGGTATATACCTCTGTCATTATTTCTGTATTGCTGATGGATTATGGTGGTGAACAAAGTTTTATTTCCAAGATCAAAGGATTAAGTATGGTGGAAAAAGCCTTATTTATATTCCTGATCAATAATTTTACAGCGGTATTATTCAGTGTGATATTATTATGGTATAAAAAAGAAAAGGTAAA
The DNA here is from genome assembly GCF_016756935.1 of Chryseobacterium sp. KMC2. Taxonomy (NCBI): domain Bacteria; kingdom Pseudomonadati; phylum Bacteroidota; class Flavobacteriia; order Flavobacteriales; family Weeksellaceae; genus Chryseobacterium; species Chryseobacterium sp. KMC2. The sequence goes on from NZ_JAESIT010000007.1 coordinate 111,901, forward strand.
TACATCTACTTTTCGTACGTTACTTTTTTCGTTCATCTACACAACTGTTTATACCTCTACTCCATTCTTTTTACTCATTCTTTCGGCTATGTTTCTTGGGCAGACGGTTAATGTACAGGCCTACCTGGGCCATCTTGAAAAACTGGAAACCTATGGAGCCAGGGATTATGCATTTTTTATTGTTTTCTTAGTATTTACCATTATAGGACTTATCGGTCTTTTTAAACTGTTCAAAGCCCTGCATTATATCCTGAAAGAAAACTTCCGTTATCATCCGTATATAGTATGGATCTTTACTTTACTGTTTTTTATTATTCAGCTTTATTATGCAAGAGGATTTATTTAAAAATTAATTAAAGTAGATTCTCTCCCTTTATCTAGATCAGCACTTAATTCGTCTGGGGTTTACTTTTTGTGTGCAACAGCAGTACCTTCCGTTCAAAAAAGCATGTAAGATATCAAACACACCAGTCTGTCCATATTTTCTTTACATTTGCAGGAAAGCCACAATCAATGTCCAGACCTCGCGAAAGAATCGTAAGTACAGCTATGGTCCTTTTTCATCAACAAGGCTATAACAGTACCGGTATCAATCAGATTATTGAAGAAGCAAGTGTATCCAAAGCAAGCTTCTACCAACATTTTAAGTCTAAAGACGATCTATGCATCGAATTTTTTAATAAAAGATTTGACTATTGGGTCTCCGAGTTGGAAAACTTTATATCTGATGCACAGACCATGGAAGAAAAATTCATGAAATCATTTGATTTTTTGATCTATATGAATGAGAAAGAAGATTTCAGGGGATGTAGTTTCTTAAATATTATGTCTGAAATACCGGTTGATAAGACAGAAATTCATCATGTAATCCGGGATCACAAGGGTAAATTGAGAGATTCCTTCAATAAGGACCTTAAGAATGATATTTTATCAGCCCATATTTACCTTCTTTTCGAAAGCTCAATACTTACCAGCCAGCTCTATAGATCAAACGAATTAATAGAAAAATCCAAACTCATCCTAAAAGATTTGCTTCAGTCTTCCATTTTAAAATAAGGAAACAACATAGTATGCATTATAGATTTTGACTAAAGCCAGTGGAATATTTTATACCGAGAGCGGACTAAAGTCCACTCCTACTAGATCATCCGTTGTCTGATATTTTTTTATCTTTTTTTAATGAAAACCGTCACGTTTTCTTCACTAAGTTTGTCTTACAAAGAAATATCATGCAGGAAAATTACAACAGACTCCTCACCTATGCCTATAATATTACCGGTTCTTATGAGGATTCTCAGGATCTGGTACAGGATGTTATAGAAAAATATATTTCACTGGATAAATCAGAGATCAGGGATGAGACTAATTTCCTGATCAAAAGCACCATTAATCATGCTATTAATTTTAAAAACAGGCACAGCAAAAAGATGGTGTATGGAGAATGGCTTCCCGAGCCGCTTTCTTTTGAAAATGCAGAAAATAAACTCATCAAAGAACAGACTGCCCGGTATACTCTGCTTGTTCTTTTAGAAAAGCTGAATGCCAGAGAACGTGCAGTCTATATTCTCAAGGAAGCTTTCGACTATTCTCACCAGGAAATTGCAGAGGCTCTTGATATTTCGGTGGAAAATTCCCGTAAACTGTTAAGCCGTGCAGGTAAACAGCTGCAAAATATAAAATATACCCCAGATTCTATCAGTATTTCTCCTGATATGGCCATTCTTCATCAATACCAGCAAGCATTAAGCGAAGGAAATGTACCTCATATTGAAAAACTTCTCATCGATGATATCAGGCTTTCTGCGGATGGTGGAAAAAGGGTTCGTGTGATCAAAGCTGTAGAAGTTGGAAAATCTGCTACTGCCCAGCTTCTGGCCTATGTACAGCAGCAATTTCTTGGTAACAGGCCTTATACATTCCATATTTTTAATCATCAGCCTGCTATTTGTTTCTGGCAGGGAGATCGTATTTACAACTGTCATATTTTAGATATTGATCCCAAGGGATTAATCCGTGAAATCTATTCTATTGTAGATCCAGAAAAATTAAAAAGACTGCAATAAGTGTCACGTTTGAAAGAAGCTATGTGTCTTTAAAGAAAAAAGTATGAACACATTACTCAGAATCGACAGCAGTCTTAGAACTGAAGGCTCCTATTCAAGGACCTTAGGAGATTATTTTATCCAACAATGGCAGACAAAAAACCCAGAAGGGATTATGATTGAAAGAGATGTTACGAGAAAGCTTATCCCTCATATTACCCAGGAAACAATCGATGCATTTTTCAGTGAGATTCCGGATTCCGAAAATATTGAGCTATCTGATGAACTGATCAATGAGCTCTACCAATGTAATGAAATTCTCATCACCTGTCCGATGTACAACTATGGAATACCGTCTTCTTTGAAGGCTTACTTTGATCTGGTGATCAGAACAAAAAAAACATTTGCCGGCAGCTCCATCCCAAAAGGGTTGCTTGCAAATAAAAAAGCTTACATTATTTCTTCAATGGGAGGAATTAGTACTGAAACATTGAATCCATTGGAAAACCACCTCACTCAGCTTTTAAGCCTTATGGGAATCACTGAAATCTCTTATTTCCCACTGGATGGTACAGTAGATCAGTCCAGAACCGGTGAAAAAATACTCATACAACAATCGGAAATTTTAAAACAACTCAATGCATATGCAACAGATACAACAAGCCATTGAAAAATTCATTAAAGGAGGCGACAACAGTGATACAGAAGTTTTAGAAGAGATCCTTCACAAAGATTATCAGAATATCCAGGACGGTTTTTTTGATCAACCTGGAATATTCGTTATCCCCAAGAACGAGTATATCAGGTTGGTACGGGAAAAAATTTTTGGTGGAAAACCACGTAAAATTACCTATCATTTTCTGGAACACAACAACAATATTGCTTACGCTAAGGTTTCTCTGGAAAGCTCTGTATTAAGGTTTTCTTCTCTTATTACCTGTGTACAGGAAAATGGGAAATGGCAGGTGATGACCAATATGCCTTCCATAGAAAGCAAATAGAAGGTACTCTCAGAAACCATCCTCTCTATGTAATATTTTGTTTTAGCTGCGAATGTACTACTCTATGCATCGAAGCAAAAACATTCGTGGTTAAAACAAATTTTCTATTAACCGATATCTCGTTTTGTTATCACATTCACATTTCTTTACAAATGTTATCGTTCAGCCAGGAATGCCGGATGTAATTTTGTTTCAAATAATAAAATTATGAAACATTTTATACAACAGGTTTTCAGTGAGGTGCTGGAAAACCCTGTTTTTGATCAGTCAGCAATTGAAAAGTACTTTTCCAAGCAATATGTCCAGTTTGTAGATCATACCCAGCTAGATTATAACGAATTCGTCCTGCACATAAAAAAACTTAAAGAAAAAGTAGCTGAACAAAAGCTCGAAATTATTAACAGTGCTGAAAACGGGAACACTATTTTTACCAAGCACATCGCAACATCTGTTTTAAAAGATGGAAGTACCGTTCTGCATAAGGTATTGGCAGAATTTACCATTCAGGATGGTAAAATTATACAATGTGATGAATTGACTTTCTTACTGGAAGGAAATCATTCGGCAAAGGGGTTGGGATCTGAAACCTAGGAAAATAGGGAGCTTCCCGCTTCCTATATTAACAAATCTTAAAACAATCTTAATTTTTACTTCAACACTTTCCCCAAACAGACGTTTAAATTTGTTTCAATTTTTAACCTAATAAAAGAAAGTGAAGAAAATTTTTACATCCGTTTTGTTTTGTGCCTCTATTTTTTTCTATGCACAAACCGGTTCTCTTTCCGGAAATATTAATGACGACGCTAAGATTGCATTACCGGGAGCCAAGATATCTTTAAATCCCGGAAATATCTATACAACTTCTGATGAACATGGAAATTTTGTCTTCCTTAATGTTCCTCCAGGCACTTATACCATGAAGATTGATTACCTGGGATATGGAGTGCATGAGTATAATGTAACCGTTGAACCTGAAAAAAACACCCGTCAAAATATTGTTTTTGATAAAAAAGAAAACTCTATTGCTGAAATTGTAGTTTCAGGCGCTACCTTAAAAAACCAGGCAAGAGCCTTAAACAAACAAAAAAACAATGCCAATATCACCAATGTGATTTCCTCCGATCAGATCGGCCGTTTTCCTGATGCCAATATTGGAGATGCATTAAAACGTGTTCCGGGAGTTACTATCCAGAATGATCAGGGTGAAGCAAGAAATCTTATTATCAGAGGTCTTGCCCCAAATCTTAATTCTGTTACCCTAAACGGAGACAGGATTCCTTCTGCAGAAGGAGACAACCGTAATGTACAGATGGACCTGATTCCTTCGGATATGATCTCTACCATTGAGGTTAATAAAACCTTAACTCCCGATATGGATGCTGATGCTATCGGAGGTTCTGTAAATCTTATCACAAGGGCTTCCCCTAACGGACAGAGAATTTCAGCAACCCTGGCCGGAGGATATAGCCCGATTCGTGAAAAAGGCAATTATACAGCAGGATTCGTATATGGAAACAGGTTTTTAAATAAAAAGCTGGGTGCTGTATTCAGTTTTTCCTATAACAACAATAATTTCGGCTCAGATAATATAGAACCCGTATGGAGTCTGGCTAATGACGCTGCCCAAACAGCATACATCAGCAAAATGGGCGTTCGTTACTATAATGAGCATCGTATCAGGCATAGTTTTGATCTTAATATGGATTATGAATTCAATTCAAAAAATAAGATCTATGCTTCAGCGATGTACAATTTCAGGAATGATAAGGAAACCCGCTATGCTTTGGGATATAAAATAAAGCCTGTGTATAATGCCGATGAAACGGAAATCACAGACTGGAAAGGCAGCATTACCAGACAGAACAAAGGTGGCGATGCAAGCAATGATAACACCCGCCTGGAAAAACAAAAAGTTCAGAATTATGCCTTACGGGGCGAGCATTTGCTTGGATCTAAAGTAGACCTTGACTGGTCTATGAATTATGCTATAGCCAGTGAAGATAAACCTCATCAGCGCTATATAGAATTTGAAAACAGCAAAATGAACTTCTCTCAGAATCTCAGTGATCCTGAAAACCCGGTTATTACCCCTCTGGCTGCTGATAATTTAGGAAGCTACAAATTAAGTGATCTTTCGGATGCCAACAGCTTTACCCAGGAGAAGGAGTTTGGGGCAAAAGTGAATGTACGTTTTCCTTTTTCTGTCATTGAAGATCAAAAAGGAAGACTTCGTACAGGTTTCCGTATGCGTCTGAAGGAAAAAGAAAGGGAAAATGACTTTTATGCTTTCCAACCGATCAGCAATATGGGAAGTCTGCTATCCGTGCCTACGGTTTATCTTGACGGACACAACTTTCAGGCAGGAAATTATGTTCCGGGCACATTTGTTGATCCGGCCTATCTTGGAGGATTAGACTTATTTAACCAGGGTCTGTTCAACGGCAAATCCAAACCTGAAAAATTCCTTTCAAGCAACTATACCGCTAAAGAACAGATCTATGCAGGGTATATCCGTTGGGATCAGGATTTTAACGACAAACTTTCCATGATTGTTGGGGCACGTGTGGAAACAACAAAGATTGATTATACCGGGAATTACGTTATGAATGAAAAAGACCTCGTAGGACAGATAAACAATACCAATACGTACACCAACGTTCTTCCCAACCTTTCTTTCAAATATGTTCCGGTACAGGATCTTATACTTCGTGCTGCATTTACTACCGCACTTGCCCGTCCGAACTATTACTCATTGGTACCTTACCTGAATGTGATCTCTGAAGATGAAATTGTGGCAGCCGGAAATCCCAACTTAAAAGCTACCTACGCTTATAATTTTGATTTTATGGCTGAAAAGTATTTTAAGTCTGTAGGGATTCTTTCAGGAGGAATTTTCTATAAGAACCTTAATAATTTCATTTACACATACTCCAAAAGAAATTATACGGCTGGTGACTTCGCTGCCGACTTTGCAGGGCAATCCAACCCTATTCCTTCCGGTGAAAGCAACTGGAAATTTACCCAGCAGCGTAATGGTGATAATGTAGATATCTACGGATTTGAAGTCGCATTGCAGAGACAGCTTGATTTTATTCCCGGAGCATTCTGGAAAGGTCTTGGTGTATATGTCAACTATACCTATACGAAATCCAAGGCAAAAGGTATTACTAATGAAGACGGTATTGAAAGAACGGATGTAGGACTTCCCGGAGCGGCACCCCATATGTTCAACGGATCTCTTTCATGGGAAAACAAGCGTTTTTCAGCCAGAGTATCTATGAATTATGCTTCTCATTATATTGATGAACTGGGAGGAAAAGCTTTTGATGACCGGTATTATGATAAGCAGTTTTTTCTGGATGCCAATGCTTCCTATAAAATCACCAGCCAGTTGAGGATTTTTGCTGAAGCCAATAATCTGACCAATCAGCCGTTAAGATATTATCAGGGAATTCAGAGCAGAACGGCTCAGGCAGAATATTACAGACCCAGATTTACCATGGGGGTAAAATTTGACTTTTAAAATAATCATGAAGAAAATAAAATATTATATCATTGCAGTTTCAGTTTTTCCTTTTGCGATCAGCTGTACAGGGCAGAAAGAATTGGGAGAAAAGCTTAAACCAACCGTTATTACCGAGACCGTAGCTCATGACACCGATGATCCGGCAATATGGATCAATCCTGAAGACGCTTCAAAAAGTATCATCATCGGAACGGATAAAGATACTGATGGTGGGCTGTACGCCTTCGATCTTAACGGAAAAATCATCCATAAAGTTTCGGGACTTCAACGTCCCAATAATGTGGATATTGAATATGGTTTTACGGTGAATGGTAAAAAAGTAGACATTGCTGCAGTGACAGAAAGAGAAACCAATAAAGTAAAACTGTATACTCTTCCCGAGCTGAAAGAAGTGGGAGAAATCTCTGTATTTGAAGGAGAAACAGAGCGTGGCCCGATGGGTATTTCTATGTATAAAAACCCGGGAACAGGAGATATATTTGTTGTTGTCGGAAGAAAATCAGGTCCGAAAGACGGTTACCTCTGGCAATATAAGCTTTCTGAGAAAAACGGAACCATCACAGGTGAGGTAGTCAGGAAGTTTGGAAAATACAGTGGTTTAAAGGAAATTGAAAGTATTGCTGTAGATGATGAAAAAGGCTATATATATTATTCTGACGAACAGTTTGGAGTACACCAATATTATGCAGATCCGGCAAAAGGAAATGATGAATTATTGGTTTTTGGAAAAGGAGATTTCACCTCTGATGTAGAGGGAATTTCCATCTATCCTACCTCCCCACAGAATGGATATATTTTGGTTTCCAACCAACAGAAAGACACATTTAATGTTTACCTCAGAGAAAATCCTGCAAAAGGAAAAATTGCAGAAATTCCTGTTTCTACCAGTGAAAGTGACGGTTCTGAAGTAACGAATATTAATCTGGGGCCTGCCTTTCCAAAAGGAGTATTTGTTGCTATGAGCAATGGCAGGATATTTCATTTCTATGACTGGAGAGTGATTGAAGAGAGAATCAAAAAGACTATAAAAACCGCAGATCAATCCAGATAAACAGGTTTAAATTATTAAAAAAGGGTGGTAAGAATACTATGTTTCAAATCTTCATAGCATTCTTACCACCCTTTTTTATTGTAACGGTTTTTTTATCCCTGAATATGTTTCCTCAGAAATTCCGCAGTATAGGATGTTTTATTTTTCAACAGTGCTTCCGGACTTCCTTCAAACATAACTTCACCCCCAAATTTCCCGGCACCCGGACCTATATCTATGATCCAATCTGCCTGGGCAATAATATCTAAATTATGTTCTATAACAATTAATGTATTCTTCTTATCTGTAAGAGCATTTAGGAAAGATAGTAATTTCCGCGTATCGCTGGGATGCAGACCCGTACTCGGTTCATCCATGACAATGGTCCGGTTACTGTGTTTCAGTTCTTTGGTAAGTTTCAGACGCTGTCTCTCACCTCCTGAAAAACTATCCAGTCTTTGTCCTAACGTCAGGTAATCCAGTCCTAATTTTATCAATACCTCAAAGTGTTTAATGACAGATTCATCGGTAAAAAAGGATATCGCCTCTGAAACGGTCATATTCATGACTTCTACTATTGTTTTCTGATTGTACTGATATTTCAGAACCTTAGGATAAAATCCTGAGCCGCCACATTCTTCACAGGGCTGCTCAATATCATCCATAAATGCAAGATCTATTTTTTCGATACCCAACCCTTTGCAGTTTTTACAGGCTCCTTCACTGTTTCTGCTAAAAAGCTTCTCTGAAACGTGGCTGGCATGAGCAAAAAGCTTACGTACCGTATCTGATATATTCAAATAAGTAAGCAGATTGGAACGGGCACTGGCTGTAAATAACGATTGGTCTATAATCGTCACATCAGGATAAAAATCCGGTAATATCCTATTGATCAAAGTACTTTTCCCTGAACCTGCCACTCCCGTTATTACAGTCAATACCTCTGTGGGAATACTGACATTTATATTTTTAAGATTATACAGATGGGCATTCCTGATTTTCAGATAATCCTTTGGTTTTCGGGGATGCAACTTAATAACCGGCTTTTCAGCAAAATAAGATCCGGTTTTACCTGTAGATTGCCTCAGCTCATTAAACGTTCCTTCATACATCACTTTTCCTCCTTTTTTTCCGGATCCGGGGCCCATATCAATCACCCAGTCTGCCATTTTAATAATATCGGGATCATGCTCTACGATTAAAACGGAATTTCCTTTATCCCGGATCTGTTCCATAATACGGATAATGTTCTGTAGGTCCTTCGGATGAAGACCAATGCTAGGTTCATCAAAAATATACAGCAAATCAACAAGACTGTTTCCAAGATTCCTTACCATTTTTATCCGTTGAGATTCCCCTCCGGAAAGCGTTTGGGTAGTTCGGTCCAATGTAAGGTATTGTAACCCTATATTGATTATATTTTGGAGTTTTCCGGAAAGCTCCTTAATGATAACATCATAGGTTTTGGATTCCAGCGAATTAATAAATTCAAGCAATTCATCCATTGAAAGTGCTGTACAATCCGCAATATTTTTTCCTTTAATGGTACAGGACAGTATTTTTTCATTAAGCCGCTTTCCCTTACAGGATGGACAGGTCTTTGTTGTGACAACATTTTTCAACGCATCTTTCCTCGTTATGTTTTCTTTTGAATCTTTTTTTAGGAATGCTTTTTCTATTCTTGGAATAATCCCTTCGTATCTTACCGTTTTCCCCCATTCTTTATGGGGATGTTTGGGTTTATGCTCTTCTGCATAGAGCAGTGTTTCCCATTCTTCGTCAGTAAAATCTTTCAGCTTTTTATCATTATCAAAATATCCGGATAAGGTATATCTTGTCAGACGCCAGCCTCCCGGCTGAAAGGTTGGAAATCTGACAGCCCCTTCCTGTAAAGATTTATTCTTGTCGATCAGAGTGGTAATATTCAAGGCCTGGATAAAACCCAGTCCTTCACATTCCGGACACATCCCCTGGGGATTATTAAAGGAAAAAACATTGGAATACCCCACAAACGGGATTCCCATTCTTGAAAATAACAGTCTCAGGGAAGCATATACATCAGTAGCTGTTCCTACGGTAGACCTCGCATTCCCCCCCAGTCTTTTCTGATTGATGATGATAGGAACATTCAGGTTCTCAATTTTATCCACATCCGGTATTCCATAATGCTGTAATCGGTTTCTGACAAAACTATTCTGAGTTTCATTAATCTGACGCTGGGCTTCAGCTCCAATGGTTTCAAATACCAGAGAAGATTTTCCGGAACCCGATACTCCCGTAAAAACAACAATCTTATTTTTTGGAATTTCTATGGAAATATTTTTGAGATTATTTTGCCTTGCATTTGTAATTTCTATATTTTCCATGATATAATGATTACCTTTGTTAATAGTTAACTAAGTTAAGCATATTTCTCATGAAAGCGATTGAAAAAGAATTTTTTAACACATTTACTGATTTTCAGTGTCTCATTCTTGCTCATATGAACAGAGGGGATATTAATGGAGTAACAGCAGCTCATTATAATATTATGGAGTTTGTTTTGCGGAAAGAGGGAGTAACGGGCAGAGAAGTATCCACTTCTTTCAATATCAGCCAGGCCGCTGTCTCAAAGCAATTAAAATTCCTGATCAGCCATGATTTCATTATCCAGAAGCAGGATGAAACCGATCGACGAAAATTCAATCTTCACATAACGGAGAAAGGACGGTTTGTTATCGAAAATTCAGAAACATTCCGGGAAAATATAACCAGGCAGACTGCTTCGATATTAACCTCTAAAGAATTGAAGAATTTTAATGATCTGCTGGGGAAAGTTTTACTCCATCTCAAACTTTAATCAACCCAATTCTATTTATTGTAAACACTGTCTCTTTGCCCTCTTAAAATAATCAGCTCTCATCTAAAAACTTTGCGTTAAAACATATTTATTGAAAGAAACTCATTTTAGCTTATTTTTTGACGCAAAAATTATTTACGATTACATTATATTTAAGTGAGCGAATATAGAATCGATTGAAAATAACCTTTCCTCTTACAGCTTCAGTTCTCTTACTTATATGTTCCAAACAGTCTGTCCCAGATAGAGGTGTAAAATCCAAAATTTTTACTGCCATCCAAATGATGCTGGTTATGAAATCTGGTGGTTCCTATCCAATATCTGTCAAACTTTGCAGGAAAAAATTCCCTGTTCAAATGGCCTATCGTTCCCCAAATAAGATTGAGCAGTAAATAAATGGAAATGGAAACAACAGAAAAAGGATAACAGATCAACAAAACAAGCATCATCACCCCAAATCCAATCGTTTCTAACGGATGAAGCACAAAAAGGCTTAAGTAATTGGTGCTTATATGCTCATGATGTTTACCATGCAGTAAGGCATATACAAAGGGTATATGAGCGGCATAATGAAAAAAATACATCAGGAGATCCATTAAGAGAAGTAAAGCAACGACCTCTGAAACTATCCAAACCGCCGATTCTTTATTTCCGACTTCAATCCATCCGTTTTTCCATAAAAATACCCCCAGTAAAAGTACAAGACAGTTGCAGGCAATCGTCAAAATACTAAGATAAAAATCGGATGACGTAATGGGATGATTTTTTTCCTGAAGTCTGCTTTTAGGACATGTCTTCTCTATAAAAAGGTATAGGCCAATAGAAAACAGATATAGAAAAACATTAATGATAAGGCTGAATACGATCCATTCCAGCCATGAAAAATGCCAAAATATCTGTAAATAGCCGGAAAGTTCAGTCGTATTAAAATTCATAAATATACCCTCTGTCATCTTGATTGTATAAATGTATGAATTTCGCAAGAAAGACTACAGAAAGCAGGTCAAAAATAATGGCTATCTCCTATTCAGGATTATTTCTGTCTTGCCTTTCTTTTGAGTTCCCGAAACCTGATGGTCAGTCTTTTTCTCAGGTTCTCATGATACTCTCTATAGTTTTTAATACTCTTCTCTAGGTTCTTTTTATTGGATAAATAATCTTCATACAGGTTTCCTAATTCTGAAATTTGCAGAGCAATGTCAGAAGACCGGGATTCAGGATCTTCCAAAGCTTCTAATAAAAGACGGTAATTTTCGATACGGCTGGTGAGGCTTGTATGAAGTTGTGGTTCTATTCCCTGCATGATATTAATTTTTTATCTTATTATTTTTTAATTTTTTTAAAGAAGATTAATAACAGTTTTTCATTCATTTTTTAATTTTTCCGTTTACTTTCCCTTTGCAGCAAAAGGTACATCACTTTGATACAGAATTTTTGTTTTGTGGTAGGATTCAGAATGGACCTGTTTTAAATAAACATTGGTTAAAGCTTCTGAAATTAAGGTTTCTCCGGGATCTCCCAATGGAAGTAATGGCAGCTGAGTGTATTCATTCACCTTAAACTGTGGGGAAATCCCATTGCTGTATTCCCCTGTTCCGTTCGCATTGAATACCTTATAAATAACAGGGTGAATCTGCCAGGAAATCTTTTTGGGTTTCCTTTTGTCTTCCACTACAAACCCGGCCATATCTTTTCCTAGGGTAACATCCCCTATTTGGACAACCTGCAGATAGGGTTTCAGGTTATTGACTACTATTTCTGCGGCTGATGCAGTACTGCTTGAGGTAAGAACATAGAGTTTATTCAATCCTAATGAATTGGCGTGCAATACATTAAAATCAAGCGCCTTAGGATCGTAAGAAATCTGTTGTCCAAAGGTTCTTTTAACTTCACCTCCGTTTTTATTTCCTTTAAAAATAATAAAGGGTGAACTGGCTGATATTCCTGAGGGAATTAATGCACAAAGTGCTGCGGCAGATGAAACGGAACCTCCATAATTATACCTTAGATCAAGAATCAATTCCTGAACTCCGGCAGCTTTAAACTCTGCAAACTTCTGATTAAGCATAGGGGTCATCCCATCCGGAAAATCATAAATATACAGATACCCCGTCTTTTTACCGTTTTCATTAAAAATTTTTGATAAGAGAGGCTGTTCCAAAGAATACCCATAATACACGGTGACATCCTTTTCATCGGCAACAGCTCCGTTTTTCCAGCTTCCCACCTTAAGATCTATCACCGTTTGATCTTTCATAGAAGAAGTAATGGTTTCTGCATTGGCAGCCGTCACTGCTTTTCCATTTATTTTTGTAATAATCATTCCTCTTTCCAGACCTGCATTGAAAGCCGGAGAGTTTGTAAGGACCAGTTTGATCACCGTAACCACTTCTCCACTGGTAAGCTGGATCACTGTATAATCAAAGCCGTACATATTTCGTATCGAACGCGGATATGTAGAGGAATCTTGCGTATTGACGATAAAAGAAAACCTGTCCTGAGGGGATAACAGACTTTTAAAAAAATCTTTTGCGGGAAGGTGATAATCCGGTTTGGCAGGCATCTGATCAGCCCAGTAATAATACCTTTTCATGCTGTCCTGTACCCAGACATTCAGGGATTCTGTACTTCCGTCGGGGAAAACAGGCGCACTTTCGTCATTATTGGTACACGAAACGAAAAAGGCTATAATAGCAATAAACTGAAATTTCAAAAATTTTTTCATATATAATTACAGATATTCTGCTACATCAATGTCTCCCTTTACAACCCATACTCCATTTTCCAATTTTTCCTGAAGTACGATCATATTAGCTCCCATATGTTGTTTTACGGTCACTTTAATCATTTCGGACCCTACATAAGGTTCTGTAGTTCCCGGTTTATATAATTCCAGATATACCGGAGCGGTAGCACTGAATGAATTATAAATTTTCACCGCGGTAAAATCATCCTTTCCAATGCTCTCAAATTCGGCCAGTACCACTCCATTTTCTCTTTTTAAAATGCCTTTTACATGGGTAAGAGATGATCCTGAAAATTCTCCCAGGTTAGGAAAAATAAATTCAAATCCTACTTTCCCAAAATTAACCTGAGGCTTTACGGCATAGGTTTGCAGGAAAATACCGGGAAGATTAAAAAAGTATAGATTTTTATAATCTGCTATATTGTCATAGCTAATGGTATATTTTCTGATTTCGGCTCCTGTTTCATTATTATATATTCCCAGTTTGTTGGTTTCCCCTTCATCCAATACAAACTGAAGCTGAGTTTCTATTTTATTGGTGTATGAAGTATTTCCGTTAATAGATACCGGAACTCCATTAAACCTCAGCTGAAGTACATCAGGTTTTGAAAATCCTTTAATGGTTACTTCTCCGGGTTTCTGTATTTTATCATACCTTTCCATTACAGTGTTGTCTGTACATGAAAATAGGATGGTAAAGAATAGTAATGCAAAGATCTTATTCATCTTTTTGAATCAATTATATCATTTAAACTTTAAAATATTGCCCCACCCGATGAGCAGGGCAATACATAATTATAAAAAAACTAGTTGGATATGTTTCGGATAACCTTTTAATTAAAATGTTATCCATTATTGTATATGTGAAATTTGATGGTCTCTTTAATGATTGGTTTTTTTTAAGAGTTAACTGATTATTTTTTAATAAATTTCAATCGCTCTGTAGTCTTTCCGTCAGTAATTTCCGCGATATAAGTTCCTGCCGATAATCCTGCTACATTAATAGATTGGGAATACTGAGCTGTAATCACTTTTTGGGCTGCAACATTGTAAATACTTACTACTGCTGTTTTTTCTTTCAATTCCGGGTTAAGCTTTAATTTCAGAGTTTCTTTTACAGGATTCTCTGCTATTTGAGTTAGATTTTTCTTTGTTTTTACATCCTTTGTTCCTAAAAATGCGCTGGCATAGATAGCCATTTCATCGATATTGATATTTTGGATATTATTACTGTTAGGTTTTCTGTTGGACCACAATCCGATATAGATTTTCTTTCCTGCAAAAGCAGAGATATCTACCAGATCCTGTACAAATTGGGTAAGATCTGTAGGGAAAGGATTATCTGATCCTCCCACTTGTATTTTATAAGGGCTTGGAAGCTCATTCCCTGCAGTATCTACAGTCATTGCCTGGAAATCTGACAATTCAGGAACTGCTTTCTGAGGAGTACTTACATAGATATAAAGGTCTCTGCCAAGCGTAGTATGGGTAGTTCTTTGTCTTCCGATATAGGCAGCCAGAGTAATGGTTCCTGCGGTATTTGTCAAATCAATCTGAGGAGAAATGATCCAGTCATTTTCCGCCAAAAATCCTGTTGCATTTCCCGTTGGAACTAGGTTAATGGAATGACGGAGAACCCCTGCAGTTCCATATACCATAGAAGTACCATTATGATAAATATTTTGTCCCTGAAGCCATCCATTGCTGTTGTTATTCAGATCATGGAAAGTCCATCCCTGAAGATCAGCAGGAGTATCAAAAGTATTTCCCCATACCAGGGTTTGTGCTGTAGCCAGCTGAGATAAAAACAGAACAGATGATAAAATTATTTTTTTCATGACAATTATTATTATGATTTTTTTGAGTAATAAAAAGCAAGGAATCAGCATACGCTGTTTCCCTGCTTTTAAAAATTTATTATTCTACAATAGCAAAATTGTATTTTGTCCAAGTTCCCTGGAAGTTTCCACAGTTTCTAGGTGAAACATTCCAAAGACCTTCGTTGAAGAATGGTTGGCTCATTCCCCATAATGCCGCTGTATTTCCTGTAAGAAGATTAGCTGCCGGAATTCCTGCTGTACCTGCTCCTGTCACAGAAGTTGTAAAGCCATGAACCTGAATAGTGTTTAAAGTAGAAGCAGAAGAAAGCTCAGAACCTGTACCTTCTACTTTGATCCCTACCGGATATCCTGTTACTACAGCATTATTTAAAGTTAACTTACCGTTTCTTCTGATATGGATACCGTTTTCGTATGCAGCACCTTGTCCTGCATTACCATATTTAGCACCAATGATCGTAAGGTTATTGATTATAGGATTTGTAATCAATGAAGTAGCTGTACCTGTAGCGTTGTTATCCAACTCAATACCGTTAGAGTCAGGACTTCCACCACTTACAGTATGTGCTGAATTGTAATCTGCCAAAGAAAGGGCACAAGTAATAGTTCCTGTATATCCGTTATCAAAGTCAAAATTATCATCTTCAGCAGCAAAAGAAATTAGGTTTGAAGCATTTACTGTACCTCCAAAGAATTCGAAAGAGTCATCCTGGCCGTAAGAAACCTGGATATGATCTAAAGTAGTTCCGTTTCCAACACCTCCTAATGATAAAGCGTTAACTTCATTACCAGAGTTAGCTCCTACGAAATCGTACCCAGCAAACTCGATACGTACATACTTTAAGATCCCTGCATTATGAGAAGGATTCGTTCCTCCGAAATAATAATCACTTCCTGTAAGACCTTCAATAGTAGTTGTAGAAGGTACATTGGTAGGTGCATCTCCTAAAAGGATTACCCCTCCGAAATCTCCAGGAGTTGCAGAAGTGTCTTCGTTTCCGTCCAATAATTTGTAGCTAGTAAAAATAATAGGCTGAGACTCTGTACCGGTAGCATTGATTTTACCTGTTTTTGTAATTACTAAAATTCCTGAACCTTCTCCTGAAGCGTTGGGTTTAGCTTTGATAAAAGTTCCTGGCTGAATAGTAAGGGTAGCTCCATTTTTAACAGCTACAGTACCGTCAAGCTCTATAACACCACTCCATGTAGTATTAGAAGTAATAGCACCGCTAACAGTAGTAACAGGAAGCGCAGAAGCCGTAAGATATTCCGCAGAAGTTGCTTTCATATCGAATGGTGTAGAAGAATCTGCTAAGTTATCGTGTTGACAAGCAGTAAGAGATAATGCAGCAGCTGCAATAAGAGTTAGTTTTTTCATTGTTATAATTTTTAAGAGATCCGGTTGTTTATGTTAGGACCGGAAATTTTAATATTGAGGAATATCCGCCTCTATATTCCTGCGATTTGGTTTTTATTTCACCCTGCATCCCATGAGGAGCTGATCTGCCGGGGTTTCCTGTTTATCCGCTACTATCCGGAAAAATATAGTAGCGTTCGGTTTTTAGCTGATCCGGTACTGCTGTGCGCATCATCAGTATTGATCCGGCTCATGTTCAGGATTCCGAAACCTGTACATTTCTATATCAAGAGCTCTTCACTTTTATCTAATTATTGATCAAAATGTATAATTCACACTTAGCCCGAATATTCTTCCACTGTAAGCACGAAATAAGATTTTGTCAATATTTTTATCATATTTATTGGTAGCTCCCGGTAACAATTCCAGGGATTCCCTTTCTGTTTCCAGGCCGCTTCCGCCTCCACTTTTCTTTCCTGCATAGGAATTAAAATTGTTATAATATTCCTTTACCCTGTTGAAAAGGTTTTTGACATTTAATTTGATTTCAAGATTTCTGTTCTGAAGAAATTTATAAGAGATCTGGGCATCTGCTACGGCATACGGCCGCTGTATTTCTTCCCCGTTATAAGAATAACCTACGGTAATATATTGATCACCTTTAGCGTTATACAGGAAGCTTAGCCCCAGTCTTTCATCATCATACATTAATCCCAAATTGTAAGCATAAGGAGTCTGCCCATACAGAGGTCTGGAAACTTCGTAGGTAGCATCATTGTCACCGGTTTTCTCCCGATCTTTAAAAGCAATGACTTTAGTGTCGTTATAAGTGAAATTTCCACTTACAAAAAGATGGGATAATATGGAATTGGCTGCAATGAATCCCAGGTTTTTCCGTACTTCCACTTCAAGACCTTTCAGTTTTGCATTCTTAGAATTTCCATTGTACAGGTACAGGTTTCCCTCATTGGAAATATAACCTTCACGCTCTATAGGATGGTCTATATTTTTATAGTAGATCCCTGCAGAAAAAATCTCTCCCAATCCCGGAAACCATTCAAATTTAAAATCATAATTATTGACTACAGAAGATACCATTTCTGTATTATAAATCTGACCGTTGGCTATTGGGTCAAAATAGGGTAATCCTGTTCTTTCATTAAACTGAGGACGGATGACCGTTTTATTATAAGCCAGTCTCACATTGATTTTATTGGTAGGACTGTAGGTAAAATTGGCAGAAGGCATCCATTGCCACGGTTTATCATCAACGCTCGGTTTGTTTACATTTCTGGCATCTTCAGTATCGAGTTGCTGAGAAATAAGATCATATTTAAAATATTCTGCCCGTAATCCCCAGACCAATCTGAATTTGTTCCTCCAACGGTTATCAAACATAAGATACATGGCATGCTGCTCCACTTCACCTTCATATTTATCATTTTTATAAAGAGGCCTGGTCTGCCATCCAATCCCACCGGGAACATAATGAGAACCATCAAACCAATCGGAAAGAGCACCGTACATCTGTAGTATTTTACTGTTCGGAACATTCCTGTTCGGATCTACTCTCAATAAAAATTTCTGCTGTTGGTTGGTATTCGTTTTAGATGCACCGGCATACCCTATCTTGATATCATTTTTAAAGGCTGCTCTATCTAAATTCCATTTAAATGACGCCCCATAATTATAATCAGTTTCCTTAGTCCCAATATATCCTCTGGCAAAATCACTTGAGGAATTATTGACCTCGTGATAGCTTAAAATCTCACTTCCTATAAAGTTATATAAACTCTGATGCAGTGTATAATCTTTTGTATCTGAGGAAACTCCGGTTCTGGCAGCAAACCAGCTGATCTCCATATTTCCGAGTTTGTGATTACCTTCCAGTTTATTCTGCAGGAACATCTGGTAAACAGGGTAATTGGTGTTTCCTGTAAAAGGTTTATCCAAAGATTTAATTTGCGAAGGATCATTGTTTGGAATAACACCGTTATAAAAATAGTTATAAGAAGTTTCCGCATTGGAAGGCAAACCACTTCCACTTGTATATTCATTCCAGCCTGTAATCCGGGTCAGGGTATTGTCATAAATATGCGTGTAGGAATTACGGAAGGAAATTCTGCTTTTATTAAGCTGCAATCCAAAATTCAGCATTCCTGCCAGTGTAGAATTGTAATTGTAAGAAGCTCCTGTATTTTTAAAATTATAAAAAGGAATCTGCCCGTTGGCATCAAGAGGTCCGGTAGTATCCAGCCAGTTTCCTCTTCCAGTATGATCGATATCCAGTTTATTCTGTTCATTTTTAATGATAAAAGCCCCTGCAAAACCCCATTTATTATTGTTTTTAAGGGCATATGTTCTTCCGATTGCCATCTGTATATTGGATCCCATATCCCCTCTCGTCTTATACGTC
The DNA here is from genome assembly GCF_016756935.1 of Chryseobacterium sp. KMC2. Taxonomy (NCBI): domain Bacteria; kingdom Pseudomonadati; phylum Bacteroidota; class Flavobacteriia; order Flavobacteriales; family Weeksellaceae; genus Chryseobacterium; species Chryseobacterium sp. KMC2. Next base: position 130,696 of record NZ_JAESIT010000007.1, read on the forward strand.
GTAAAATTATCATTGGCGAACTGTTTAGACTGCTCGAAAAATAATGGGTTATTGATGCCCATAGCCTCGAGCCCTTTCGGGAAGTTTCTCGTTCCGTCATCATATCCGAAATAATCATATTTTCCTCGCTTACGGGTCAGGAATTCTTTAAATGCTGTCTGATCGTTGTAGGAAGTTCCCAATGTCACCGTAGTGAAGTTTTCGTTGGGAATATCTTTTGTTCTCACTTCTACATACCCTCCTGCAAAGCTGGCATTCATATCCGGAGTTGCAGATTTACTCACCACTACACTTTCCACCATGGCGGTAGGAATAATATCGAAAGAGAAATTTTGGTTATAAGCTTCTGTACTGGGCAAATTGATACCATCCATAGCTGCCGTATTCCAGCGTTCTCCCATTGATCTTACCACTACATATTTGTTATCTATAGTTGTAATTCCGGTAACTCTTTTTAACGTTCCCCCTACATCACTATCCGGAGTTTTAGAGATCTGTTCCGCCGAAATTCCGTCACTCATCTGGGCTGCTTTTTTCTGTTGAGTCAGTAATCCGGCCTGCGTATCTGCTTTACGGGTGGCTGTTACCACTACTTCTTTAATGTCCGTAATTTTATCGGAAGCCGTATTTAATGCAAATGAAACCGTATTGGTCTCCTTATTGGTAACGGATAGTTTCTCTACCCTTAGTGTATTATATTTAGGGGCTTTTATCGTAAGATTATAGATTCCTGAGGGAAGATCTATAGTAAAATCCCCGTTATTATCCGTGGTTACAGTTTTCTGGGCGATACTTACTTCTGCTCCGGCAATCGGATTTCCCACTTCGTCAACAATTTTCCCTGAAATACGTCCGTTTCCCGGTACAGCAATACCCGAACCGGCATATTGTATTGAAATAAGATCGCCATGCAGACGGAATACTACCGGAAGTCCGTTGGTAATATCTTTCAGGCAGCTGTTGATAGAACTGTTTTCACATTTTATTCCTTTTACCTTCAGCTCTTTGATATCTGTTTTTGAGTAGGCCAGTCTCATCCCGGTTTTTCCTGCAAATTCTTCCAATACTTCAATTAACGGTCTGTTTGTAGGAACAGAAAATGACACTTTCTGAACCAATTCCTGAGCTTCTGCTGCTACAGTAAAAAATAACGCTGCTATGGTAAAACCACATTTCAAACTTTTCATACGTGAGTGTTCTCTTTTAAATTATAGGTTATCTGATTAATTGTTTTTTTGGTAATAGTCTGTTTTATTTTTTCAGGATATAGGTATTTTCTTTTTTCTGGACTTCCAACCCTAATATGAAAGCCAGTGATTCAATATTTTCACCCACTGTTCCTCCCGTAAAATCTGCGGTGATCTTTTTATCTTCTGCTTCTTTAGGGTAATAAATTTTTGTACTGTAATTGCCTTCCAGAACGGCCACCACTTCTTTTAGCGCAACATCATTAAAGCTTAAAGACAGCAATGCCGGAGTCTGTTTATTCAGGGTTCCGTCCGGAGCAAATGAGATAATAGCAGTAGTACGGGCTACCCCGAAGTTGGTCCACTTCTGATTGGGCTTCAGGTAAGAATCAGGAACCCCTGCAGTAGAGACGGCCACTTTCCCCTCATAAAGATCCACTGCTTTTTTCTTTCCGGATTGTGAGATTTTGAATACCGTCCCCAATACTTTTGTACTGAAACCTACAGCCTGAACTATAAAAGGATGTGTTTTTGATTTTGCTACAGAAAAAACAGCATCTCCTTTCAAATCTACAATTCTGGTAGATGCCGGAAACGATGGATCTACACTAAGCTCAGCTCCTGGCAGCAACGTTACCACAGTTCCGTCTGAAAGATGTACAATTTTGTTTCCTGCTCCGGCAACGTAAACATCCGGCTTAAAGAATGTATTATAGGTAAACCATCCTCCCAATGACAAAAGCAAAACAATAACAGCTGCTGCACTGTAAGCATATTTTTTAAAGCTTCTGATCTGTGTGCTTTTTTCAATAGGAATGAAATAATGTTCCAGCGCAGACAATATCCTTTCCCTGGCTTCTTTCATATGAATGGGATCCAGCTCTTTTTCTGCATGGATTTTCCACTTCTCTATAATTTCATTTTCCTTATCAGAGATTTTTTCTTCCGAAACTTCCCTTGCCCAAAGCCTGAAAACAAAGGCTTCAATATTTTTATATTTAAAACGTTTCATAAAATAGTTCATCGTATTCACAGATACTTCTATCTATAAGACGGTGAAAATGAAAAACTTCCCCAGAGCATTATTAATATTCTATTCACATTAAGCCCCCTTTGCTTATCATTTTTAATATTTTTTACATTTATTCAACATTAAATTCATATTTAAGCTCTGATCTTCAGAAATATTTAACCTTACCATAACTAAAGTTCATAAAAAGTTAATTTTCCTTTAAGTAATTTTGTTTCAACAATATGAAACTAACAGACACAGCCTTATTAAAGAAAATAAAATCAGGAGACCGCCCTGCATTTACGCTGTTGTATGACCGATATTGGGATAGTTTATACCGCTTTGTTTTTGTACGGACCAGAGATAAAGAAGTTTCCGAAGAGCTGCTCCAGGATTTATGGATGAAAATCATTGAAAATACGGATGCCATACAAACAGATGAATCAGAGAGTGCGAAAGGATATCTGCTCCGCCATCTTCATTACCGGATCATTGATTATTACAACAGCTATAAAAAAGCACCTCCCATCCTGAGTATTGATGAGATTGATTTCCCTCTGGAAACAGATTTGACAGATACAGAATATTTTGAAATTCTTGAAGAAAATGAAATTTCTACTTTGTTATCCATGATCGACAATGTAGTTTCTCAACTTCCCTCCACAGAGCAGCAAGTCTATGATATGAGGATCCGGAGAAATATGTCGGTGAATGAAACAGCAGAAGCGTTAGGAATAAGCAATAAAACCGTTAGTAACAAATTAAGCAAAGCATTGGGGGAAATCCGGGAAAAACTGAATCCTGAGTACCAATCCTCTAAAAAGCTGGTATCTATTCTGATGCTTATGGAAGTGCTGACCATATATTGATTCCCGGGAGAAAGGTACATCAAATCCAATTCATAGTGAAGCGGATTCACCTTTCACCATTCAAGGGTGAATATTAATAGTCAATTTGCTGTGCAATTAACCGTAAATAATGTACAATATTATAAATTGCTAATCTTATACACACAACGCTGTCCTCCTGAAATAATATGATCTATTCTTTCTACGGTATAGTCTTTTCCGATCAATGACTGGAAATTTGATAATTCAGCCCGGCAAAAACCCTGGCATTCAGTAGCTGCAGCACATATGGGGCAATGATTTTCGATCAGGAAATATTCCTGTCCTTCTTTTTTCCATTCTGCCATATAACCCTCATCACTGCGGACCTTAGCCAGAACTTCCAACCTTTGTTCAAGGGATTTTGATTTAGAAAGTGCTTTTTCGTACCGGTCGTGGGTATTTTTTTCCCTGTCACTGATCAAAAGATCCAGGGCATTTTCACCTAAAAGATTTTTTACAGATTTTAAAAGCTGTACAGTAACATCAGCATGGGTATCCGGAAACTGGGCCAATCCTTTTTCGGTGAGTGTATAATAGGTAGATGGGCGGCCAACACCCTCGCTTTTTACGGTAGATTGGATCAATCCTTCCTGAGCAAGATTCAGTAAATGCTTTCTCGCACCCTCTTTTGTAACAGACAGTTCTTCAGCAATAAGAAGTGAAGTTGCTTCTCCTCTCATCTTGAGAAACATCAGGATACGATCTGCTGCCGACTTCTTCATTTGACAATATTTAGGTTGTTTTATTTTTCAACAACAAAGATAGTCATTTTCTATAATCTTTAACAAACAATCATAAAATACTGATTTAAAGTGCATTTCAGCAAAAGCATTCAAATTCTATAAAACAACCAATAAGTTGTTTTATTCAAATATATGTTTACCTTTGTGAGACAATAATCAAAAAAAATAAATACAATGAAACCGTTTACACTACCTCAGCTTTCTTATGCTTATGATGCTTTAGAACCATTTATCGATAAAGAAACGATGACCATCCACTATCAGCGTCATCACCAGGCGTATGTAGATAATCTGAACGCAGCATTGGAACAAACCAATGAAATCAATCCTGATCTGGATTCACTATTACAAAGAATCAGTGAGTATAGTCCGGCTGTAAGAAACAATGGTGGTGGACACTATAATCATTCTTTATTCTGGGAAGTTATCTCTCCATCGCCAAAATTAAATCCTGAAGGCCCATTGAATGATGTTATTACAGCAACATTTGGAAGCCTTGAAAACCTTAAAGCAGAAATGAAAAAAGCAGGACTTGGCCAATTCGGTTCCGGATGGGTTTGGTTATATGTGAAATTTAACGGTTCTCTGGCAGTAAGCTCTACCCCTAATCAGGATAATCCCATGATGGATGTTTTATCTATGAACAGAGGTTTTCCAATTCTTGGGATAGATGTTTGGGAACATGCTTATTATCTGGCTTATCAAAATAAAAGAGCAGACTATCTCGATTCATTCTGGTCTGTGCTGGATTGGTCTTCAGTAGAGAAAAAATATGAAGAAGCCCTTTTAAAAATAAGATAATTGATTACCAACCAGTTATGGAAACTTTCATCAATAAAGCAGAAGCTTCAGGCATTATCGCTCTGGATCTTTTAGACTACAGACCTACTACTGAAATTGTAGAACTGGATATTAAAGATCATCTTTTTATGGGAATGATTGTCAAAGAGAAAGAGTTTAAAGAATCAATTGCAGCAATCGACTTTTCCGTATACAACGAAAAAGCTGTAGGAATCATCTGTTCCACCGATGCTATCATTCCACCATGGGTATACATGTTCCTGATGGAGAAATTATCGCCTTATGCCATTTATGTGGATTTAAACAATGCCGAAGATGTTCTTCTTGATCTTTGGAAACGCCGTCTCACCTATGCGGATCTTAAACATTATAAAAATCAGAAAGTGGTTGTCCGGGCACGGGCTGATCATGATCCTTCGCTCTATTTACTGGCTGCCGGACTTCTGAAGCCTCTTGTTAAAAGCCTGATGTATGGAGAGATAGGGCTACCCAAAGTAATTTTCAAAACATAAAACAAAATGAAAGCACTCATATTCAACGGATCACTGGAAAGAAGAGCCAAATCTACTTCAGGACATATTTCCAATTATTTTTCAGATCGTCTGCAAATGCTGGGGATTCAAACTGAAATTTTCACTCTCGCTGATTCCGGGATCCCTTTATTTGATGTCACTCTTACCAAAACACCTTTGGCTGTGGAACGGATGGCTCAGCTATTTACCGATGCAGACCTCCACCTCTGGCTTGCTCCCTTATACCATGGAAGCATCCCCGGAGTCATGAAAAACTGCCTGGACTGGCTTGAAGTAACTGCCAGCAGATATGAACCTTACCTTACAGATAAAACTGTCGGATTGGTATGCTGGGCCGATGGATTACAGGCTATGCAGGGAATTAATACGATGGATACTATAGCCAAATCACTTAGGGCCTGGCCATTGCCATTCAGTGTACCTATAGTCCGGTCTTCATTGTTTGACAGCGAACGTAAAACAGAAATTTCATCTTTATATGCCGGAAAGTTTGACAAACTTATCAGCATAGCCACCTCAAAAAAAATAGAAAAAACTACAATAAATCAATCATAACATGATAGAAACAGATATACTGATCATTGGTGCCGGCCCTGCAGGGTTGTTTACGGTATTTGAAGCCGGCCTTCTCAAAATGCATTGTCATATTATAGATGCATTACCACAGATGGGAGGCCAGTTATCAGAATTATATCCCAAGAAACCCATTTTTGATATTCCGGGATTTCCCAGTGTGCTCGCCGGTGATCTTGTGGATAATCTCTATGAGCAGATCAAACAGTTTGAACCTGGTTTTACCTTCAATGAAACTGCCGTACATCTTCTGAAGCTGGAAGAAAACCTGTTTGAAGTGATTACCGATAAAGGAACAAGACACAGAGCAAAAGCAGTAATCATTGCCGGAGGTCTGGGGAGTTTTGAACCTAAAAAACCACCCATTGAAAACATCGCTGATTTTGAAGACCGGGGCATTAATTATTTCGTAAAGCGTCCCGAGGATTATGCAGGAAAGCGTGTGGTGATCGCTGGTGGTGGTGATTCAGCTTTAGACTGGACCATTCATCTTGCAGCAATTGCCTCCTCTGTAACATTGATCCACAGAAGAAATGAATTCCGGGGCGCATTGGATTCTGTTGAAAAAGTGAAAAAATTAAAACATGAAGGAAAGATCAATCTCATCACACCGGCCGAAGTGACAGGGGTTAATGGAGAAGATAACCTTCGTGAAATTGTTGTTGAGAAAGAAGGGGCTATCCACACCATTGAAACTGATTATTTCATTCCCTTATTTGGTTTGGTTCCCAAACTTGGACCTCTTACAGAATGGGGACTGGAACTGGAAAAGAATGCCATAAAAGTAGATAACGGCACCGATTTTCAGACTAATATTTCCGGAGTCTATGCGGTAGGCGATATCAATACCTACCCTTTTAAAATGAAGCTGATCTTATGTGGCTTTCATGAAGCTGCAATAGCCTGTCAAAGTATATATCAGCGCCTTAATCCAAATAAAAAATTTGTATTGAAATATACAACTGTAAGCGGCGTAGAAGGTTTTGACGGAACCAGGAAACAGGCGGAAAAACAAGTAGTAGCTACCATTGACTGATCTTTATGAAAGAAGAAATTACGATTACAGTAACAGATCCGGACGGAAATATACATACCCTACTTTGCCCACTGGAAATGGGCCTAAGCCTTAAGGATATCTGTAAAGCCTATGAATTACCGATGGAAGCAATGTGTGGCGGAATGGCCATGTGCGCCACCTGTCACTGTTTTATCCTCAGTGAAGCCATTCCGCTCTCTGAAAAAAATGAAATAGAAGAAGCGCTGTTATCAGAACTTTTTACCACCGATGCAACCAGCAGATTAGCCTGCCAGATCTATCTGACAGCCGAAATGGATGGACTTTCAGTAAAAATTGCTAAAGATTAACAGCTTCAAAATAAAAGTTTGCACAGTTTATGATGTTATAAATTGTTGAAACTGATTTAATTAAGTTTGTAAGGGATTTCTAAAACAGGACAACGTTGAGGAAGTCCCTTTTTAAACCATAAAAATAAAATAAAATGGCCATAAAAATAACGGATGCCTGCATCAATTGTGGGGCCTGCGAACCGGAATGTCCCAACTCAGCCATTTACGAAGGCGCTATAGACTGGCGCTGGCAGGATAAGACAAAGCTTTCAGGCAGAGTAACATTTCCTGATGGGACTGAAGCTGACGCCAACGCTTTCAATCCCGCTGTATCAGATGATGTGTATTATATCGTCTCCGGAAAGTGCACCGAATGTAAAGGCTTCCATGAGGAGCCACAGTGTAAAGCTGTATGCCCGGTAGACTGCTGCGTTGATGATCCTGATCATCGTGAATCGGAGGAAGAGCTTTTGAGCCGACAGCAATTCATGCATGGAACCTGAGCTGTATATACTGTTTACCCGTGAAGTTCATTTTTGTAACATCATTTAATTTTCTTCTACTCATTGAGAAAATTAAAATATCATCAATAATTTAATCAACATATTATAGATTATGAAAGCGATATTATTTTTTCTCGCCCTGCTATCTTCTTTAGTGTCTGCTCAAAGCAATATTAAAGAGATTAAAAATGAGTACTCCCGGCTTTTAGAGAAATCCAGCTACGGTAACAATCCAAAAGCAGGTAAATATTATGAAGTCAACGGAATAAAGATGTACTGCGAAACCTATGGCCAGGGGCAACCTTTACTTCTCATTCATGGAAACGGAGGTTCAATCGTTGATTTTTCTAAGCAGATTCCCTTTTTCTCAAAGACGTACAAAGTTATTGTTGCTGATAGCAGAGCTCACGGAAAATCAATAGATAAACAAGATGCCCTTACTTATGAAATAATGTCTGACGATTATGCTGAATTGCTTCAGAAGATGAACATTGATTCAGCATTTGTAATCGGTTGGAGTGATGGTGGTATTAATGGGCTTTTGCTAACTATAAGACATCCGGAGAAGGTAAAGAAGCTGATCATTACAGGAGCCAATTTACGCCCGGATTCTACTGCTGTAGAGCCAGATGTATTCAAAAGAGTAAGTGCAAACTATTCAAAATTTAAAGAACAATTTGCCCAAAAGAAAGACAAGACAGCTCTGGATTATACTGTTCTTAAATATAAAAGACTACTGAGTGAGCAACCCAATATAGATCCTAAAACTTTGCACAATATTAAAGTTCCCGTTCTTGTCATAGGAGGAGATAATGATGTCATAAAACCGGAACATACACTGGAAATTTTCAGAAATATTCCTAACGCTAATCTGTGGATCTTGCCCAATTCCGGCCATAGCACCCTGGTAGTCTATACCCATGAATTCAACCTCAAAGCTGATACTTTTTTTAAAACAAAATTCAGAACTATCAAAGACAGGGATCGTGAGTTTTAATGAATCAAAGAAAATGAATTTTATAATTTCAAATACATAAGGCGGTTTTTAACCCGCCTTATGTATCAATTTTCCACTGCATTAGCCAAAATATTTTTATCTTATTTTGTCTTAATTTCAGTATATATCTTTTGAGTAAAAGGAGTCTCTATACCAAGGTCAGCTCCATATTTTAAAATTGCCCCTGCGAATAATTCCAGTTCATTATCTTTTTTTCCGGAATGAATATCCAGCTGTAAAGAGGTTGGAGTTTCGAAAGGAAATGTAGATGCTTTTGTAAAGGTTGCTTCAATAATATCGTCCTGCAAAGGAATTTCTTTTTGAGCTGCAATCTGTTGTATTTCTTTCATGATTTCAGAAGCTTCATATTTCTGCTGCTCATCTGCACACACTGTTCCGATAGATGAATTATGCTTTGCAGTTACCATTCCGAAGCTGGCGATAAAGAAAAACTTGGTCCAGATATCCGTTAACGAGTTATCTTTAAAATCAAAATCTATTTTACTTTCTTTCAATAGATCAACAATCCAGTTCACCTCGCTGGAAAAATGTTGAGGATCTCTGCCCACGATCATCTTACCGGCTTTTCCTTTATGTTCTACCGTTCCCCTTTCTTTAATATGGGAAGCTACATAAATACAGGTTGGCAATACAGTATGATCCGGGATTAGTTTTCTGATTCTGTCATAAATATCAGCTCCATTCATCATTGGAAGCAATACAGTATCATCGTTAATGACTTCTTTAAGCTGTCTGCAGACATTTTCGAGATCATATTCCTTCACACAGATCAGCACAAGGTCAGGATTTTTTATATCACTGATATGCTGCTCCACAGCATCAGGATGAGTACTGTTGTCAGGATGTTCCGGAGATAGTAAGGTCAGTCCGTTTTCTTTTACCTTGTCATAGGTTTCTCCTCTGGCAATGAAAGAAACTTTATATTTTTCTGACGTTTCATTAGCCTGGCTTATTTTAAATCCAAAATAACCGCCTACTCCCCCTAATCCAACAACGACAATATGTTTTTTATTCATTAAATTATTTTTTAGCAAAGATCAGTGATAAGCGATGAAATACCACTTGACAAATGAAAAGAAATTATTTTTTATTAATATCTCTTCTGATCCGGCTCAGCGAACTGTCTTTAATTCCCAGATAAGAAGCAATTACTTTCAACGGAACATGCTGAAATATATCAGGATCCTTCTTCATCAGATTGAAATACCTTGTAGCAGCCTTTTGGCTGGCCATCTCTATCAACCTGTCATGGATCTGATAATAGTTTACCACGAAAAGAAGCCTGCTGAACTCTCTGAATTCCGGGATATTATGAAAATTGTGCTGTACGTTTTCTAAACCTGTCGCCCAAAAGCTACAGTCTGTAACCGTCTGATAGACTTCTTTAGTGGGCTGCTGTCTGAAAAAGGATAAAAAATCATTTACAAAACATGGGGCTGCATAAATATTGGTGGTAATTTCTTCGTTATCTTCATTCAGTATATAGGAACGGACATAGCCTTTTTCCAAAAAATAGGTTTTGGTACTGATGGTATCTTTATCCAACAAAATAGTATTGGCTTTTAGATCAAAATGATTGAATGTTTCTGTAATTTTTTCAACCACTTCCTCTTCAATACTGAATAAGGAATGAAAATAATTGTTGATTGATGATTTATTCATTACAATAAGTACTCAATACGAACATTTTAGCTATCCGACTGAGCAAAAGTACTATTTTATTACAGTTTTATTTTAAAAAGACTGTAATGGGTTTAAAAACGTTATAAAGACCACCCCGTCAAAAATTCTTTGAATTTTCGCCACCTCTCCAGCGGAGAGGAATATGTAGACCTTCCCTTGTAGCAGTAGTGAAAACCTGATTTTTTTATTTTAGTTTCACAGCTTTAGTTGCCATAAAGGTCGGCAGATATTTATCAATTAAAAACCTCGGATTCGGCTGCATTTCTTCTGCAAAATCTTCAATTATAAAACCGGCTTTTAGCTGTCCTCCGATAAGATCGGAAAGTGTATGCCCAAAAACCAAAGCTTCTTTATTCTCCAGTTTTCCGGTAATTTGCTGTTGATTAAGATCTCTGATATCTGCATAGGGCAAAGTATATTGGGGTCTTATGATTCCATCTGCCATATCCTGAGGATTCCGGTCTGCTACAAAAACGACAGGATTAAAAAAACTTGCCAGTAGAACCCCTCCTTTTTTTAATACCCTAAAGGCTTCTTTCCAAACGGGATTAACATCTTCCACATAATGATTGGAGATCGGATGAAATACAATATCAAAGGATTCATCTTCAAAAACACTAAGATCGGTCATATCTCCCTGAACGGTTTTCAATGTGAGCCCGTCACGTTCGGCAACTTGCTCATCCTGTCTCAGCTGTTCGTCAGAAATATCAAAAACCACAACGGAAGCTCCCGCTGCAGCCAATACCGGCGCCTGCTGTCCTCCTGCTGAAGCCAGGCACAAAATTTTCTTCCCCTTGATTTCTCCCAACCATTTTTTGTCCAATGGCTTAGGAGTCAGATGAACTTCCCATTTTCCTTCTTTAGCATGAGCAATCAGTTCTGCACTTACAGGCTGCGACCACTCGTTCTGTTCCAAAGCCTGCTTATTCCATGCAGATTCGTTATGTTGTAAAAAATCTATTTCCTGTTCTTGCATATCCTTTTCTTTTTCATTGTACATCATAAGCTATTTACAATGCATTACATCAACCAAATATAAGGACTTTAACGCTGACTGCCATTGGGTTTACTCTATATTTTGAAAGAAAAAAATTAATCGTAATATTTTTTTATTCCGATTAAATAAATGCAAGGTCTAGCTACGTATTTTCTTTCGCTTTTTATTCTGTAACAAACTTCATAATCCTGCTACTCATTGATAAACAAAACACTATGAAAAAGATATTTAACGAACTGACTCAAATAAAAGCTAAAGATCTTCTTCCCTTTTTGATAGAAAAAGCTCAGAAAAGTCCTGCTTTTGGAATTATTATTATTTCCATTTCTGCTTTATTGATATTTACCGCCGGAAAAAGTTTTGGAAAGTTCTTATATTTACTTACAAACTAGCACTATTCCTTCAGCAATCTGTCTTTCATTCATTTCTCCCGGCGAGCTGTGAACCGGAAAAACTATAATATAAATCCCTTCTTATCTTATAGCTCCACTACTACTTTCCCTATAGTACGTCCTGTTTCAACCTGTAGATGAGCCTTTCTCATTTCATCAAAACGGAATACATGAGAGATATGTGGCCGTATAATACCTTTTTCTAATAAGGAAGCAATTTGCTGCATATCCCGTCCACTGGAATACACTGCCATAAAGTAGCAGGCATGCAGTTTTTTTTCCTGGGCAGCCATTTCATCTTCCAATGTATGACCGGATGGCAAAGTAACGATACTACCGAAGGGCTTCAAAACCTGAACTGATTTTTGGAAGTTGTCTCCTCCAATAGATTCTAACACAAAATCAATGTCATCAAGTATGTTTTCAAAACGGGTTGTTTTATAATCAATATGCTCGTCGGCTCCCAGCCCCAGTACAAAATCCCGGTTAGACGCTGAAGACGTTGCCGTTACATGCGCACCTATATGTTTTGCTATCTGTACGGCAAAGTGCCCTACTCCTCCTGAAGCAGCATGGATCAGGACTTTATCTGTAGTTCTCAATTTTCCATAGCTATCAAATGCCTGCCATGCAGTAAGTGCTGCCAATGTGCTGGCGGCAGCTTCAATATGAGTGATATTTTTAGGTTTAACAGCCAGTTGATCTGCCGGAGCTGCTACGTATTCTGCATAAGCTTTTCCATGTCCCACAAAATTGATCATCCCAAATACCTCATCCCCGACTTGAAATTGAGTTACCTCATTGCCCAGCTCTACAACTACACCGGAAATGTCCCAACCTAGAATTAACGGATTATATTGTGCCAGATCTTCAGCCAGAGGAGCGTGTCTGCTGCGGACTTTGACATCCACCGGATTGATGCTGACAGCCTTTGCTCTGATAAGGACCTCTTTATCTTTTACGGCAGGTTTTTCAATCTCTTTTTCAACAAGGTTTTCTACATCTCCAAATTTTTCCAGTACTATTGCTTTCATATGTCATTGTAATCTACCTGCAAAAATAGACTGACCAGACCTTTAAAAACAGGTATATTTTAAGGATATTTGGGTATATAATGACTTAAACCGTTCAACCCTCCTGACTTTTATAATTAAAATAATTCTTCTTAATCAGTCATTTTTTTAAACATTTAAAAGGAATATCAAAAATTTAAACATTATTTAAAAACAGAAAACACTCAATTGATTATCAGACAAATAAACATTTAAACATCAAAGAAAAACAGTCTTCACATGTGGTTGTAAGCCCTCTATTTACTCCTGATTTTGAACATTTTTAAAAGGTTTTTGGTAAGAATAAAGGAATACAAAAGGGCTAAATTTGCAATACCGATGAAGAAGTCCTTCCACATATCATTTGCTTTTTTGCTTATCCTGTTTTTTACAACAATTCTGGGATATGCAAACCATAAAAAAAGTACTGTACAGGAAGGGTCTTTACAGGATCAGAAAGGTCTAAAAGCAGCAGAATCTCTTCCCCAACAGGATATTCTATTCATTGCTTCCATTACGGAAAATGATTTTGATGTTGACAAAACGTTCCTCGATCTTCCTTTTACACTTTTTATGGCCGATCTGTTATCGGGGAAGCCAAAAACAAACGGTAATGCGGTAATACATTCTGATTCAGAATCCGTACATCATTATCACTTACCCAAATACCTCTTATTTCATAATCTTAAGATCACCTCTTAAGATCTATCTCCTACACCCCACCTGTGATCCTATCACCCGGATATTATTACAGTCATTTTCTAAGTAAGGTTGTCCGAAGTATTTCCGGATAATCAGTTTCACCTATAAAAAATATAAGCTATGCATGAATTGAGTATAGTGAAGGATATTTTTGACACATTGGAAGAACATTATAATGCCAAAGTGGAAGATATTCAGCAGGTTCAGGTAACAGCCGGACTGCTTTCCAATGTTCAGCCTGTTCTGATCCAGAATGCATTCGATGCATTTATTGCCGATCAACCCCGGTATCGGGAAATGGAACTCGAAGTGCTGGTCAATGACATTATTGCTCATTGTGAACACTGTCATAAAGATTTCCCGGTCAGGTACCACAGATTCGTCTGTGATGACTGTGAAACCCCTTCCAGCCATATCGTTCAGGGAAATGAACTTTTCATTTCAAAAGTAATTTTTAAACAAAAAGACCATTCATATGTCAACAGCTAATCCAAAAAGTTTAGGAAACCGTGTAGGTTCCGTTCAATGTGATAATACGACCCTGCATTTATTAAAAGCCAATGATTTTGTGGCTAAAGCCATCAGAGACCGTTTAAAAGATATTTGCGTTATCAACGTATGTTCATCTCCGGGATCGGGAAAAACAACCCTGATGCAGGAAACGGGAAAACGCCTGGGTAAAGACCTTAGCATTTCAATCCTTGTGGGAGACCCTGAAACAGAACGTGATGCTATCCGCATGCGCGAAGTGGGAATCAACGCACTGCAAATTGTAACTGGCGGCATGTGCCACATCGAGGCACAAATGATCCTGCAGGCGCTGGATCATATCGATCTGGAAGGCCTTGATTTATTATTCATCGAAAATGTAGGAAATCTTCTTTGTCCTTCCGCTTTTGATCTGGGAGAAGACTATCGGGTAACACTTCTTGCCTCTACAGAAGGTGATGATAAGCCCAAAAAATATCCCCGTATGTTTTTAACCAGTGAGCTGATGCTTGTTTCTAAAGCCGATCTGCTGCCGTATGTTCCTTTCTCTGTAGAAGCCGTCACAAAAGATGCCCACGAAGTAAACCCCAATCTTGAAGTAATGACCATCAGTACTTTGAATGGAGACGGAATTGATGAATGGTGCAACTGGCTGAAAGAAAAAGTAAAACTAAAAAAAGAAGCGGCTCAGAAAGCCTAACCAATGAATACATTACAGCCAACCGTAATAGATGAAGTGAAAATAAAGGATAAGCTGAATGATTGTCCGGAAGTGCTGGAGCTCGAATGGTTTGAAAACAAGAAACAGAAACTGACCCGGGCTACACCATCCGGGCTGGTTTTAGAACTTAGACTGAATAACCGCAAGGAATGGCAACATGGAGACAGGCTGTACAGCAATGGGCAACTGATCGCCACGATTAGCATCAAAACATGCCTTACCATCTGTTTTTCAGCAAAAAATGATACTGAAGCGGCGGATTTCTGCTACTTTATCGGTAATCAGCATTTACCCCTGTTTCTTATGCCACAGCAACATTTTGCGATTCCCTATGATGGCCATTTATATGAACAGCTGTCTGTAAAATACAATGGACGTATTGAACTCGCAGATACTCAGCTTTTATCCTGTCGATCATTACGCTATCTGGTAAAAAATAAAGTACATGAAAATTAAAAACCTGCTTGCTACAGGCCTTTTTGCAATGGTATTTGCTTTACAGGATTGTAATAAGCCTAACAGTTCTTACGATAAGGAAATCTCCTCCCATACGCAGGTCACCGCTAAAGACAGCCGAGGCAAAACCATCATCCTTCCCCACGAAGCACAACGAATTGTTGTTTTATACAATGCGCTTGTTGATGATGTGTATATGCTTCAGGCAGGAGGAAAAATAGTAGGTATCCCTCAGCAGATCTATGAAATGGAAGATACCTACAGCTTTCTATCCAAGCTTGATGACCGGATTAAAAATAAAACGATTGCTACCCCCACTTTTGGAGGATCATCCAGCAATGCTGAAAGTATTGTGGGGCTGAAACCGGATTTGGTATTAACATTCAATACCGATGAAGATCATATCAACCAGATAGAAAACCTGGGAATTCCTGTATTTACTTTCTCATCCCTGAATGATGAGAAAATTTTGGAAGAACTGAAAAATGTAGGAAAACTCCTTGGAAAACAAAAACGGGCAGAAGAAATTACGGGCTATGTTTCGGAAGAAGTAAAAAAGATGAGAGCCTCCCGGGAGACATCTCCTAAAAAAATATACTATGCATGGTCAAAAGGACGTATTATGTCTACTTCCGGAAAAGGAAGCTTAATTGATATGGCCATCAGCTTATCCGGAGCTCAAAATGCATGCCCTGTTCCTGTGGAAGCTCCTAATATAAGCGCTGAAACCATTTATAAATGGAATCCGGACCTGATCGTTTTGTGGAACTCCAAATTATCGGATGTCTACAGTCTCAAAGAGCTTGCTGCACTTCCTGCCGTAAAAAACAAGCAGGTATTTGCTATGTCGCCATCGTTTCCGTATGATCCACATACTGTAAAATTTCTGTTGTTTGCCAAACAGCTTCGCCATTGGTGCATGCCTGAATATACGCAGGAACAGCTGGATAAGGAGGTAAAGAAAACCTTTGAAGTGATCTACGGCAAAAAAGGATTGATCTGATGACGCAACATATAAAAACATGGTCCTTATTAATCCTGCTGCCTATGCTATTGATTATTGTTTCACTGATGATAGGTTCCAGCCAGAATATAGGTTTTGGAGAACTGTTTCACCACATAGCCCTGGAATTTGGACTGTCTGAAGATAAAGCAGGTTTTCAGGAAAGTTTGCATACTATTTTATGGCAGGTGCGTTTACCGCGTATTATTCTCACTTTCTTGGTAGGGGCCTCATTAGCCTCATCAGGAGGTGTCCTCCAGGCAGTATTCAGGAATCCTATTGTGGATCCTTTTACCCTGGGTATTTCCTCAGGGTCGGCATTTGGTGCAGCGCTGGCAATGTTGTTTCCGATAATGGCCGTCAATATATCAGCTTTTATTTTTGGTGTAATCGCTGTGGTGATCACCTATGCGGTATCTTATGCGGGAGCTAAAACCTCCATTGTAAGTATGATTCTTGCCGGAATGATTGTATCAGGAGTGTTTACAGCGTTCCTGACAGTCCTTCAGTATCTGAGTGATCCCTATAAGTTACAGGCTATTGTTCAATGGACTATGGGAAACCTTCATACGGCTTCATGGCAGAAAGTACACACTGCAGTATTTCCGATTCTTATAGGTTTACTGGTCATTGTGATCCTTCGCTGGAAACTAAACCTTCTTGCCCTGGGAGATCATGAAGCAATGGCGGTAGGGGTCAATCCATTATGGCTTAAACTTATCCTTATGGCTGTAGCCACTATGATCACCGCTTCCTCTGTAGCTGCTGTGGGAGTGATCAGCCTGTTCGGACTGATTGTACCTCATATCAGCAGGATGATTTTCGGACCGAATAACCATATCACCGTCTGGGTTAATATCAGCATCGGGGGAACATTTTTATTATTAATTGATGATTTTTCCCGAGCTGTCATGCCTTTTGAAATCCCTATCGGGGTATTTACCATGATTATTGGAGCCCCTGTTTTCATCTATCTGATGCGTCGAAACGCTATAAACTGGAATTCATGAATACTATAATTTCTATTGAACAGCTTTCTTTTGGCTATGGAAAAGAGGAAGTACTTAAAAATGTAAATGCAACCTTTGCCAAAGGAAAGCTTTCCGTCATCTTGGGAAGAAACGGCAGCGGTAAATCAACCTTATTCAAAATAATCGCCGGACTGGAAAAGAACTATCAAGGAAATCTATGGATTACCGATAAGGAACGCCGGAAAATAAAAATTGGAACAGCATCACCTGTTCGTCTCGGATTTTTAACTCAGTTTCATCAGACAACTTTTCCTTTTACCGTTTTTGATGTGGTTTTAACCGGCCGGGCTTCTTTTTCAAGGTTTTCGCCTAAAAAATCTGATTATCAGGAAGTGGAAGCACTTCTTCAAAAGTTTAGTTTAACCCATTTAAAAGATAAAGCCTATACTTCCCTTTCCGGGGGTGAAAGGCAACTGGTCCTGTTATGCAGGGTACTGGTTCAGAAACCGGACCTATTAATGCTGGATGAACCAACCAACCATCTGGATCTGCATTATCAGGTAGCAGTTCTTGAGGTCATCCGCCAGCTGGTGAATGAAGGCACAACCGTTTTATGTGTAATGCATGACCCCAACCTGGCCTTCCTGTTCGGAGATGATTTTTTTGTTATGCGCCAGAATGAACTTATCCCCGTTTCTCAGTCGATGGAAAAAGATGAGCTGAAGCAACTACTTGAAGATACCTATCAGGTTCCTTTAATGGCTCTGGATAATCAGGGCATTCCCATGTTTGCACCCCAATTAAAATAAAAAATATGAAAAATCATGAAGAAATAACAATTTCCGTGGTAGAAGATTACCATGTATTTGAAGTACTGCCTTATGTTATGGAATTCAGGCGTCAACTCTATCCTTTACTTGATCCGCTGATCGTTCCCAAGGATCTGGTTAATTTTGAACAGAACTATCTTCACTCTCCCACCGGTGCTTTTTTACAAGCCAGAACAGCAGCCGGGAAATTAATTGGCGTTATTGGAATGATGCCGTATGACTACCGCTTTCCTCATTTACATATTGATGAAAAGACCACAGTGGAAGTGGCAAGATTATTTGTCAATCCAGAATACCGGAGAGCCGGCATTGCCTCCCGGCTGTTTCAGGAACTGGTAAAAACAGCACAGCTGAAAAATATAAAACGTTTATACCTGCACACCCACCCCTTCCTTCAGGGAGCCTATGAATATTGGTTGAAACAGGATTTTAAACTTCTTAAATCCTGCTATGAAGGGACCTATCCCACCCTGCATATGGAATTATTGACTGCTGCAGAAAAATAAGTAATATAGAGAAATATACATGAATACAACAAGAAAAGTATTATGCATCAATGGTATAATGCTCTTACTCCCTTTTGCCCTATCTGCACAGGAAGCCCATTCTATTTTTGGAAAAGTGCTGAATCAGGATGGTAAAATAATTAATAACGCTACCGTTTCAATCAATCAGGGAACGGCCACCACAACCGGTAAAGACGGAGGATTTAAATTTGAAAACCCTTTTCAGTATCCTACCCAGTTAATGATTGAGGCTAAAGGATATTCCGGGTCTGCTATTACCTTAGATTCTCTTTCTTACGATGATAAAAATGGCATCATCATCCGTCTGGCAGAAAATCAGACCACCCTTCAGGAGGTTTTGATCACAGCCCGAAGAAACAATTCCTATCTTACGAATAATCTTGAACTTGGTGGTAAGTTTTCAGGGAATTTAAAAGATCTTCCCCAATCAGTCTCCATCGTAAGCAGTGAGTTTATGGAAGACAAACAGGCATACACCACCCGTGATGTGGTACAGGACCTGGCAGGAGTCACTACAGCTTCTTCCTATGATGATCTCATTATTAGAGGTTTTAAAAGCGGTTATGAAACAGGAATCCGCCTTGTAAACGGCTTACGTTCAGGATACAGCTACGGAAACAGCTATTACCGTTCGCCTTTAACGATTAACCTGGAAAGTGTTTCTGTTTTAAAAGGCCCCGGAGCCTCCTTATTTGGGGATATCACTCCCGGTGGAACGATCAATATGGTCACAAAAAAGCCTTTGGAACAGCAAAAGGGCTCTGTCAATTTTTCGGTGGGCAGTTTCCAGACATTCCGTACCAATATGGATATAGGAGGACCTTTAGACCAGGAAAAGAAAATCCTGTATCGCTTCAATGCCGGATATGAGGATTCTAAAACTTTCCGCGATGTCAATCAGCAGAAAAACTTTATGATTGCCCCGTCCTTTACTTTTAAACCTTTCGACGGAACACAGCTAGATATTGATCTGGTATACGACCAGTTTCATGGATATCTTGACCGTGGAATGGGCCTGAGAAATAATAACTTCTATGCCCTGCCCCGCTCTTTTACTTTAAGTCAGCCATCTGATTTTTACAATACCAAGACCCTGTCATTCAGTGCCAGGCTCAGCCAGCGTCTTACGCATAATCTGTCCCTGAATGCCAGCTATATGAAGTCAATATACCAGGAAGACGTTAATGAACACCGCACGTTAAACAGCTATGCCGATGCTCCCCAAAACACCATTATGAACATGCGCTTCTTTGACCGTCATGGAAAAGATTATACCGATAATTCCGTAGTTTATGTAAAATGGGATCTTCCGGGCAGTAAAGTACAGCATCATATCATTGCCGGAGTAGATTATGCCCAATATGAAGGAGACAGCAATAATCAGCAGCGGGAAGCAAGACAGCAAAAAATAGATGGAAAGACCGTCCCTCTGACATTTGATCTTAACAACCCAACGTATACGACTCATGATCTGAGCAATTATGTATGGCTGGCACAGGGAAATTATCCTTTTTTGAGCCCTTATAAAACAACAGGAATATATGTCCAGGATCAGATATCTTTTGCAGAAAAACTCAAGCTTATTGTAGGATTACGCCATGAACATTATTATTCTGAAACCGTAAGTTCTGCTAACCGTTATCATGCGACACAGAATGCCTGGCTGCCCCGTATCGGATTAACCTATCAAATCAACGGTCAGGTTAATTATTTTGCAAGCTATTCACAGGGGTTTGCCCCTGTAGGAGCCAATTTCATTCAAAACTATCAGGATTATGGTGCAGCGCAACCCTTTACAGCTGAACATAGCTTTCAACTTGAAACAGGACTAAAAACCGGGTTTTTCAGAAACCAATTGCAAATGGACCTGTCTCTGTTTCAGATTGAACGCCGAAATATGTTGATTGCTACGGGAGAAATAAGTACAACAGGCTTTCCGGTATACAGACAATCCGGAGAAGCGTTGTCTAAAGGTGTAGAGTTAGATATCCGAGGACAGCTCACCAAAGAGTTTCAAATAATGGCGAATTATACCTACAATAAAACGGAGGTAAAGTCTTCTTCCATTGCTTCTGAAGTTGGACAGACCCTTCCGGGAGCTCCTGAAAATATGGCAAGCATGTGGCTGAAGTATGTATTTTCTGCCTCTGCTATTAAGGGGTTAGGATTTGGTGCAGGTGTTTATTATGTCGATAGCAGACGTATGGATAACAGCATTGGAAAAGATAGTGAAGGAAATGCCCTTTGGGGACAATGGCCTTCTTATACGACAGTTAATGCTGCCGTATATTATCATATCGGAAAAATGAAAATGGCTGTGAATGTGAATAATGTATTCGACAGATACTATTTTCTTGGAGGCTTTGATTATACGAGAGCATTTCCTGGAGCTCCAAGAAATGTCACCGTTTCTGTAGGCTATTCATTCTAATTTTTTTTAATCTTGTTACTATCCGGGCTATCTTTTTATAGTCCGGGTTTTTGTTTGAAAAATTGGAGAATTAAGGTTGGGAAACGCTAAGACGCTAAGGTCGTAAAAGCTTTCTGTTGTAAGGCGCAAAGATTTTATCTCCGATAAAATTGAATACCACATCTTTTTTTCATGATATTAACCATTGTTGCAGAATAGTCATTCTAAGTTTTTTTAATCTTGTTACTATCCGGGCTATCTTTTTATAGTCCGGGTTTTTGTTTGAAAAATTGGAGAATTAGGGTTGGGAAACGCTAAGGCGCTAAGATCGTAAAAGCTTTCTGTTGTAAGGCGCAAAGATTTTATCTCCGATAAAATTGAATACCACATCTTTTTTTCATGATATTAACCATTGTTGCAGAATAGTCATTCTAAGTTTTTTTAATCTTGTTATTATCCGGGCTATCTTTTTATAGTCCGGGTTTTTGTTTGAAAAATTGGAGAATTAGGGTTGGGAAACGCTAAGGCGCTAAGATCGTAAAAGCTTTCTGTTGTAAGGCGCAAAGATTTTATCTCCGATAAAATTGAATACCACATCTTTTTTTCATGATATTAACCATTGTTGCAGAATAGTCATTCTAAGTTTTTTTAATCTTGTTATTATCCGGGCTATCTTTTTATAGTCCGGGTTTTTGTTTGAAAAATTGGGGAATTAAGGTTGGGAAACGCTAAGACGCTAAGATCATAAAAGCTTTCTGTTGTAAGGCGCAAAGATTTTATCTCCGATAAAATTGAATACCGCATCTATTTTTTAATGAAATTAACCATTGTCGTAGGCTATTCATTCTAAGTTTTTTAATCTTGTTATTATCCGGGCTATCTTTTTATAGTCCGGGTTTTTGTTTGAAAAATTGGAGAATTAAGGTTGGGAAACGCTAAGACGCTAAGATCGTAAAAGCTTTCTGTTGTAAGGCGCAAAGATTTTATCTCCGATAAAATTGAATACCGCATCTTTTTTTCATTGTCGTAGGCTATTCATTCTAATTTTTTTAATCTTGTTACTATCCGGGCTATCTTTTGATAGTCCGGGTTTTTGTTTGAAAAATTGGGGAATTAGGGTTGGGAAACGCTAAGACGCTAAGATCGTAAAAGCTTTCTGTTGTAAGGTGCAAAGATTTTATCTCCGATAAAATTGAATACCGCATCTATTTTTCGATATCTGTACATTATAAAAATTCAACAAATGGCTTACGGTTGTCCATTTTTTGTATCTTCATATACTGAAAGCTTATTAAGATCAACCATGGATAATGACTTCCATTATAATTTCATTGAACCGGATCAGACGATTGCAGATTTTGTAGAAAATCTGGGGACGTTTCAAAATCTTTCTGGAGCAGCCAAGGAAGTGGTTATCATTCCTGACGGACGGGTGGACTTATTCTTTATGCAATCGCCATCTGAACCTTTTTGTGTTACACTTCTTGGGTTGGAAACCTATCCGGAACAAAGAGAAATACCTGCAAAAACGACAGCTTTTGTCGTCAGTTTTAAGCCTATCGCTGTAGAATATATTTTAAATACCTCTATTGCAGGTTTATTAAATAAGGGGGAAGTGCTTTGCAATGATTTCTGGGGTTTTCAAGCGGATGATTTACAGGATTTTGAGCTTTGCTGTAAAAAAGCAACGCAAAAAATAAAAGAATCGCTTCCTGAAAAAACAGATGAAAGAAAACATCAACTTTTTAAACTTATATATGAATCAAAAGGTGAAATGAGTGTAAGGGATCTTTCAGAAAAGATAGGCTGGAGCAGCCGTCAGATCAACCGTTATTTTACAAAACAATTAGGGCTATCCTTAAAAGCCTATTCTACTATTTTACGTTTCAGAACATCATTGGAACATATTGCACAGGGAAAGCTCTTCCCTGAACTCAATTATACCGACCAAAATCACTTTATCAAAGAGATTAAAAAATTCTCCGGAGTTGCTCCCAAAGAATTGTCTAAAAATAAAAATGACCGATTTGTACTATTATCCGTGTTGAAAGGAAAATAAATTTGCATTGTAAAATTTAAATTAACAATGCTGATAGACAATACATCAATAGCCATCGTCGGTGGCGGTCCTGCGGGACTTACCCTGGCAAGACTTTTACAATTGAAAAACGCGAATGTAAAAGTATATGAAAGAGATCCTAATAAAAATGCACGGGTACAGGGTTCTCCTCTTGATATGCATGAAAATTCAGGACTGTCAGCTTTACGTAAAGCTGACCTGTTGGAAGAATTCAAAAAGACATTCCGTCCTGGTGCAGATAAGACCCTTATTATGAATGCACAGGCTGAAATATTTTTCAGCGATCACGAACTAAAACCTGAGGAAGATTTTGGAGCTGAACATTTCCGTCCGGAAATAGACCGTGGTCCGCTGAGAAATATGCTGCTGGAGTCATTACATCCTGAAACCGTAGTTTGGGACAGTCATTTTTTATCAATGGAGGCCCGACAGGGAGGCTGGATCCTTCATTTCAAAAATGGAACTTCCGCGTATGCCGATCTTGTGATTGCAGCAGATGGTGCTCATTCTAAAATACGTCCTTACCTCACAGAAATGAAACCTATCTATTCCGGAATCATCATGCTTGAGGGCAATGTTTCAAAGGAAGCGGCCCCGCATATTGATGCACTGATCAAAGGGGGCAAAATAATGGCTTTTGGAAATTCCAAGAATATACTGCTGGGTCAGAAAGGCAACGGTGATCTTGGGTTTTATGCCAGCTTTAAAGCAGATGAAAACTGGAGTGTACAGAGTGACCTGGACTTTTCGGATAAAATACAGGTTTTGAAATGGTTTAAAACAGAATATTCTGAATGGAACAGCATCTGGGATGAATTGTTTGAAAATGCTCAGACTCCTTTTATCCCCCGTCCGATCTACTCTATGCCTTTGAACCAAAGCTGGGAAACAAAGCCCAATTTAACCCTGCTGGGTGATGCCGCTCATGTGATGCCTCCATTTGCAGGTGAAGGTGCCAATATGGCCATGCTGGACTCTCTGGAACTTAGTGAATGTCTGACAAACCATACTTATTCCACTTTACAGGAAGCTATTTCTGCCTATGAAATCAACATGCGAAAAAGAGCCGGCATTGCCACCCAGGAATCCCTTGAAAACGGAGAACAGATGCATTCTGAAAAAGCACTGACAACCATGCTGGCTTTTTTTAACGGACACTAAACCCTATTAAAAGATATCCTCCATTTTCAAATTTGAAAAAAGAATTATTGAGAAAAAGAATATTTTGAAAAACTGCCTGATGAGTCATCAGGCAGTTTTTATGTCAAAATTACCCCAAATTATCAAAGAATTGATAAATATCTATCTCTGTAGGGATATTGAGCTTTTTTCTGATTCTGTATTTTTTCTGCTGGACGGTCCGATGCTGGATAAGCGTATAAGTGGCAATTTCTTTTGAGGTAAAATGTAACTTTAGCATGGCGCAGAATGTAAGCTCAGAAACTTCAAGATTAGGATTGATGGTGAAGAGGCTTATGATAAAGTGCGGATAGCATTCTTTAAACCGGTTAAAAAACTCAGGATCATTTTTCTTTGCCAATTCCAAAATCTCGTCCGGCTGGTTTTCCTCCACCCTCGCTTTTAATTTTTCTGTTTCTGTTTTAAGTGTTCCTTTTTTCTTTTTCAATAAGTCTATAATTCTCCAGGCATATATTCCCAATACAGAAAAACAGATTCCCGACAAAAGGATCACCCATCGTATCTTGTCATCATGTCTTTTAGCATCTTTTTTTGTTTCGTTAATAAAAGATTCCATATCCTGATTAATCGTGGCTAATAATGCAGCAGTTGTTTTATGTTTTGCATCAGCAAAGGTCTGCAGATAAAAATACGCTTTGGCATCATCATTTCTCTCCTTATACAGCCACTTAAAATCGTTGTAAATATATTTGGTATAATAGGTATAAACATCTCTTGTTTTCTTATCAATTTCTAAAGCACGCTCAAGATTCTTTTCAGCCTTATCATACTGTTTATCCCAAATATAACATTCAGCTAAAATAGTATGGGCAGTAAGGGCATCAATATCCATTGCCTTTTCCTTATCCGGATCATCAACTACTTTTCTTAAGTATATTTCAGCAGAGTCCAGTCTCTGTTCGAACCATACATAATGTTCACCGAATATTACATTCAAACGTCTTGATTCATGTACTAATTGGGCTTCACGCAAATAAGGTAAAGACTTATTGGGTTGTTTGTTAAGGTCCAAATAGGCGGCCCTGTTTGTATATATTTCTGACAGTAATTCTTTTTTGAGGGGGGACTCATCAATTCTTTTTATGTAATCCAATGCAGAACTATTATATTCGAGTGATTTATTAAGGTTATGCATCTCTGCATTCAACTTGCTGTAATTATTATAAAATATAGCTTGATGAAGATTACTTTTTGAGTGTTTTAAAATTCCTTCCGCCTGATTAAAAAGAACATCTGCTTTCTGGTAATTTTCTGTTGATATATTTAGTCTCGCTAAGTTCATATAACACAAAGCCTTACCCTCCTGATATCCTATTTCATCAGCTTTTCTATAATAGTCTGTATTCAGATTAATGAGAGCATCATATTCGCCTAATAACCTTAATTTTTCATTGTCGTGTATCAGGGGAATATCAAAACTCTTTTCATACTTCTTATAATCGGGAGTGCATGAAACTAAAATAATCAGTACCATAAAAAGAAGTGAACGGATCATTATGTTTTTTAATTTTTTTCTGTATAATTTATGACTAAAAAATGGCTTTTTTCAATAGGTAACCACCTTCTCTCTTTATGACTTATTTGTTTTCACAACGGGTAAAATTTTCTTTTACAATTCATTTGAAAAATATATTATTACGATTATTCTTTTTATTTCAAATTATTAAAGAAATGATAGATATCCGTATCCGTGGGAATGTTGAGTTTTTTTCTAATTCTGTATTTTTTCTGCTGGACGGTCCGATGCTGGATAAGCGTATAGCTGGCAATTTCTTTTGAGGTAAAATGTAACTTTAGCATGGCACAGAAAGTAAGCTCAGAAACTTCAAGATTAGGATTGATGGAGAAAAGCTGATTGATAAAATCTGGATAACATTCTTTAAACCGGTTAAAAAATTCAGGATCATTTCTCCTTCCCAATTCTAAAATTTCATCCTGCTGGTTATCATCCACGCTGGCTTTTAATTTTTCAGTTTCTGTTTTAAGCGTTTCTTTTTTCTTTTTCAATAAGTCTATAATTCTCCAGGCATATATTCCCAATACAGAAAAACCAATCCCTGATAAAAGAATTACCCACCGTATATTTTCATCATGCCGTTTAGTATCTTTTTTTGTTTCATCAATAAAAGATTCCATATCCTGATTAATGGTTGTATATATTGCTGTATTAGTTTTACTCATTGCATCATTATACGCATTCAGATAAAAATAAGCTTTTTCTCTATCTCCTTTTCTTTCATATACCATTCTGAGATCATTGTAGATATATTTGCTATAATTAGCATGTATACGCCGTGTTTTTTTATCAATTTCAAGAGCCTGTAAAAGCATTTCCTCTGCTTCATCATATTGTTCTTCTGCCTTATACCATTCCCCCATCATCGTATTGGCATAAAGTGCTATTTTATCTTTTTTTCCGGAAATATTGGTTTTATGATAGGCTGTTGCTATATACTTGTATGCCGAATCCTGGTTTCTGTACATATATATATAATCTCCTATGATACATTCTGCAAATCCTGTATCATCAAGCTTTTGAGCTTTCTGAAACAATTTCAATCCTTTCCCGTAGTCTTTCTTCAGGGCAAAATAGCTGCCCAGTTCAATATAGAGATCGAAAAGCAGCTTATCTTTTAATGGGGAATCATCACTTTTACTGAGGTTATTCAATGCTTCATTATAATCTTCAAAAGCTTTATCCGGTTTTGTAAGCGTAGAATTAAAGTGTCCGTACATAATATAAAATTTTGCTTTGTGCAGATTATTTTGAGAATTTTCCAGAATTTCCCTTGCTTTATCAAAAAGAACCCGGGTTTTTTGATAATTTACCAATGTAATATTCAGTTCAGCTATATTGATATAGCATAGAGCCTTACCATCTTCATAGCCCATTTGATCAGCTTTTCTGTAATATCTTGTATTAAGGCTTAGGAGAGAATCATAGTCTCCGGACAGTCTGAACTGTTCATTTTTCTTCCATAAAGTAGTATCAAAGTTTTTTTCATCCTGTTGACGGGCACGCTGATTGCACGAAAATAAAATAATCAGTACCATAAAAATAAGTGAACGGATCATTATACTTTCTAATTTTTTCCGATATAGTTTACGAATAAAAAAACTACTTTTTTCAATAGGGAACCACATTATTTATTTTTTATATTTCATTTGCTTCACAACAGTCCATTTTCTCACCATTCATCTGAGAACATACTTATCCTCCTTCTTTTTATTGTAAACGATCAAAAAAATTATAAATATCTTCTTCCGCCGGAATACTAAGTCTCTTTCTGATCCGGTATTTTTTTTGCTGAACCGATTTGTGCTGTACAAAAGTATAATCCGCAATCTCTTTGGATGAAAGACGGAGTTTCAACATGGCACAGAAAGCCAGTTCGGAATTTTCGAGATCAGGATTTATCTTCAGAAGGGCACTTATATAATCCGGGTATAGTTCTTTGAATTTCAACAAAAAAGAAGAATCGTTTCTTTTAACCAGTTCCACAACTTCCTGAAACTGTTTGGTATGCACTTGGTTTTTCAATTCATCCGTTTCTTTTTTCAAAGTCCGCTTTTTTAGCCTCATTCTATTGATAACCTTCCGAACATAGACCCCTGAAACAGTAATGGCAGTGATGGCTAAGGCAATAGACAGGGGCAGCTTATTTCTACTCCAGTCCGATTCGTTTTTCGTTTCGCCTATAAAATCATCCATGGTTTTATTCAAAGCAGCAAATTGAGCAGAATCGTCCCTTCCCTGTTCCTCCGTATATTTCTTAAGATAAAAATAGGCTTTGTCTTCTTCATGCATCTTTTTGTACACTTCTGCCAAAGCTTTATACACCTCCCCTATATGTGAAGGATGCGTGTATCTCATTTTTATATTAATCTCCAGCGCTTTCTTTAGATTTTTTTCAGCTTCTTTATAATTACCTATCTCATTATAAAAGCATCCTATCGTATAATATGCAAAAATAGATTCCTCATCATTAGGTTTCTGAATCTGCATTTTTTCTTTTGCTCTTTGAATATATATTCCTGCAAGCTCCGGATGATTTGAAAATAAATAATACCTTGTCACCATACAGTTACTAAATACTGAATTTTCTAACTCATTTGCTTTCAACAAATATTTCAATGAAGTTCCAAACCATCCTTTCTTCCCAAAATAAACTCCTCTGTTTAATAACAGCTTTGGAAAAAATTCATTGCTGAATTTTGAATTATTAGTATACTTTAAATAATGTAATGACTTGTCATTATATGCTAAGGCTTTATCATAGAACTTAAGATGATAGTAATACCTACTGTAGGTATCATAAAACAACGCTTTATGAAATGCGTTTTCAGAATTAAGCAGATCTTTTTCCGCTTTTTGAAAAAAAAACAGAGCCCTTTCATAATTCATAGCAGAACTATTCACCCCTGCAATATTAAGATAACAAAGTCCTTTACCTTCTCTATATTCCATTTTTCCGGCTTTTTTCAAATACTCTATATTCAGCTGGATAACAGATTCATATTTACCCAATGACAGTAAACTATCATTCTTACTCTGTAAATCGGTATCAAAGGATTCTTTCTCTTTTTCACTTATATTCTTTCCACATGAAACCAAGACAAGCAGTAAACCTATACAGAGGGTATAGATTTTAATATTTTTCATGACTTTTGAATATTACAATTTCACTTCTGATCATTTAACTTATTAATGCTGCTTGAAAAGATATTTTTTAACCCATTCATCTCTAATGATATCATTTATTTACCCATACCTACCTATGCACAATAAGAAATAACACCAAAAACAGAATCCAGTTAACATATTACCATATCTTTCAATTATTAATAATTCATCCTTATAAATATACACAATTTATTACATCAAACAAAGACTGGATATTAATTTCATAAACAATCCAATTTTTAGCGAATTATTTTCCATTTTTCAACCTCAGCCCATAATAAATGGACTAAAATACCTCTTTTCACTTAACAAAAACCGGGCTTTAGCCCTTAACTTTCGAGGCAAAATAAAAGAAAAAACATCAATATTATGAAAATTATTCTCCTTCCTTATTATTTCTAAATAAAGGGATATGTCAACATCCATTCAATTGAATCCTCTATTTATTGCAATTAAAAGAATTCAAATACCGAAAAAACTCAGCATATATTGAATACTCATACCCGTTGATTCCCGCTGTATCCAAAACTATTTGCATCTTTGTGCTACCATAAAACTTATGCATGACTATTGAATATAGAAAATTACGCCCGGCTGAGAGTACAATCTACAGAATGATCCGGCTGGAAAGCTTGAAAAAGTTTCCTGAATCATTTTGTGCCACCTATGAAGAAGCTCAAAATACGGAAAAGCTCAGAATGGAATTTGATATAGAAAATCA
The DNA here is from genome assembly GCF_016756935.1 of Chryseobacterium sp. KMC2. NCBI lineage: Bacteria > Pseudomonadati > Bacteroidota > Flavobacteriia > Flavobacteriales > Weeksellaceae > Chryseobacterium > Chryseobacterium sp. KMC2. The sequence goes on from NZ_JAESIT010000007.1 coordinate 160,224, forward strand.
AACGCCGGAAAGATTTGTTTGGGGAGCATTTGCAGATGCTCAGCTTATAGGAATCTGTGTTTTTGTTAAAGATGCTGATTCTTCAGGAAATATCTACCAGATGTATGTGAAAGAAGGATTTCAGGGTAAAAACATAGGTTATGGATTAGTAGAGGCTGTGATTCATGAAGCAAGAAGATTATTTCATCCTATCGATATTTTCCTGGATGTAATCCCGACCAATGAAAGGGCTTACTATTTATACAAAAAGATTGGATTTAAAGAAGTGGAAAAAGAAACGGATTCTAATATAGTCATGAAGTATCATCATTAAAACGATTATTATGAAAAAACTACAGATTTTCCTATTTTCACTCTGTTTTTCAGCAGCTATAGCACAAAAACAGTACAGTATAGAACTTCTTTTCCTTACGGATACTCATGAAATAGCTCCACATGTTGAAGTCACTTTTATGAAAGAAAACAAAACTGGTGCTATGATTGTAAAAAAAGTAAAAGCCAACGATAAAGGACTTGTAAAGCTTAACCTCTCTGATACTTATTTTGGTACAAAAGACTCATTAATTATTCAGTCCTATTATTATACCAAGGATACCTATTACTTTGACTATCATGAAGAGTTGTCAAAAAACCAGTTTCCTTTCAAAAAGACCGTTATTCTTGAACATATTGTTCCTCCGACACTTGAGCAAATTAACAGCTCTCATGTTCCACCACCTCCTATGCTTCCCCAATCTTCAAATAACAAATCAAAAAAATAACGGTTGAGTTGGGTTTACATGAGGATCAATATAATTGACCTTTTCCTTAGAATGAAACTTATATAATGAACAGATGACCATTATAACTGAAAAAAACACCATGCAGAAGTCATTATTTCTACATGGCGTTTGGTGACAGTGGAACATTTCGGTTTTCGAAATTCTGCCCATCATAAGTACCCAACCGTTAGTTGTAAACTTTCCAAAGACAGATCGCACAAACTAAAAACTGATGAAGAATATAGAACAACTTCAAGAAAAATTCAGCAAAGCTCAAAAAAATTATAAAACGATTAAAAAAAACACAGAACAAAAAGTAATCAGATGGTTTTGGACAACTGACAGCATTTCTAATCTTGAGCCTTTTTATTTTGAGGAAAACCGCTTTCCAAAAGGCAGACTTCATAAAGATGAACCCGTAAAAAAAGAAAATCAGTATCAATATGGTGTTGATGACCATAATGAAATCATTGTTGAAAGACAATTCACGGGTCTAAAAGATTTATTTTACGAAGTTTTTTATATCAGGGAAAAAGATAACATAGAAAGCTACCGATTTGATTATAGCATGGAAAAAGAAATAGACCATGTGGAACTTTTCATGTATGAGCATTCAATATTAACTATTAGTTATGCTGTTTTTAAAGACGGTTGGATTAAATATATGTACACTTATAATAAGGGAAAACTGTCAACTAAGACAATGCAGCGTATCTATCAAAACACAGAAGTTCCTGATAGGATATTTGATTACTATTATGACGAAACAGGGCTGCTTCAATCTATAAAAGAAAAGGAGCATTATTGGTATAATAAGCCGAACAAGAAAATTAGCTACAAAAAATTAACCGACCTTGTATCAGAAAAACTTCTTGAAACTCTAAAGCAAAACATTTTACATTATAACATTCAGGAAAAAATCTATTGTATCTATATTTATTACTATCATGAGGAAATGCTCCCGCCTTCAATTGGATTTGGAACAGAGTCAGACCGTAAAGAATGGCTCAATGAAAAAGGGAAAGAAGCAAAATGGATAATTTGGAATCCAATAGACTATTCCCATTCCCTGGAAATTGAGGTAAACGAAGAAACTCAAAATCTGTTTAATTTATACAATCAAGAAACCTCTTTACATCAGAAAGAAAATAATACGATAAAAATGATTATAGAATGCTGTAAGAATTTAAAAAATAGTATTTCTGCATTTGAACTCAACAAAACGGATGATTTTGTGGTGGTTGCTTCAGACTATGAACAAAGCGATTTGAAGAAAAATTTTAAACTTATTAACCCTGAATTATTTTACGAATTTAAAAATCAGCTTGCGTAAAAAAGCTAGAGCAAAAAAGATTTTTATGTCAGTTTAGCTGAAGTGCAACGCTCAACAACAGTTTTTTAGTTGAACTTTAATAAGGATATTAGCTTTTATGTTTCATTTTCTCACCTGAACATAAAGCCGAAAAAAGGTAGTGATAATTTTATAGAACCAACCTACATCAACAAAAACGAACAAAATATGAAGACACTTGAAGATTTAATACACCTGGAAGAGCCGGGTTGGGAATTAGTAACAGAATGGTTAAATGAAGCCCAAAACGAGTATGAAATTTTACCAAAAGACGAGAAAAGAGCAGAAAAAGAACTTGTGAATACTCAAGTCACAACACGTTCGTCAATGGGTGCTGTAATCTACGAAACGGGCGGTATATTAATTGACAACGGCTGGCTTAGAATTTTAGGTTCAGGAAGTAAAAAACTAGACCGGGGTTTGGCTGAATGGAATAAAGGAAAAACTTTTAAAAATTATGGTGACCAACCCTCACATTTTTTAATTGCGGACGATGTAATCGGTGGATATTTTGCCCTAAACGCCGGCGGAATTGGAAGTGAGATTGGGAAAGTTTATTATTTACCACAAGACACTCTTGAATGGGAATGTTTAGACACCAACTATTCTGAATTTCTTTATTGGGCTTTGGTTGGTGATATCAATACGTTTTACGAGATTTTCAGATGGAAAAATTGGCAAGACGACGTAAAAAAAGCAAGTGGCAATCAAGTCTATTCATTTGTACCATTTTTGTGGACTAAAGAAGGAAAAGACATAGAAAAAACAGCCAGAAAATTAGTACCGATTGAAGAAAACTATAATTTGACTATAGGATCTGCAAAGCTTGCTCCATAGTACTCCGTTCAAATTGACCCGTTAATTCTTGTCAGTAATTATAAAACCTCTCGAAGGAGGAAGCACAAATTAAGCAGTCGAGGCGTAAATTAATTCATAGATGATTTTTAATTTCATGGTATTTGTATACGATTTTTAAAGTAGTACCTCATAACGTTTGCTACAGCAGTGTGTTTTTTTCGATATTTGCACATGGCTCTATTGATAACTTTGGATAATGTCTATAAACTGTACAATCTTGATCCTTCAAAAAAGACGGAAGGGATAGTTATTCTTAGTCAGCAAAATGACCCCAATAAGAAATATACAAGTCATAGTCGACTATTTGATGGTTTATTACTAGGGTTCATGGTACAAGGATCCATGAAATCGCAAATCCATTTTTTAGAGTATGAAATAAATACGGGTGATATTGCTATTTTACAACCACAATTGATGATCGACACAAAGTCATTAAGTGAAGATGCACAAATAGTAACCATTGGTCTTTCATTAGATTTTATTACAGAATTTCCCATTCTACGTGAGTTTGTAATGAATAATCAAATTAGATGGCAACCAATTATTAGACTTCAACCCGAAGACATAAAGCTTCAAAATGAATTATTGATCCTTATACAAAACTTCTATCATAAAAAACCGAGTCCTAATAAGACCCAAATGCTGCGGCATCTTGTTATGGTTCTCATTAGTATGATTTCTGAGGTATATTCTAATTCAGCGAATAACAAAAGCTTAGTAAAAAACCGAACACATGAGATTATAGACGATTTTTATCTACTCATTTCAAAGCATGCTAATGAACAAAGAAACGTTGCATTTTATGCTAAAAAACTACATTTAACACCACAGTATCTTTCCTCTTTCCTGAAACAGAAAACTGGAAAATCTGCATTACAGTGGATTGATCATATCACAATTCTGCATGCTAAAACCTTATTAAAATCTTCTAATTTATCAATTAAAGAAATTAGCAATGAGCTTTATTTTGAAGAAACCAGTGTCTTTTGCAGATACTTTAAAAGAATAGTAGGAATGTCACCAAAAACGTATAGAAACGAATCATAATGTATATCGTTTATGTACGAACACTATTTACAGATCGCTGAACATTATTAGCTTTCAGATTGTATGTAAACACCATTAAATTGTTAATACCTTCTTTTTATCTCTGTATAATTTTACAGCATGAAAAAAACAGGTAGAAAAGCAGCTATTGGATTTATATTTATCACGTTGTTGATTGATATTACAGGTTGGGGAATTATACTTCCCGTGGTTCCTAAACTCATTGGAGAGCTTATCCATAGTGACCTTAGTGAAGCTGCAAAATATGGAGGTTGGCTCGGCTTCGCTTATGCTATTACGCAATTTATATTTGCACCTATAGTGGGCAACCTCAGTGATCAATATGGAAGACGCCCAATTATTTTAATTTCTCTTTTTGGATTTTCTATTGACTATGTGCTATTAGCAATTGCCCCTTCCATGGGTTGGTTGTTTTTTGGAAGAATCATTGCAGGGCTTACTGGGGCTAGCCTTTCAACTGCCAGTGCATATATAGCTGACATATCCACCGATGAAGATAGAGCCAAAAATTTCGGCTTAATAGGTGCAGCTTTTGGATTAGGGTTTATTATAGGCCCAGTAATCGGGGGGTTACTTGGACATTATGGAGCAAGAGTTCCCTTTTATGTTGCGGCTATATTATGCATGGTTAATTTTCTTTACGGGTTGTTTGTACTACCAGAAAGTTTAGAAAAAGATAAACGTCGATCATTTAGCTGGAAGCGTGCAAATCCTATAGGAACATTTAATTTTTTGAGAAAACAATCAAAAATATCAACTCTTGTCGTTGCTTTAATTTTCGTGTATGTGGCTCTCCATGCTGTACAGAGCAACTGGCATTTCTTTACCATGTATAAATTTAATTGGACAGAACGAACGGTAGGCTTATCACTTGGGTTGCTTGGGTTATTAATAGGATTAGTACAAGGAGTTCTAATAAGATGGACAACCCCAAAATTAGGAGAACAGAAAAGTGTATATCTTGGGTTGCTATTCTATGCCTTGGGTTTAATGCTGTTTGCATTTACCAATCAGGGGTGGATGATGTTTGTTTTCCTTATCCCATATTCTTTAGGAGGAATCTGTGGACCGGCATTACAATCAATAATCAGTAAAAATGTCCCTTCAAATGAGCAGGGCGAACTTCAGGGGGCATTAGCAAGTTTAGTGAGTGCTACTTCTATTATAGGCCCTCCGATCATGACCAACTTATTCTATTATTTCACCCATGATGAAGCGCCATTTGAATTTTCAGGAGCACCATTTTTTCTAGCATCCATTTTAATGGCTATTAGTGCAATTATTATATATTTTTCTTTTCAACGAAAAAGTAAACAGTAATCTAAAGATTAAAAAAAATTAGTCAAATAACTTTTATACCATTTTTATTAAAACTATAGAGTAAATAATTGATTCTCCATCACTACCCATTTCCACAAATTTCAAATTGAATGTAAAAATCCAAAATATGTCAACACAGAGGAGGTAGGACGTTATTCAATTTGTAATGCAACTGGATAAAACTGGATACAAATACTGTCTTGTAGGCTACAGATTGTTCCTTATGCAAATTCACAAGAAAATCAAAATAAGTTTTCAAGTGATGAATACTTGTAATTATTTTCATAAGAGATCACAAATTAGTAAATTTAGATTAACTAATCAGATATTTCATACTTTGGAATGATTGGAAAATTATTTAATGATGGAGCAAAAGGATAGAAAAAATGAAATTACAGAACAGTTCTTATTTGAACTGGATAAACATTTATCAGAATTACAATCGGGTGAAATCGATGTTGCTTACGAAATTAATGAGTTTGCAGGACTACTCTTCATAAACCCCAATCACTTAAGTGATACTGTAAGTGCAGTCTTAGGAAAGTCTCCTTGTGCAGTATATGAGGAAAAAATTCTTGATATTGCAAAAGAATTTATTATACATTCTGAAATGCCAATCAATGAAATAGCCCAAAAACTGGATTATGACGCCTCTAACTTTACAAAATTTTTTAAACGACATACAGGAAAGACACCGATCCAACTAAGGAAGGCATTTCATAAGAAATAGTAGGTATGATCTCATACAATATATTAAAGCTGTGCATGAAGCTTAAGACAAGATATATACATAAAGCACAAATATCCTGGCAATAAGCCAGGATATTTGTGCTTTTAAAAAAACTACCAATTTATTGCTTCTCCGTCTCTGAATAAGCCTCCGGTTGGACCGTCTTTTGGTAAAGTTGCGGCCCAAACAATTCCATTAGCCCCTTCTGTAACAGATCGGGCTCCATAGTCTTCCAACCCAGGAGTAGTAGCAACAAATCCCGGGCAAACAGCATTTATCTTTATTTGATCTTCCTTCAATCTCTTTGCTAATTTCACTGTGAGTCCACTTAATGCTAATTTAGAGATAGCAAAAGCCGGTACATCCGCATAATAGCTTGCCAGACCAAATATGGGGTCACTAAAAGATCCTATACCAGAAGTTACATTTACGATAATTCCATTAGACCCTAATTTCAACAGAGGAATAAAAGACTGTATCATTCTTAGCGCACCAAAAAGATTTAAATCCAGTGCTTCTTTCATAAAATTTATATCTACTGTCAGGAGATCACTATCTTGATCAAAATAACCGCCAGCATTGTTAATTAATACATCCAATTTTCCATACTGCTGCGTAATTGATGCCACAAGATTTTCAACACTTTCTTTATCAGTAATATCCAACTGTTTGGCCTCTACACCCAGTTTTTCCCCAAGATTGGATACTACATTTAGATTACGAGCTGTAATAATTACTGTTAATCCTAATTCCTTTAGCCTTTTCGCCGTTTCATATCCTAAACCAGTATCTCTGCTTACACCGGTAATAAGGACAACTCTATTTTCAAACATATTTTAATTTTTATACTTAAATTATAAATTATATTTTTCAAATTTTACATGCTGATCCCTTCCATCAATAGCTGTTGCTATGACTCGGTAAACTATTTTACACGTTAAAAATTTCTTAAAGAATATTTTTTAGAATTCAGAAGATGGGCAGGATTCCACTACCCCAGCATTTTGTATCCAAAAAGGATATAATATTTCCAGACTGGATGGTTATTTAAATTTTGCAGCAAACGTCTGAGCTACAATTTTGCCATTTCTAATGATATAGGTGTCTGTTGTGAAATCTGTTTTGGATGTTTCCCAAGTCAGATATGCTACTTCACCTACTATGGTAACCGTTTTTACTTTCAGATTGGTAGTAGCTGGAGGAAAGTAATCTTTATATACTGTTTCAAATTGCTTTTTGATTTCCTTCAGTCCTTTTACATAACCTTTTTCATTGACCCCTTCCACAATAATTACAGCATCTTCTGCATAGTCTTTTAATGTTTCATCAACATCCCCTTTACTAAAAGCCATCATATGATGCTCAAATACTTTTCTCGTCACTGCTGAACTTACTTCTTGTTTTGATTGTGCTTTTACATTGTTCCCTCCCAAGAAAAGGCTACCTAAAATAATAGCAGGCAAAACACACTTTTTTGTTATCATCATAAAATATTAATTTATTTATTACGCTGTAAAGTTATAGTCTGATGCTTCAAAAAAAATAGTATCCTTTTCTGTTTTTACTAGAGAAGCTATAAAATATTCCAAAAATCTATGTAGCTTCAATCATATCCTTTGAGCAGATTATTTTAAACAATGACAATACTGAACAAAGATTGTTTGGATTTGTCCTATTAAGTGACCTCACTGGTACAAAACTCAAACTCTTTATTGGAAGATTTAAGAAAACTAAGTATTCTTGATGATGTATATCCATCTCAATAAGTCATTTTCAAATGCGTGCAAATTATCATCCTATAAATTAAACATATTTATCATTCTTTTCAGAAAGATTCATTTATATTGAAACTCCTAATTACCCTTACGGAAAACATTGGCCAACTTTCAATGAAAGTAAACGATAGTTCATCTTTGTTGTTAAACATTATTGAGAACATTTATGAATTCAAAAATATAGGGGTTCTTAATTGTAAAACCTTCAAAGGAAAAGTTCATCAAAATAAATATTAAAATTTCCAAATTATTAAATTACTCAATTACCTAAAGCATATTTAATTTATTTAAGATTGTGAATGCCCTTCAAACTGTAATATTTCTCAACTGTTAAATTACCCGTACTGTGGTTTGATTTGGCATAATTCAGTATATCAAGGTCTGAAAAAATAATCTCTGGCCCAAGTCCAGAGATTATTAACTAATTAAAAAAATGATATAAATCAAAGAATTTTTATTATAGAGACAGGAGCCATCCCATGAAGTCCCTTGAAAATATAATTGGGATCTGGAAATAAGTATCCCAAATCGATAGCTTAGGGTATATTATTGTCAGCAGTAATTACTAAAATTCCATACATCAGGCTAAAATAACAGTTATCGGGTTATACTTAACGCCCCTCCTGCAAGTGGAAATGCCCCTACTCCCTCAACAATATAAAAGTGAGTGGGATATTTTACAACCCAAACATTAAAGCTCTCTCTCTGAACAGTTTGTCTTGGGGCGAGATTATATGAAGGATTGGTAGGGCCTGTAGGATTTGTATCTGTATCATTTGCTATAGCAGTAGCCAAAACAGCAGAACCTTGACTTACAAGATTTGGAGCATACAAAAAAGGTTGAGCATTATCTAAATTCCATTGTCTGGGTTCCCATATTGCTCCAGATACAATATAATTATTATCTTTAAACGGTACAGCAAAATCAATCCTGAATACGGAGTAATGTAATCTTTTAACTCTGGCAATATTTACAGCACCTGGTAATATTGTTGCCAATCCACCATCTGGCCCTACTCCTGTTCCTGTTGCTGCATAATGTTCAAAATTCACTTGCGAATATCCACTAACACTTCCTCCATTTCCACTTACGTGCGAAAATAACCTCCACTCAGAACCATTCCAAAAGTAATATCCGGGCTGTAAATTGGCGCCCTTATTGTAAACAAGAAGCCCATTATATAATAATTTTTATTATTTCTATAACTAGGGATCATTGTAAACCCAATGAATTACTATTCACTATCTTTATCCCTTATATTAAATTGATCCGGGGAAGTAATATTCTATCCCCAGTGAGAGGGCTGGGAAATAATATTCCCAGCTATATATTAAGACATTTGTGTTTTGTTTCAGAAAATACAACTGCATGATTTTCTAGACAGGTGCAATATTAGATAAAAAGAACCCTAACACTAAAAAAAACAGTTTTCACATCTACTTTCACCCCTACTTAGTTATACTCAAAGCAAATAACAAACTGAATATCAGTAAATAATTAAAAGGTTTTTATAATATATAGATTCAAATCAGTTTCTGTAGGAAGATTAATTTTCTTACGAATCCTATGCTTTTTATTCTCCACAGCACGGATAGTTGTGTTAGTCGCAATTGAAATTTCCTTTGTGGTTAAGTTTAGTTTTAATAAAGCACAGATTTCTAGTTCTGATGAGATGAGATTTGGGCAGACTTCTAAAATTTTTTCAAAAAACTCAGGAAATTCAGATTTAAAATAGGTAATAAAAAGTGAGTTTTTACTCATTGCTAATTCATACAATTCATTGGACGAACTTATCTTATCTGTTTTCTTTATAAAGTCATTAAGCTTCTCTTTTTCTATATAATATTTTATGATCATTTTTTCCTTCCTATGTATAATATACATCCCAACAAAAGTGCAAAAGGAGATCTCCAACGCCTTATAAACTCTTATATACCAAAGTTTTACAGGAGATAGATTTTGATGAAGAGATGAAAATATAGAATAGTCCGTGATGATGTTGATCAAAAAAAATATTACATAGGTAACCACAAGCATAAAAATGATATACTTATCCTTATCATAGTCAAAAAAAAATGCTACAGCTATGGTAAGAGAGATATATGACAGATAATTCATAGCACCGTTTCCACTTATAGTATCACAGTAAAAAATCACCAATCCCAGAAACCAGAAAAGAAGCATTAAAAGATATTTGTTAAACCGTATCTTATCCGGCCAAAGCAATGTACACAACATAAAAAGAACCATTCCGAAGAATATTCCACCATACACAGGTTGATTTAAAAAGAAAACATTCAGGACTACATTGCAACCAAGAATCAATACAAGTACAAGAGTATAAATATCAAAGTAAAGACTTTTTTCATACTCAATCTCATCAGCAGCCAGCTGCCTTTTTTCTTTTATATAATTTAACATGATAATTTATATAATCCAAAATAGGGCATTTTTTCACCAAAATATCTGTCATTTAATCCAAGTACATTACACTCAAGAAAATACACCTGCAAAACCTCCAATAACAACAATTTACCTCCTTAATTTAGTTGTAAGAATTTCCGAAAATAACAGATTTTTCTCGTCAAAAAATCTAAATTTTACTTGAAATTAAAGCCTTCCGTAATCATGTCACAGGGTAAAACCATAAAATTTTCTTAGAAAAAATTCTCTTCTCTGTAATTATTTTAAGCTGCTGCATTGTTAGTCCAAGCCTTGTTTTGTACCACTCAATAGTTATTAATCTGAATTTTTACAATATCCAACGAAGTTATATTGTAATTTGAGAAAACTCACCATAACGCTCTGTTTATAACAATGAAACAGGCCTGCCATATAGAGAATTCCACCAATGATAACTCCCCGTTGCAGCATTGTAGGTTTCCATAAAACTAGGCCAGTCGGTATTAGAGATTTCGGTTTCAAATACTTTTGATCCATTTTGGGTTCCAATCTCATTACCCAGCATACTCTTATAGTATCTTTTCACCACTTCCCGTGCTGATTCCTGTATTAGTATCTATTATTACATGGGTCTTCCATCAACTTAAAAAAAATTTTACGAGAATTGAAGAAATCCGCAAAATGGCAATTAATAAACGATTACTATGTTCACGTTTATATTTTTTCCGTCTTATACGTAATTCTGTTTATTGCGGACTTATAAAAGTAAAAGGTAGCCCTGAAGAATAACAGGTGATAAAGGGAACACGTGAAGCATTGATTCCTGAAGATTTATTTTATAAAGTCCGGAGAATCATTAATACAAAAAAGAAAGGTTACAGCCAAATCAGATAATTTGGAAGCAGTGTTTTTTCTAAGAGGATTTTTAACATGTCCAACTTGTGGCAAAAAACTAACCGGAAGCTTTTCTCAAGGTAAGACAAAAAAATATCCCTATTATCATTGCTATGCGCGCTGTAAAACCAGGGTTAATGCAAATCTTCTCAACAATTGCTCTTTCACAGGTAAAAATTTTTTTTGTTGTAGAAATATTGAAATTCGATGACTATAACCAATTAAAAAAAGAGTATCTAATTAATTCCCAATGCCTAATATTAAATTAAAAAATATTAACACACAAAATCAACTATTGGATGACAACCAGTTTTTTGATTTTTTCAAGGCTTCCCTGAATTGGACATAGCGGATAAAAATATCTCAGTAGAACAAGCCATTGCTTTATTAGCAAAAAAGGGTATTCAAGTAGATTATAATGAAATGACAATTATAGTAGACTTTCTATATCTTATCGCAAAAAATTACAAGAAACCCATAGTAAAGAAAGTTTCAAAACCTTAATGAGAAATCGAACTTTTGAAAACCTCACGGGATAAAACAAAAAGCATTTTTTTAGAAAATTTTGTTCAGGCTTTTAAAGGATATAGTTTAAAAATCCAACTATAAATATTTCAAAATCAATACATTGAAATACAACAACATGCAGGCGCAAAAAAAGGAGACAAACTTTAACAGTTGTCTCCTTAAGTGACCCGGCTGGGATTCGAACCCAGGACCCATACATTAAAAGTGTATTGCTCTACCAGCTGAGCTACCGAGTCGGTCATCTACTTTTTGATGTTTCCATTTTCAAGTAAATCCCTTTGTTTAAGGGACTGCAAAGATAGAAAAATACTTTTTAACTCCAACTTTTTTTCACACTTTTATTCGATAAATTTCACGCCACAGAAGAAGTTTGCAGATTTACAGTCATCCATTGACGACTCCTTTATTTCTAAGTAATTGTTAATTAAATTATTGCTCACAAAAACGCCATGCGAAAAACAACACATGACGTTTTACTGAATTCATACCTTAATTTTCTCCCAATCCTGAAAAGTCGTTTATTCTTAAAAGTAACAGACAAAGAATACCTCCTTACCAAACATCGAAAAAAAGAAGTAGTTCTTATTTATCCACATTACATTTATTTTTAAAAATCCCAACTAAAAACAACTGCTATACTTGGCCATGGATTCAATCCCCAAAGCCCCTGAGAAGCTATTGCATTTTTACACGATCATACTGATATTGTTGATATATAACAACGTATTCCTCTGAGTTCGGATTAAATAATAGAAAAGAAGAGAGGAAATAAAGGAATCATCTATCTGCTCAAAAAGAGTTACCTATAAGCTCTCTCTATAGTAACGATGATATTGAGACAAAAAAGATCGATTTGAATGCTATCTTCATTGAAAAGGTTCAATTTGAACACCAAAATTAAACTCAGCACTTAAACACATCCACTTATTAACAAGCCATTACAAAGCAAAAAAAAACGGACAAAACATTGTAAAAAATGCTTCATCCGTTCAAGTGACCCGGCTGGGATTCGAACCCAGGACCCATACATTAAAAGTGTATTGCTCTACCAGCTGAGCTACCGAGTCGGTCATCTACTTTTTATGTTTCCATTTTCAAGTAAATCCCTTTGTTTAAGGGACTGCAAAGATAGAAACTTTTTCTTTATCTCCGCTATTTTATTTAAAAAAAATCATTTTTTTCACGGGCTATAATGGATGCACATAAGCCTTTCTTCTCCTTCCCTTTTGAAACTAATTCTAAATCAAGCGATTTGGAATTTAAAAACTCAAAACAGCTTAGTTGGAAAAATTAACAAAATGAGGGATATCTGTTGCAAAACTGTTCATTGGCAAAAGATTATTTCTATTGCTGTTAAAATCAAAAACAGAATTATTATCGAAAGGAACACGGGGATAATACATGAAAGAAATTTGAATCCTGTTGAAAACCAGAAAAGGATTATTGATTAACACGCCAATTCCTATCTTGGTGTTTGCATTTGTTTTCAGCAGTTTATCATTGGGCATCCCCAGCCATCCGACTGCCGCCGTTAGATAGGGACTGAAATGGAAATTCTTCCAGGTTTTATTGATAAAGAGTTGTAGCTGATATCTTAAAACCAACTTTTTGGTTCCAATATAATCTGAATTGTAAACAGGGAATTCATCTGCAGCAGAAAGATTGATTCTGTCTTTATAAGAATAATTATGCTGTGGGTTTCCCAAGGCTAAAGTGGGAGAAAAGAAATGTCTTGCTTTGGCAAATTTCCAATCCATGAGATTTGTAAAATACGTTCCATCCAATCGGAAAGATTCACGATTGGGGTCATCTTCATTAAAAAATCTCCCAAACTGAGCTTTCACATTGAAATATCCCAGCTTTGCAAAGGTACCATAAGACGCAGAAATCCCTATATAAGGCTTCACGTCATTACTTCTAGACAAAGCTCCTGCCGTGAAATTCACCGAATTACCATACGCGATATCCTCCGGTAAATCATATTGAAAAATATTCTTCTGAACCGAAAAACTTCTGTGAATATATCCTACAGACATCAGAAAACTGTTGTAAGAGCTAAAATATTTATACTGGTCGATTCCGGGACTGTCTTTATACTGATAATTCTGAAACCTCCCTATCACGGCAATATTACCGGAAACCTTCTCGTTTGGATCAGATGAAACAGGAATCTGATACCCACCCCATAAATCCTGACTGTACACTTTGATCTGAACTTCCGGAAAACTAGTCTCCGTTTCCGTTGGCAGTAAAACATTCCGCATAAAATATTCGAAACTAAAACCACCGGCCCACTTTGTCAAAGGGGAGAAAAAGTCTCTTCTGACATTGAAGTTGATTCTTTCATTTCTAAAAAAATCCCGTTCCCCCAGCACCTGAGCATTGATATAAGAACCAAAAAGATTATAGGCTGTATAGCTCCCGAAAAGATAATCCTGCTTTTCTTTGGAATCATTTCTATACAGGAAATTCAATTCGTGGCCTAACCCAAATACATTTTCTTCCGTCACTCCCAACCCAATTTTACTTCCTGAATAGCTGACTCTGGGTTTCAGACTCCAGGAATCAAGGACTTTCACAACAATATCAATAGAATCCTTACCGGAAGTACTGTCAGAAACACTGATATTAACCCTGTTTATAAAAGGCATCGTTCTCAGCAAACGTTCAGATTCGTAGAGTTTCTGAGCATTATATTCTTCGCCTTCCTCAAAAAGCAAATAATTATTAACGGTGGAATTTTTTGTATTAGAATGAAGATGATTGGTGATCCAATCATACCATTTGGATTTTACTTTACTGTCTTTAGAACCATATCCAAAAGGGTCAATTGTTTCTATCCGGATATTTCTGATGTATTTTTTATTATAAGCTTCCTGCGACAGTTTTTCAGTCCTGGTTTTAACAGAAGTAGAATCTGCCTCCCTACGGAATATAAAACGATGAATAAATTTGGTGACTTTTCTTTGATCAGAAAATTCTTCTATTTTGTAATAGAGCGAATCTTTTTTTTCCTGTGCATGTAAAAAGAAAAAACCACTTAGAAAGAAAAATACAATTAGAATCGATTTAGTCATTAGTCATCAAGAATTCAATAAAGTTTATAATATCAATTTATAAGCCAATATAGGCTAAAAACTTACTAATATCTTAAAATATTCACAAACAAAAAAATAAGAAATTCAGTGTTGTTTTAGATATTTAATCTTACAATAGCTCCATATTTATTCTATTATATTTCCTGTGAACTATTTAGAACATCTTTAATTTTCACACGTAAAAACTAAAAAAGACCAAATAGCTGACTTTATTATCATTCTTCATTATATCGTGACTACAGAATAATAATTGCAATCAATTAATATTTCAGGAATCTATCTTTATGAATTTCAATAGTACAGATAAGCAGTTTATTGCATCTGTTGATCCAACATAACAATTCAATTGAGTTAAATATTTGTCTACCTTTTGTATCAGAATAGACTTTTTATATAATGAATAATACATGGTATTTTGAATGAATCAGCTTATCATCTCTATAAAAAGAATGGATTTTATGAAGTAGAGCATCAAAATGACAAAGAGGAAATATCGAAGGTTATTGTGATGAAATATACTGTATAAAAAGAACTACAAAATTGTAGTAATTTCAAGAACATCTACATTGTTTTTTGCAAAACTTACTCTGCCATTTCCTAAATAATCCTTGTATTGGTAAATGTAACAGCTTTCATATATTAATAATAAAGATCATTGCAATTACAATGATCTTTATATTATTTGTAAGGCACGAGCTAGAAGCTCGCGCCAGCGTAAGATTATAATACCTTGCCCCATAATAATACAATCCTGTATCCTCATCAAATTCTTTTGCATCAAATTTGAATGGATTATTATATGATCCGTCCATTTGTTTCAACATGGTTTCTCCGAATAGTAAATTTAAGAAAAATTGTGTTGCCTCACCCTGAGAATTGGTAACAAATGTTGCTGTTCCCAAATGATCCACATAAAATAATATAAATTCGGCCGCTGCCATATTTCTTCAAGCTCTATACAAATATCGCTTCCCAAACCGGACTCTTCTAAATGAGTTTTTATTTGATCACTAATTCTGATACACAAGGAATGATCTTCAATTATTTAGAGATGTTTTTTCCTCAAAAATAAACAAGAGCAGGATATCCTGCTCTCGTTTTCTATTAATTTGTTTTAATTTTTGTGGTTTTTAGCGAATTAAAGACCGAAAATTATCCCATCACTAAATCTGATACATGACCATTATATCCATAGATCATCAAAATATTTTGCAAAAGTTTCCAACCCTTTTTTAATATTTTCTTTAATAGCTTCTTCATCCATGTTTTCAAAGCTTTCTGTAAAGCTATAATATTGAAATGGAAAAATCATTTCTTCAAGCTTCTCACTCCAAAATTTGGACATTAAATCAAAATTTACTTTTTTATCTTTAAAATATTCTTCATTTTTAAAATTTGGTAAAGTTGGTGTTTTTTTATTATCTACCATGTCTTTAAAAGCTTTTAATCTAGGATAGATATAATCGGCTAAAACATATTTTAATTCATATAATTCTTCTTTTTCCATTATCTAATTTTTTTAAATGATCCTTTATTATAATGTTGATTGGTAATATAAGCACTTCCATCACTTCCTGTTACAATTCTAGTTTTATCTCTGGTTGCACCATTTTTTCTTTGCTCTTGAGTTGGTGGTTTATAAAGGTCATATGTTGTGTAGTCAATATCTCCATTTTTACCTTTTTTAGGCAACACTTCCGAATTTTCTCTACCGTCATTTGCATAAGAATGCCCATTTCCCTTACCTGCATCAATTTCTCCCAACTTATTATTAACATCTCTTAGTTTAGCATTTCCAAGTTTTGCTTTATTTGAATTTAAAATTGTAATTCCTTTTTCCTCTTCTTTTGGAAATGATCTAACAGTTAAATTATCTTTTTCCATAACAGGAAAACTTTCTTGTAATAGTGTTTCCTTTTGTTCTTGATGAGAAAGAGCACTAAATTCGTTTCCTCTTCTTAATTGAAATGCTTTTTGCGTTTGTGTGCTTCCATATCCTGCTATTATTAATCCTGAAAAAACCCCTCCAGCAAGCCCACTTATAAAACCTCCTGTTCCTAAAACTGTTATTCCCGTTGAACCACTTAATGCTAAAGAAAATTCATACTGTTTACCATTAGGATCTATATATTTTATAGGGTTCTGGTACGTATAAATATAAGGATTAAGATTACCCAAGTTATATACACCTCCATTATGTTGACCAGCACCATAGAACTCAGTTTCCATAACAGGATTGTAAATTGCTAATGGATCCACACCATACCAAACACTCAATCGCGGATTATAATATCTTGCTCCGTAATAATACAGTCCCGTATCCTCATCCAATTCTTTTGCATTAAACTTGTACGGATTGTTATATGATCCATCCATCTGCTCCAGCATGGTTTCTCCAAAAGGTAAATTTAAGAAAAACTGCGTTGCTTTTCCATAGGAATTCGTAACAAAAGTAGCTGTTCCCAAATGATCCCCATGCAGATAGTATAAGCCTGGACGTTGATACATTTCTCTAAGCTCAACTGATACATTCCCGCCAAGATCTGTTTTTTCAAGATACTTTTTAAAGTCTGCTTCCGTATCCGCTTTCTTTTCAGATGAGTCCGCAGCTGTCCTATTGGTGTATAAAACAGATGGATCTTCAAATCGTGTGATGTCATCCATTAATCTGCTTGCAAATCTTTTTGTTCCGTCAAAATAATGCTTTGTATATTGACCTGAAGAACTTACAGTTATGTATGGGTTCGGATATAGCTTATAATCGATCAGTCTAACGTCATCAATACCTACTGGTGCTCCATTCTGGTAGAGCTGTGCAGGAGCTTCCAATCCGTATTTAATGGCTCTTTCTCCTTTATCATCATATGTATAATACTGATAAGTTCCCGTATTATCATTATAGAATGCTCTCATACGATCCTGCTCATCCCAGAACATTTTTCTTGTTCCGTTCTGATCAGTATGTGCTACTGCATTTCCATTATAATCATATTCAAATACTTCATTACTTCCTGTTGAACTGTCGTCTACCCCCTTAAGCTTATGGGTGCCATCCATATATTGATAATGATTTTCATAAGTATTTTCAGATACAACCACCTGATCTCTTTCGTGATGCTGTCTTTTTCCTGTAATACCACCTACATCATTATAGTGCATTTCAAGTTCATATGTTGACTGAGCAAAATTAGAGGTTGGTATAGGTTGATTTTCACCATCTAAAATGATTTTCCTTGTTCCTGTTCCCACCAATCTGTTCAAGGTATCATATCCAAATTCAAAATCAAAGGCACCCCCCATACCATTCGGCTGAGGTGTGGCAATGTTTGTAACTTTAATAATATTTGAAAACTCATCATATTTATATGTATTCTGTAACATTGGTGCAGATGGACTATTTAATTTATAATAACCTAATTTTCTGTCACTAGAGTTGTACATATATGACTGAGAAGTTCCATTGCCATAAACAATTCCCAAACGCTGATCAAAATGATTGTAGTTTGCATTGTTGATGTAGATTTCTCCATTATTATTATTTACTGATTTAAGCATTCCTCCTTTATCATAATGATAAGAAACAATTTCATCATCCGGATACTTGATCTTCGTAATACGATTCCAGCTGTCATAGTTAAATGAAGTTTTAAAATACATCTCTGGGATATGATATCCTCTTATTACTCTTACTTCTGAAAGAACTTCTCCCATTCTTCCATACGTATATTTTGTACTTCCTGATCCTTCATCTTTTATACGAAGTTTCCCTGCATTATTCCCCGGTGTTGAAGGATAATATTCGTAGGCCACATTGTTTGGATTTGGGTCCCCGGATGGTAAATTTGGTAAAACAATTCCTACGAGCCTGTTGTAATCATATTTATATTGAATAACATGAGTACTGATAGTGGGATCATTGACCAAATTCTCTGTTTCTAAGGTTACCAGATTTCCGGAAGGATCATATTCATAAACCATTCTTCCTTTGTCCGGATGTATTTGTTTTACCCGTCTTCCGGCAAGATCATAAGAATATTGTGTTTTAATTCCTTCAGGGTCTCTTACCATAATTAACTCTCCAATCGTATTGTATTCAAAGAATGTTGAAAGCGGAGTACTGTCCAGATAATCGTCTTTCTGTACTACTTTTCCTTCTGCATTGGCATAGGTTTCTGATTTTTGACTGGAAACTTCTTGTGTTGTTTTGAATAAGTTATGATCAATACTGTATGATGCTTTTGTTGTCACACTATTTTCATCTGTAAAAGAAACCACTCTATCCCGGCTATCATAAGCACTGGAAGTAGAAGCACTGTTACTTGCAGAATTCAAAGCCTGATTCGTTACCCCTTCCATTACAGGATGATGTTGCTTAACCGCTCTTCCCAGATCATCATAAACTGTTCTTCCTGACACAGATCTTGATTCATATCCGGACCATTCAAAATCTTTTTTCGTCTGTACAATTCTTCCCAGGAAGTCGGAATAAGTATCTGTCATGATGGTATTTCCTGAGCTCGCATATTCAGGGTCATAGTTGGAAGTTGAAGCTCTATACAATTGTATTGCAGAATCGCTGTTAAGAATATCTGCATGATCAAACCAATAATTGTATTTCACAGTTGGAACCGTAGCACCACTTGCAATTTCATTAGGCCCCATGATGGTTCTTGTTCTTCCGAAACCGTCATACGTAAATACCATAGCATTTCCTCCTGTATCTACTTTTCTGGTTACAACATCGAAAAGTGGATTATATGTTGCGGAAGATTTAATATTGAAAATATCTTTTACTTCTACAACATATTTACCTGTTACAGCATCATCGTAGGTGTAATCAATTGAATACCTCTGAACAGCGCTGGTATTATTATTCTGCGGATAAGTAACTTTTATAATGTTTCCAGCAGTATTGTATTGAATATCCGTAGGAATATCAACAGCCCCATCAAATATATTGTATCTACCTACATCTCCGTTGCTCAAATTAATATTTTCAGCACTTCTCTTTCTCAATAATTGTGAGTTGGTAGTTCCTTCATATACCTCAATAACCGTAGGAACTCCAATAATATTATTCTCAATTGCCTGATAAGTGATTCTGGTATTATAAGAGGTAGAAGGGCTTGTATACTGATATTTCTCAACAAGACCTTTTGTAGTATATGTAAATTTCTCTGTGGTAACAATGCTTCCTCCGGATTCATAAGTTGTTTTTATTTTTTCATCCAGTAAAGCAATGCCCATCTTTCTGCCTTCTCTACCACCACTGTCATAATCAAAAGGTAAATCGGAACTCAGATTGATCAGGGTCGTATTATACATAAATTTCCTCAACTTATAATTATACTTCACGTCAACCAAATAACTTCCGTTACTGTGTACCATACTTTGCTTAACCAAACCACTTAACAAATAGGTATTATTAAAGTACAAATCAGTAGAGACTCTTTCTGTTGAACCATTATTCATTTCCTTTTTAATAACAGTTTCAAAACCGAAATCCTCTCTTTCCCTTCTGTCATATTTTCTGTTTCGGAACTCATATCTGGTTTCCATTTTATTCCCATTCTCCGTTGTATATTCTGGCGAAAATGCATCCGGATTTAATACACTGATATCTTTTACGATCCATTTAGCATGCGGATTATCATAATTTGCTCTGGAGATCTGGTAATCCATTACATATGTTCCCTTTGAGAAACTATTGGTAATTGTTTTTAATTTATTGGTTCGCCCAATTTGTGAATAATTGACAATAAACCCACTGTTTGTATCCTGAACTAAATCTACAAAGCCATCACCATTCATATCTCTGAATGTTTTTCTTGTTTCAGTAACATTCATTCCCAGATTAACATTAGCACCACCACCGGCTTTAACCCAAAGAATCAGAAGAACAACAGGTGGAATAAGAGTAATAGGTCCTATATTGAACATATAGTTCGCTCCAAAAGAGAATGATCCGTTAAATGATCTTGTTTCGTCAGAGAAATCAATATTTCCACCATTTTTTATCAAAGGCATACCTGTATCAAATTTAGTTCCAAGGTTATACCTCACGGTAGTTGCCCCATTATCGGCAACTTTTAACAGATCAATTAAACCGTCTCCATTGATATCTTCATATACTACATCTGCAGTTCCTATTGAAGATGAAGCGCTTACTCCGGCACTGATTCCGAACCCAAAACTGGATAAAGCCCCCAGATTGGCAGAAGAACCAAGCCCACCTCCTAAAGAAATACTAGCATTACCTTTTGGATGTGACTCATAGGTAAGTATGTTTGGGTAAGCAGTTGCTCCCCCTAATGTGTTACCCAGATTTAAAGCAACTCTCATATACTGAGTACGTCCTCCTGTCACCCTGTCAGGAAGTCCGTCTCCATTAATGTCCATCCAGAACTCCCTCCCTGCATCATAAGAATCATAATACTTATTAAGATTAGCACCCACTGATGCACTTCCAGACCATGGAATTCCGGAATCAGGTTCTGTGTTAGTACCATTATTACCACGTGCTCCAATTCTTCCCGATACTGAAAATGTATTATAGGAAAACCCTGCAGAGTTACTTTTTTGATAACTTAAAGATTGGGTTGGCTCTCCATAGGAATTAGCCTTAATATCTTCCAAACTACCTGTAGAATTGGTAAACTGGATTGATCGTGGATACACTATATCAGGATACCCGTCACCGTTTATATCTGAAAAAGATTGATTTTCAACACTATAATCAACGGTTGTTTCAGAATTTCCTCCACTTACTGAAATTAAATTTCCTCCTTGGGTTCTATTTTTTGCTCTGCTCATTTGATCTTTGTTAATCGCTTTCATGGTAGTATCTACGGAAAGCTGACCAGATACATATGTTGTAGGCATTGCCACAGGTACAGTAGGAACAGGGTCAGTAAAATAACTTACGTTATCGTTAGTGTTAAAGGTATCTGATGATGAATATTGAGTAGGTGCTGAACCTGCCCAAACACCCATTTTGTATCTACCAATATTTGTAAATGTCGGTTTCATCGGTAATACATACGATGAAAGTGTATTATTACCCACATTAGGGTCTTGCGTTTCATTTTGTATACATTCAGCGAGAGCCTCAGGATTATTTGCCATATTCGGGTTCTGACATGCCGCATATATATTCTGATTTTCTACTGGTGTACCAAATGCTCCATAATTAATAGGCCATCCATAAAGATAGTCTGAAAGGCTTCCCGATTTGTATACAAATTGTCCCCAGTTATTAAAAAAGAACGATTTTGTATTATACATTGCGGTATTAACCGCTGTTGCAGTGGTGGTACCATACAGATTTACATCATCATAATATATATTGAATGGCCTTCCTGAAAAGTATTCAGAATATTTATTAAATAATGCATAATCACCCCCTGTTTTACAATATACTTCTACCGTTACCAAATGATTCTTATCGGTAGCAAGAAAAGGCGCCAGTCCTGAATAGAAAACAACTGGAGCAACACCATTAACAGGTTGACCAGCTACCATATCTTCTTCTATAAGTGTATTGTTTGTATGAGAAACAAGAACTTTCCTTTTAGCAAGAACCTCATTTCCTTTTTTGATAATATAATAAAACGACCCTGTTGCTAAGCTGGAAAAATTGACATTTTTATTAATCTGCACTCCAAAATTATGAGTTCCTAATAATAATGTACTATTTGAAACATTATTAATATCCAATTTGGGAGCCAGTTGAGTCACTACAAAAGATGGATACTCTGCAACCCCCTCCCAAAAAACATTTGTGTTAACATTACCATTACCATAGTTGACTGTTGCGCTATAATTTACAGTAACTTGACTATTCCAGCTATTCCATCTAAAATTTGTAAAGGAATCAGACTCCACAATAAACCTCAGATAAACCGGTTCACTGGCATTTACTGTAAGATTCAATGTATGAGCTTGCGTTGTAAGGTTCGATTGATTATAAACCTCTGGAGTAATTAAATCAGTTATCGTACCTGAATTTACCTTTTCAGTTACCACTCTGAATTTTATATTATCAGATAAATAAGGAAATGTAAAGGATGGTATCTTAATAACAGCAGTTCCGGTAGCGTCCAGAAGTATTGGTGCAGAGCTATTATTAAGAAGAAAGGCCATAGCATAATTTCCATTATTTAATTGAAACTTATCCTGAGACAATTCAATTGTATTGGGAATTTCATTACCATATTGATCTACATAAGTAATTGTAGGATTTGAAGAAACAGGAATATCCTTAACCGTATTTTTATGTAATCTCACATAAATTTTCTCACCACTTTTTACAAATAACTGATTAGGATTATTGATACCATTTGAAATAGGAAAATTAGGATCTGCCTCAACCGACTGCATTTCAGAATAAAAATCGTTGTAGTTGTTTATTACAATATTCTGGGTACCGTATGTTGCACGAATTCCCTTTAAATATATTCTGGTATTAGTAAAAGTATCTGTTCCCCCACTACTCAAAGGGGTAGGGTTCTTTATTTCAACACTATAATACATTACACCCGACCTATCAAACTTGCTTGCTTCTACTGTAACATTATCTGTAAATCTGACATACCCATCTCTAGGTGCTATCCATACTTTTACAACGTCATTAATGTCAATATAATTTTTTACCGGTTCTTCCGGACAAGGATATGAAAATTGTCCCGGATCGCCACACTCTCTTACCGGCTTCTGGATTGCTTTTGCTTTTACAACCATATTTTCCGTATATTCAGAGTGCTGAGTCATTTCAGATTTTCCGGAACTGAACCTGTTGAACCATACTTGTCCATCATTAACAATATCCATAAGACCATCTGAATTGGCATCCACCAGATAAGTCTTTGTTGTCCCTTGAGTGGAAGAACCTATTTCAGATTTGCTATACACTATGGCTCCCATGTCCCATCCACTATTACTGGTACTGGTTTCCGTATAATTAAAATCACCTCCCGGATAATTTTCAATTCGCTCGGATTTATTAAAACTCAGATTTCCTGCATCATCTAATTTTCCTGCTCTCAGGAATAATCCTTCATCCGGAACTCTGTAAATCATATCCTGTATCCCATCTCCATTGAAATCTATCAACTGTTGAGCATTTCTTGCTTTTGACTTGGAGCTTCCAAATGGAAAGCCAAACATCAGATGTCCGTAGGCATCACTGGAGGGTGTATAGAAATTTAATCCCGCTGCTATTCTGGCATTAAATCCAGTTTCAGAACTGATGTTTCCGTTTATTTTAGAAGGTTTAATTAAAGCTCTTACAACACTTGAATACGCATCTTTGTCATTCTCAAGACTAATTCCTGTATCAGGACCAAATATCCTTACATTTCCCTGTGCATCTTTTACATCATTGTAATATTCAAAAGTGTAACTGTCTGAAATCTCATTACAAGTAGGCTCAATACCTCCGGGACCACCTCCACCACCGCCGGTGCCATCATCCATATCTCTTTCCCTGCTTGCTGAACCTTTATTTTCAGCCTTTTCGGTAGTTTCTTTATTATTACCAGCTGATTTAGCAAGGCTAAGCGTTGTAGAACACGGATTATTTGGAACAATATAAATTCTTTTTAAAAGGGTTTTAAAAAATTCACCTTCTACATAATCCATTTTATAGGTTCTAATCAACTCATTTTTGTATTTAACCTCAATATCTTTTAACAAATAAGGTTCTGATCGTATAAATCCCTGTTTTGCATTAGTGGTTACATCCTGTCTGGTGATACTTGTTTCTTTATTGAAGTTGACCGTATAATCCTTATTTCTTCCATAAGCGATTTTTTTAACCTGATAAAATGTACCTCCTCCTCCGGGTTCATTATAATACGTAAACTCCATTGTATTACCATGAGCATCTTCTACCATCCGAAGTCCCCAATGGGCAATACCGCTTCCTGAATAAAGTACAGCGTCTGATGAGCCTCCATAATATCTTTTGGTACCGTCGGTAGAGGTTACTTTCCATGTGTAATTATTGGGACTTGTTCCTATTCTTTCAATAAGGGTAAAATCATGATTCTTTCTTAAATAAAACTGTTTTACACCACTATTTGTATAAGAAGACCTTTCCTGCTTTTCTGTCGTAATGGCTGCATTGTTTTCACTCACATCATTGTGTCTGTGAGGGAGATATTCGTTAGGATACACAAGCATTTCGCCGTCAAAAGAATACAACTCGGTTTCTTTTTCTCCGTTAAATAATGGTGTTCCCCATCTGGTATCAACTGTGATGGCTGACAAACCATTGATATTCCAGCCGTCTCCCATCCAGCCGTTTCCTCCTGCACTGCTGTAGCCAATTGAAACAGAAGGCTGTAGTCCTCCAATTCCTGCAGGAACACGAATCGGATAATTGGCACTGGCATCTCCTTTTTGGGTTGCTGTTGGTATTCCCATCAACTGTAAACCGGCAGTAGGATCCGCAGCTTTTAATCCACTGATACTTGTTGGTGCGAACGCATCCAGTTTTGATGATTCCGGAACAGAGATTACTCCATTGATATAATCTGTATCTCCTTTTGTTTCAACTGTAATAACTTTTTTCTCTGTATCTACTTTTCCTGATGGATCAACTTTCCATTTTTTTGAAACGTAATCAAAATAAAAAGCTTTAAGTTCTTTTGCAGATCTTGCTCCTAATTTTTTTTCATCATAAGGGAAAGAGAAAGTCATTTTTTTGGTAAGCTCCCCGAAACGATTTTCCAAACGATATGCATTGGAATTTACCGTCATATTTTTAATTTCTCCGGAAATAGCCGGATAATCTTTCTTACGAAGTTTTAAAATTTGAACCTGAGCAGTATTTTCCGTAGAATTTTTTTCAATTGAAAGGGTCGAATTTTCATACACTTCTTTATGTTCCGAATCCTTTGAAACAGTAACTGTGAAAGGTACATATCTTTCTTCAGTGAGCGTCTTGAAGGATGAAGTATTTCCAGGAAGTTTATATTCTCTGACTCCGGATAATCCGGCAATCTTAACAAAACCTTTTGCTTTATCTGATTCTGTAAGTTTAATTAAGGTTTCATACTCTCCTTTTTCAGAGGATATTAATCGGTCATTGATATGTACTGCCCCATTTTCAATACCTTTAATATAAAGGTTATCACCTGACAACAAAGAAGAAACATGATCTGTTCCCCTCAAATTATTTTCAAAAATGATTTTTACATTTTTAACCTTATACTTTACTCCATTCAGAGATGAAGTGAATAAGATTGTATTTTTTCCTGTTTCTAATGAATTTAATGGAATCTCTTCTTTTTGGGCACTCCATTTACTGCTTGCCACAATAATATTTCCCCCAAAAGCAATATTTTTATTGATTGATCTGGAAACTGAATGATAAGAATCCAATCCAAAGAGGTCATACACCAAATATGCTTTCACATTCTGATTCCTTATTTCAGGAAGGGTAATGGTAAAGAAGTTATCGGCTACATTATCGGATTCATCATCGGAAAACTCCCCAATAGTTCCCTGTTTTTCTTCGGAATTAAAAATGTTATCAAAGTCCTTATTTTCCGAAAATAAAACTTTGAATGGAGTCTCTGCCTGAACAGCTTCCTTATTTTCTCTTTTAGTAATATCAGAATTCTTACGTTCAGGGCTTGTATCTTCTGAACTTTCTATTGAATCCGCATTGTCTTGTATTCTATGATAGATATATTTTTCCATCATACGAAGCTTAAAGGATCGTACTTTCTGCCGGTCTTCTTTCGTAAAGCTCGCAAATATGAATATACTTGCAAAAAAGCACACGAAGAGTACTGATCTTTTTGTAAAAAGCTCTTTGTTAATATGTATTTTCATGGTTAGGCTTAATCAACGATTAGTTTAAAAGTTTTTATAATTTTTCCGTTTTGGGTAAGATTGATTAAATAAGAACTCTGTACAGAAAGATGATCAGTATATGATCTTGCAGAGCTACTCATTTTTTCCAGCTTTACCAATCTCCCTCCTCCATCATAGATCGAAATAACGAGATTTTCTATCTCAGGAAAAACAATAGTAAAATTCTGATCTTTTTTCACAGGATTAGGATAAAGATTTATAGTACTGAAATCCAACGATATATCTTTTTCCCCATATTGATTTCCGGAATTGGATGCAGATCGTGGATCCGGCTCCTTATTCTTTTGATCTTTCGGACCTATTGCAAAAGTAAAATAAGCCTTCTCACCAGAATCGAAAGCATCGAGAAAATCTACTTTACTGAATAGTATATATTTTTCATTTTCAACACCTGGAATTTTCTGGATCTTTCCGTTGTCTTTTTTAAGCAACATCCAATAAGCAATGGGAAGTGATCGCGGATTAACAGCATCTTTTAAAATTCTTACTTTATAATCCGTTTTCGGAATCTTATTTCCTATAAAGTCGATCTCCCAATTTCTTTCCAGAACTTCAAGATCGCTTTCAGCTTTCAGAGACATTGCTTCGTTATCATCTGACCACATCACAAAATTATTATTGTCCAGTGTGGTAGGGTTTTCAAAATTAGTTCTTGCAATGGTATTCATCCCGATTGTCAGAAATAAATCTGCCTGGTTTGTTGATTGCTTCTGGTAGAGTTCATTTCCATCATCTCTTCCAAGACCTGTTGGGCGATACTTGTACTCTGTATGTTTTTCGGGATCCCAGATTACCTTAGCATCACTTCCGTAGTATTTTCCTCTTTCTAAAGAAATTCCATATTTGATGGATAAATACGAATGAATTTTATTAAGATCCATTGCCTTTGCTTTTCTCGTAAAGAAAATCATTTCGTAGAGATTCTGATCTTCGAATTTGATCTTTAAACTATCTGCTTTCCCCTTTTGATCTGCATTTCCCAAAAAAGAAAAAATACTCGGACGCCTGCTAAGTTCTTTAAGATTTTTATCTCTTACATACGAATTATTGCTTAAAGAAACTCTTTTATCAGCATTATTCCAGATCAGTTCATCTTCTTTCGCGGTATGAACCAAGCTCAATGTATGACTTTTGTTTTTACTGTATTTAATATATTTTTTGAGAAGCTTGTCTTTGATACCGCAATGGAAATTTAATAAATTCTCATCCGCACACCGGGTCGCTTCCCGTAAGGTAGAATTTGTTTTTTCCCAAAGCTGGATATCAGAACCAGCCAACTGGGAATACGCTGAGAAAGAGCACGACAGCATAGCCATCGTGAAAATTCCCCTATAGGAGATTTTATTCATAAAAACGGTCATTTTAATGACAATATTATAGAGTCCTACAAGGATTAATACTATTGTCGGGTGATTTTTTTTTGATGAAATAAGAATAGTTCTTAACTATTGTGAGATTAAAATAATTAAGAGTCCGGACGTTTTAAATTTTGAATGTTTTTCATGAGTTCTTGGTTTTTAGTTTTGTTTGACAAATGTAAAAAAAAAATCAATCGAAAATACTAAAATATGTTAATGTATGTTAATTTCAACACTAACCCCCAATAAACACCGTAAAATAAAGGATTTAAAAACAAAATAGACTCGTAAAATTTAAAATATAATAACCTGAGCACTTTATTTTTGTTCAATTTTAACACCTTTTATGATGTAATTTAAAAGAATAATTAACGCTAGGATAGGTAATATAAACAAAAAAAGCCCCTAAAATAGGAGCTATTAGTGACCCGGCTGGGATTCGAACCCAGGACCCATACATTAAAAGTGTATTGCTCTACCAGCTGAGCTACCGAGTCGGTCATCTACTTTTTCATGTTTCCATTTTCAAGTAAATCCCTTTGTTTAAGGGACTGCAAAGATAGAAAAATACTTTTTAACTCCAACTTTTTTTGAGTGTTTTTAGCGTATTTTTTCTGGTAATATATACAAACATCTGTCTATAAATAATTTACAGTATTTATTGTTTTTATAAAAATAGTGATCACAGCTTCTTCGATAAACATCATACCAAAACTGCGGGTGCTATTCTTCTATTTATCGTTGTTTTTTTAAGAATCTACCTTGGTATTTTTATAAAGAAGTTCTATTTTTGAAAAGGAAGGATTAAAACCTCCTCTTACTGATCTAATCTTCAACGGTGAAATCACCTCAAATTATAGTTTTTCTGTTTTAATAATTAGGTATGATGAAATTAATGACTCCAAAAGGGTTGTCCTATGGTGATAAAGTAGCAACCATTTCCCTGTCCTGGGGAGGTGCCGGAGATTTGCCACATCGGTATTTGAAAGGTAAAGAGCGGCTGAAACAGGTTTTTAACCTTGAGGTTACAGAAACCCGGAATGCTCTGCAATCTGCACAATGGATTTATAATAATCCTGAAGCCAGAGCCAATGATTTAATGGAAGCCTTTTCAGACCCTTCGGTTAAAGCTGTCATTTCGAATATTGGTGGAGACGACAGCATCCGGATACTGAAATACATAGATCTTGACATTATAAAAAACAACCCTAAGATATTCCTGGGATTCTCCGATAGTACTGTTACTCATTTTATCTGTCTGAAAGCCGGGCTGAGCTCTTTTTACGGAACTTCTCTTTTAGTGGGATTTGCAGAAAACAATAGAATGCATGAGTATCAGATCAATGATATCAACAGAACTTTATTTTCAAAAACGGCTATTGGACAGATTCATCCCAATGCAGAAGGCTGGACTACAGAATTTCTTGACTGGTTTGATCTTTCTTTACAGAACATACAAAGAAAGCTGATCCCCTCTTCCGGATGGCATTTCATCAGAGGTAATTCTATTGTAAAAGGGCCATTGATGGGTGGCTGCATGGAAGTTCTGGAAATGCTCAAAGGAACTGATTACTGGCCAGGTCCCGACATATGGAAAGGCTGTATCCTGTTCTTCGAAACTTCGGAGGACAAACCCAAACCGGAATATGTAAGGTGGTGGCTGAGGAATTATGCCGCAATGGGAATTCTTAAAAAGGCAAAAGGAATTATTTTCGGAAGACCTTATGACAATTTATATGTTCAGGAATATGAAACTGAACTGCTGAAAGTCCTTGATGAAGAAGGCTTATATGATCTTCCTGTCATTACCCAAATGGATTTCGGACACACCTGCCCTACTTTTACCCTTCCCTATGGAAAGCTGGCTGAAATCAACTGCATTGATAAAACATTTTCAATTCTGGAAAGCGGTGTTGAATAAATAGAGTTTCGGCTGCTGTAAGCAGCCGAAACTCTATAAAACTTTATCTCTCGCTGATTGGGCAGATAACGATGGTAAATCTTAACGACCTCATCAATCTCATTTGAACACGCTTAAAAAATCTGCATAATCTGTGGGAAAATAGAATTTAGACGACACGCCCCTGCTGGTATTCAAAAAGCTGTACAATAGTATCTACAGCTTCCTGCCCATGATGTTTCCCTATCAGGTAAAGGGCTGCATCTATTCCGGCCGTAATACCTGCCGTTGTGATTAGTTGTTCCTGATCGACAAACCTCACTCCTCTTTTAACATTACTTTCTGTATTATGCTGTTCCAGTGCGTCCAGCAACATACTGTGTGTTGTAATATCATAATGATCAAGGATACCTGTTTCAGAAAGCAGCATACTTCCTGTACAGACCGTGAAAATAACAGTTCCATTATTGCAATGGTCTTTCACCCAATTGAGAACTGTATTTTGAAAATCATCATCCTTTAGATATTGCATTACCTGATCAGGATTTGTTCCGGGAATGACAATCATATCCGGTTTAGGACAGGTCTGGAGGTCATAAGTAGGAACAATAGCCATTGTATTGGCCTCGGCATATACGGCGTCCCTGGTTTTTCCAACGGTATAGCAATGATAGCTGCCCGGCAGTATTACATTCGCCTTGACGAAAACATCCAGTGGGCCGTTCAAATCAAGAACTTCTACCTGATTATACACTAAAAATGCAACGTTCATGGTTTTAATGTGTTGTACATGTTTCATACGATAGTATTAGGATTAATATGGTAAATAAGGACAAGGCTATTCCCTGCTGATTATCATCAGCCGTTCAATAGTAGTATATCCAAAAAAATTAAAAAGTGTTATTCCACTCCCTTAAATGCCTTGCGGTATTGAGCGGGAGAAAGGGAAAGATGTTTTAAAAATACCCTGCGAAGGCTTACTGAACTTCCGAGACCACATTTATCAGCAATCATATCAATGCTCATCTCCGTATATTCCAGCATATTTCTGGCCTGATCCAGTCTCATTTTTTCAAGGAATTTACCGGGACTCATCCCTGATTCTTTTAAGAATACCCTGGAAAAATTACGGATACTCATATGCATGGTATCTGCTATATATTCAATACTAATAGATTGTCCCAGTTTATCTTTCAGGAGATCACGTACATCTTTCGTCAATGCAGTCATCATATCATAGTCCGGGAGTGCATTTCCAAATTGTAACTGTACGCCGGGTCTCCGAAGATGCAACACAAGGTGACGGGCAACTTCCGAGGCTACAGCTTTTCCAAAATCTTCTTCCAGCAGGGCCAGGGCAAGGTCCATTCCCGAAGATACGCCTCCGGAAGTATATATAGGCTTGTCCCGGATGAAAAACGGATTGATATTAACCTCCAGTTCAGGATAAGCCTGTTGTAAGGCATTGGCATATTTCCAGTGTGTGGTTACCTGTTTCCCTTTTAACAGTCCTGCTTTGGCCAGTATAAATGCCCCGATACAAACGGATCCCAACCGCCTCACTTTTGTGCTTATATTCTGAAGAAAATGATAGAGGTCGGGATTAATGTCATCCACTATGGCAAGACTTGTCCCAGCTACCAAAAAAGTATCCACATGAAAGTCAATATCATATATTGTATGACTACAGGTCAAAGGCATTCCGGAGCTGGAATATATTACCTTTTCTGAAGTTCCGGATACCATAAAAACATGATATCCTGATTCATCATCACCCAGAAAACGGTTAGCCGATGTAAACACATCACAGGGACCTGCAATATCCAGTAACTGAACCTCCGGCAGTACCAAAAGTACTATATTCTTCTTTCCTGAATCTTTTCTGACATTCTTCATATCTCGTTCTGTATAATGCAAATGTACACAGAAAGCCTTCCGTCCGCAATGACAAAAAACATACAGTTTCGGCCAGTATTTATACTTTTATGATCTTTACAGACAATAAAAAAGACTGCCCTAAAGACAGTCTTTCACTAACTACATCAACACATTCCCCTATCAAAAAGTCCTGAAACTCTTTGATAGGCATTTTTTATTTCTTCAAAAATTTCAGGTAGAGAAAGAGAGGTTTCTTACCTATTTTCATAATAATCGTATGAAGGGATGACCTAAATTTATGCAGGGGATAACCTGCGTGATTTTAAATAAAGTGCCGTACGGTTCAGATACGGAAAAAGGATAATCAATAAAAGCGACGCTGAAAGGAGCCAGCACATCATTTCATAATAATCCATGGCAAAACGTACATGGTCCTGGGCATTAATCTTTCCGATCATCAGCTTATGGGCGGCTTTGGCAGCATGATCTTCAAGCATTCCTTTCGCACTAAGTTTAGCGGTCTGCTTATGAAGAAAATCCTTTACAGCAGGATCTACCGCGGTCAGATGATCCTGAAAGGCATTATAGTGGCGGCTTTTTTCAAAAAGTTCAAAATAATTAATCAAAGCTATGCTGATACAGAAGCCCAGATACCGTATCGCCAGGGCCATAGCTGCAGCAGAAGGCCCTATAGCAATGGGAACTGATGATATGATAAAAATAATCGTGGGCACCATGATCAGCCCTACTCCCAACCCCTGAAGAAACAACGGAATAAAATAATTGAATTCATCTGCCTGCACATCAAAAGAATAATACATCATCCCATAAAAAACAAGAAGCATTAAAAATCCGGGAATCCAGATATTCCGTATCCTCTTCTTCTGTAATACCATACAGCAGGCAATGATCACCCCGGCAATAAGCCCTACAAGATTAAAAACATTGATATAGGAGAGATAAAAAGGATCAAAGTGTAGCTCTGTAATAAAATAATTGTTGGTAATTCCCGAAGCAAAGCGACAGATATACATTACAAAAAGAATCAGTAATCCCATTTTAAAGTTTTGATATCTGAAAACACGCAGATCGATATAAGGTCTTTTAATAGCGCGCTGGCGAATGACTGACACAACGATTAAAATACCAATTCCAATCACACTTCCCAGAATTCTGGGATCCTCAAGCCAGTAATACTCCTGCCCAAAAATCATGATATAGCCGATCAGTACCAGCATGGTACTGTAAACAGCAAAACTTTGCCAGTCCAGTTTATAAAGATGAAACCTGGCACCCGTTCTGTAGTTTGTCATTGCAAGAATCAGAAAGAAAAGACCCGGCACATATGAAAAAATGGCTGTTTTATAAATAATATTAAAATTATATGAGTCTATAAGATCTGCCGTAATCAGGTTATTAAAAGGCAAAGCACAGATCAGAATACCAAAGAATACGGAAAAGCTGATCTCTCTTCCTCTTTCGCTGCTTAACCGTGTAAAAATTAAGGTGAGGGAAAGATTCACATTTCCTGCAAACAGCATTCCCTGGATAAAACGTACCGGAAACAGGATATACACTTCATTCGTACCATAGCAGACCAGACAGGCCATGATCTGTAAAGTCGTAAATAAAAGAAAGTATTCTTTGGCCGCAAGAAAGCTGAAAAAACGCCTCTCCAGGCAGTAAAACCCTACATATCCGGCATAAAACAAAGCTACTGAAAATTGAATATCAGCAGTTTCACACCCATAATATCCTGCTGCTGCCATCACATTAGACAGGGGCAGAAAAAATATAATGATACCCGGGAGGGTCATGGCAAAGAGAATGATCTTGACAAGCCATTCCGGCACCCATCTTTTAAAGTAAGGAATTTTTCTAGCCATTGGAATGCTTTTTACCCGCATATACATTGACGTTCATTCCTAATTTCAGAATATCAATATCTTTTCTTTTACCCTCAATTCTGATACGAACCGGAATACGCTGTACAATTTTCACATAATTCCCGGTTGAGTTATCAGGCGGCAATAATGAAAAGCTTGATCCTGTAGCAGGCGAAAGTGAAATAATCGTCCCCTGAAATTCCTGATCAGGATAAGAATCAGCGACAATTTTCACGTGATCACCGATATGCATATCCTTGATCTGTGTTTCTTTATAATTAGCCACTACCCATTTATCCGTTTCATTATTTACAATAAAAGCCAGGGTCTCTCCCGCATCAATCATCTGTCCTACCTCAACGGTTCGTCTTCCCATTCTTCCGTCATAAGCCGCGGTGACTACCGTATAGCTTACATCCAGTTTATGACGGTCCAGTAATGCCTGCAGTCTTGCAATTTCGGCCTGTACAACCGTTTTTTCAGCCTGAATATCATTGATTTTCGACACAGAAGCAGCATATGCATCCTGGGAAGATTTGTAATTGCTTTCATTCACCTCCAGGGTAGCTTTCACATCTTCAAGGCGTTGTTTAGTTGCAGATTCCTCGTTGTAGAGTTTCTCATATCTGTTATAATCAAGCTTCTGTTTCCAGACTTTTGCTTCATTGGCACTCACCTGAGCCTGTGCTGAAGCAGCTTCCTTTTCTGTAGTAGTGGTATTGCTCGTGAGAACTTTCAGCTCTGCACGGGCTTTCTGAAGAGCCGCCTGGGTCTGTTCCTGCTGAAGAATATATTCACGGCTGTCTATCACCAGAAGGGTATCTCCTTTTTTCACTTCCTGATTTTCTTCAAACTTGACCGCCACGATGAATCCTCCGGCTCTTGAAATAATAGGATTTACATATTCCTGAACCTGAGCATCATTGGTCTGCTCATATTGATAGTAATTGATAAGGGTAAAACCGCCCCAGACAGCAAGTCCGGCGACGATAAAAACTGAAATCCATCCTGTAATTTTTGTAATCAGTCTGTCGGTTGGGGTATATTTTTTTTTCATTGTATTATAAGATACCTGTAATATTTTGCAGTAAATAATAATTGTTTTGAGCCATGATTCTGGCTGCTTCCAGCTCAAATTTGGTCTGAAGAAGCTGTATGTCTGCATCCAGCAGATCTGTAACCAGAGAGGCCTGATTGAAATAGGTGTTTTTGATAATGCGGGCATTTTCTTTCGCCTGAACCACATTTGTTTCAGCCACCTTAATCTGCTCAAGAGCTTCCTCATATCGTAAGTAGGCTTCTTTTACCTGCTGTCTGATTTTATCTTCCGTATTCTTATGAGCTTCTTCTTCTTTTTCAAACTCCAGGGCAGCTGCTTTTACTTTATGGGTATTATGATACAGTGAAGAGATGGAAAATGAAGCTTTTACCCCTACCACTCCCAGCGAATACCAGTCGGGATTATATGGATAAAGGAAAATCTGTGGGTTGGCATAATAAAATTCACCATACAGGCCAACTTTAGGGCTTACATTGGCTTTAACCTGCTTAAGCTTAATTTTACTTAATTCCGTTTGCTTTTCAGAAACATGATAGTCAAAAGAATGATCCATAGCCTGTTTTACATACTCTCCATAGGTGCTGCTTTCATTCCATTCATTAAACGGAGCATCAGGCATCACCACCTGTTCATCAGGAATTCCTAAAATAATATTCAGCTTCTGTGTGGCTATGAGAATATCATTTTCAATGGTGACCAAAGCCATTTTCCGTTTGGAAAGTTCAAGCTCTATCCGGAGAACATCACTTTTAAGAACCACTCCGTTTTTATATAAAGCCTGAATTTCTTTCAGCTGAACTTTCTGATCGGCAATATCCTGTTGGATAAGATTTCTGAAAATGAATGTTTTCTGAAGGTCAAGATAAAGGGCAGCTGTTTTATAATGAATATCGGAAACCGCCTGCTCTTTTTGAATATCTTTAATTTTTTGAAGGGTTTGATTCTCTTTGATCTTAAGATTAAGCTTATTTCCCTGATAAATATTCAGGTAAAAATCAGCTCCCGCTCTGTAAAGGGTGTGGATTACTTCATGTTGGGTAGGTTTGGAAAAAATTCCGTTTTCATAAATGGGAATATTGGAAGCTTTCTCGGCAGAACCTTTAACTTCAATTTCCGGAAGCCGTTCTCTTTTGGCATCTTTTACTTCAGCTTCGGCAATGTCTGCATCTATGGTATTGATTCTGATATGACGGCTGTGCTCTTCAGCTTTCTGCCATGCGTCTTTTAAGGAAAGCCGAATGGTGTCATTTCGGGGACTGCCTGCCTGAGCCGATAGCATATAGGAAGTTCCCAGTATCAGCAGTCCGGTAAGATAAATTTTCATCTGAATTTTTGAATTATTGCACTGCAAATTTATCAGCAATCCTTAAATTATTTTTATCTAAAATAGTCAAGTTTTACATGATTCCGGCCAAATGATTATATTTGCATTTTCATACTATTTTCAATTTCTGATGGGATTAATTGCAGCGCTTCCGGATATCGATCGACATGACAAAAGTGTCTTTATTATGCACGAAAAATCAGAAAAACTGATTCCGTTTCACAAGCATACCAAAGGGCAGCTAAGCTATGTGGAAGGCGGTATTGCCTACATTACGATAGATAACCGTACGTATGTAGTGCCCGCCAGGCATTTCTTCTGGATTCCTCAGGGAATGGAACATATCCTGGAAATCGGACATAGTGCTACAGTCCTGCGTTCCCTTTATTTTTACGCTCATGATGATATAGCGGACCCTTTTTACAGCAGACTGGGAATTTATCCCGCATCAGAACTTTTGATTCAAATGATCAAATACACGGAAATATGGGATGAAAAACACGTTTCGGCAAAAGATGAGAATTTTGAATTTTTGGTAGCATTAAAAAAAATCCTGCCAAAAACCCATCAACAGCCATTACCCATTATTCTTCCTGCCACTCATAATAAGCAAATGATGAAAATTGTTTCTTACCTTGAATGGAATATCGGAGAAAAACATACCCTGACCAATGTGAGTACAAGATTTGGATTGAGTGAGCGTTCCATGTCCCGTCTCTTTAAATCGGATATGGATATTTCCTTTCTTCAGTATCTGAAAACATTAAGAATCATCAAAGCGATTGAACTGCTTTTAAATACTGATAAGCCGATCAACGAAATTGCCGATGATGTTGGTTATAGCTCTATTAGTGCCTTCAGTGATACTTTCCATGAGTTTACCCAATCCCGACCTTCTGATCTCAGAAAAAGCAGCAAAGCCTTCCGTAATCCTGCAGTTTAAAGAAGCTGTCCATTCTTTTCATACATCAAGAATCAAATACTAAACACATGCACCGGAAAGATGAAGAAAATTCAAAAATTTTTTGACGGGGTGGTCAATTATTCTCAATTCCTATGATCTTTATCAAACTTTTAAAAAATAAAAGAGTTTTTTATCTTCTATTAAAAATAAGTTTATATCTTTGTCCTATAAAATTCAGAAGAAATGTTTTCCAAAACCTGCGAATACGCATTAAGAGCTTTGATCTATATCGCCCAGCAGTCTAAAAACGGCAGCCGGGTTGGAATCAAAGACATAGCTAAAAGCATTAGTTCGCCTGAACATTTTATAGCCAAAATTCTACAGGATTTAAGTAGAAAAGGATTTGTTCAGTCGGCGAAAGGCCCAAACGGAGGTTTTTATATGGATCAGCAGAATTTGAATAATACCATTGCGGATATTGTGAGAGAAATTGATGGTGACAAGCTGTTTTCAGGCTGTGGATTAGGTCTTGAACAGTGTTCTGAAACACATCCCTGCCCTCTTCATGATCAGTTTAAGAGTATCAGAACCAATCTTCGTATCATGCTGGAGAGTTCTAAAATACAGGCATTTGTCGATAATTTAGATTTAAAACTGACCTATCTTAAGACCTAAAAAAAATTTGATCAAATAAAAGATAAAAAGGTCTTAATATATTAAATAATAAAAAATGAAATTATATCTTAAAAATCCTGTTGTACTGATGCTGTTTTGTGTAATGGCGGGAATGTTTATGACCATTAGTTTTTTGGAAACCCCGATGAAATTTCAGGTGGAAGGAATAACACTTTCAACAGCATTGGGATTGGGGAAACTGATGTTTGCCCTCTCCACAAAAATACAAGGTCTATTCCTTGCTTTAATTCTGATATTCATGTATATCAGCCGCAAAAACTATACAAAAACTGATTGTATAGTTCTCACGGTTTTAATCTTCATACTCCTGTTAGAACAATTTTGGATGCTTCCCGTACTCGATGCGCGGGTAGATCGTATTTCTTCGGGACTATCATTACCGGCTACTCCACTTCATGACTATTTCATCTATGCGGAAACTATCAAAGCACTAACCTTAGTATTGGCTATTATTTTACAATTTAAAACTCAACCCAATGAATACTGAAAATATTGAAAAAATGTCCGGTCACTGGCTGCTGGCCAGGATTGGTAAAAAAGTTCTTCGCCCGGGAGGCCTGATGCTTACGGAAAAAATGCTGACCATGTTACATATTACTCCTGATGATGATGTCGTGGAGTTGGCTCCGGGACTTGGTTATACAGCACGTCTCACCTTAAAAAACAATCCTAAATCTTATACAGGAATTGATGCTGAACAACGAGTAACAGATCATTTGAATAAGGAATTCAGGCAAACTTCTGCAAAATTTCAATCTGGGAATGCCGCCCACACTTCATTACCGGAGCAGTCCGCTGACAAAGTCTATGGAGAAGCGCTATTGAGTATGCATGCTGACCACAGAAAATCTGAAATTATAAAGGAGGCTTCCCGAATTTTAAAGCCTAAAGGATATTACGCAATCCATGAACTGGCACTGGCACCAGATACTTTAGATGATGATGTAAAACTGCATATTCAGAAGGACCTGGCTTCGGCCATTAAAGTAAATGCCCGTCCATTGACTGTTTCAGAATGGACCTATCTCCTGGAAAAGGAAGGTTTTACCATAAAAAAAATAGAAACAGCTCCTATGCATCTTTTAGAACCCCAAAGAATCATCAGTGATGAAGGGTTCCGGGGATTTCTGAAAATTGTCGGTAATCTTATGACCCAACCTGATATACGATCCAGAGTACTACGAATGAGAAAAAAATTAAAAAAATATGAAGACTGCCTTTGTGCTGTATCTATTCTCGCTCAGAAAATTTAAATCAATATTATGAAAACACAACTCTTACATACCGCCATTATATTCAGCTTATCTTTATTTTGTTTTTCCTGTTCCAGCAAGGATACCACTCCGATTCCACAACCCGCTCCTTATACTGAACAACCCGCTCCACAGCCAGCTGAAACTCCGGCTCCTCCTGTTTCTAGTAATACTTCCGGCGATCCGGGCCTGAAACTGATCGAAGGAGCAGATTGCCTTGCCTGCCATAAAATAGATGCCAAATTAATAGGACCTTCCTATCAGGATGTAGCGGCAAAGTATACAGACGCAGATATGGATCAATTGGCACAAAAAATCATTGAGGGCGGAAAAGGAAATTGGGGTAATATTCCGATGACCCCTCATGAAGGCCTCAATAAAGAGGATGCTAAACAAATGGTGAAATATATCCTTTCCCTAAAAAAATAGTAAAAAAATTTAAAATAATAAAAGACAAAAAAGTATTATATTATGAATACAAAAACAGACTTAATAGGAAACATGGTGGCTGAAGACTTCAGAACGGCTGCTGTTTTTAAAAGACATGGAATAGATTTCTGCTGTAAAGGCGGAAGAACAATAGAGGAAGCCTGTACTCCTAAAAAACTTGATCCGGAAAAGGTTTATGCCGAACTGGAATCCTTACCGGCAAATGAAGGCGGCTCCATTGATTTTGGCAGTTGGCCTCTCGATCTTCTGGCAGATTATATTGAAAAGACACATCACCGTTATGTAGAGGAAAAAACACCGGTTTTACAGGCTTTTCTGGATAAATTATGCAAAGTTCACGGGGGCAGACATCCGGAATTATTTGAAATCAATACGCTATTCAATGAATCTGCCCATGACCTGGCAGCTCATATGAAAAAAGAGGAGTTTATCCTGTTTCCTTTTGTAAGAAATATGATGAAAGCCAAAATATCGGGAGGGTCCCTTCAGCATCCGGCTTTTGGAACAGTGGAAAATCCGGTCAGCATGATGCAGCATGAGCACAGTGTAGAAGGAGACCGTTTCAGAAGAATTGCGGAGATAACCCATGAATATCTTCCTCCAGCTAATGCCTGCAATACTTACAAAGTAGCTTTTGCCATGCTTCAGGATTTTGAAAATGACCTGCATAAGCATATCCACCTGGAAAATAATATCCTCTTCCCGAAAGCCATCCAACTGGAAAAAGAATGTACTGTTGAATCTTAAAAAAACACACGGAATGACACCTAAAAAACTTTGGCGATGGCTTGCTGTAGTGATGATTACTTCATTTGCCGTTCTTATATTTTATGGAACAGAAATTTACAGAAAGGTTCCTCCGATTCCTGATAAAGTAGTCAGTACGGACGGAACGGTGATCGCTACAGGACAGGATATTAAAGACGGACAAAATGTATGGCAGTCTATTGGCGGACAAACGGTAGGAAGCATCTGGGGACATGGTGCTTATATTGCTCCGGACTGGACTGCTGATTATCTTCACAGAGAATCTCTTCTGCTTCTTGATGAACTGGCCAAAAAAGACGGGAAGACCTACAAAGAACTTCCCGATGATGAGCAGGCTAAGTATCAGGTATTGCTGAAAAAAGAACTTCGTACCAATACTTTCAATGAAAGCAATAACGAAATTATTTTCTCTCCCGAAAGAGCTGAGGTTCAAAAACAACTCTCCCGGTATTATTCCAAACTGTTTATGAATGATCCTTCCATGGCTACGCTGCGCAGCCAGTACGCTATTCCGGAGAATACCGTCAAAGATGCGGGAAGAATGGCTCAAATGAACGCATTCTTTGCCTGGACTTCATGGGTCTGTATCACAGAACGTCCGGGAGATGATGTCACCTATACCAATAACTGGCCACACGATGAATCGGTAGGAAATGTTCCTCCTCCTTCACTGCATCTATGGTCCGGATTCAGTATACTGCTGTTATTGGCCTGTGTGGGGCTTCTGGTATTTTATCATGCCAGAAATAAGGAAGAAGAAATCAGTGAGGTGCTTCCTCTTGAGGATCCGCTCCGCAATATGAAACCTACCCCTTCTATGAAGGCTACTTTAAAATACATCTGGGTAGTCGCTTTACTGATTCTGGTTCAGATGCTCGCAGGAGTTATTACGGCTCATTATGGTGTGGAAGGAAGCGGTTTTTACGGTATCCCATTGGACCAGTTTTTACCACAGTCTGTTTCCAGAAGCTGGCACGTACAGCTGGCCATATTCTGGATTGCCACTTCCTGGCTGGCAACAGGACTTTATATTGCTCCGGCTGTTTCCGGA
This sequence comes from Chryseobacterium sp. KMC2, assembly GCF_016756935.1. Classification (NCBI taxonomy): domain Bacteria; kingdom Pseudomonadati; phylum Bacteroidota; class Flavobacteriia; order Flavobacteriales; family Weeksellaceae; genus Chryseobacterium; species Chryseobacterium sp. KMC2. Next base: position 201,422 of record NZ_JAESIT010000007.1, read on the forward strand.
TTTGAACCCAAATACCAGAAATTGGGTGTTAATATATTATTCGGAGCTTTACTGATTGTTGTACTGGGCTCTTTAACCGGACAATGGCTGGGGGTAATGCAAAAACTGGGTCTGGTAGATAATTTCCTTTGGGGACACCAGGGATATGAATATGTAGAACTTGGAAGGGTCTGGCAGATTTTACTGCTTGTTGGGCTTATTCTTTGGCTGGTCTTAATGGTAAGAGCATTGCTTCCCGCTTTAAAAAGAAAAGACGGAGACCGGCATTTACTGACTTTATTCACGCTTTCAGCCGTAGCTATTGCCCTGTTTTATGGAGCAGGTTTAATGTATGGAAGACAGACGCATCTGGCTATTGCTGAATACTGGAGATGGTGGGTGGTCCACCTTTGGGTAGAAGGTTTCTTTGAAGTTTTCGCAACGGTAGTAGCTGCATTTTTATTTACAAGATTAGGATTATTGAGACTGAAATCGGCAACCCATGCTGTATTATTTTCAACGATTATATTCCTCGCAGGAGGTATTTTGGGAACTTTCCACCATCTCTACTTCAGCGCTACGCCTACCGCTGTGCTGGCATTGGGAGCTACTTTCAGTGCGCTGGAAATTGTTCCGCTTGTTTTGATCGGTTATGAAGCTTATCAAAACTATCAGCTCAGCAAATCCACCCCATGGATCCAGGCTTACAAATGGCCGATCTACTGTTTCATTGCCATGTGTTTCTGGAACTTTCTCGGGGCAGGTATTTTCGGATTTGCCATCAATCCACCGATAGCCCTGTATTATATCCAGGGGCTGAATACTACTGCTGTTCATGGCCACGCTGCCCTGTTTGGGGTATATGGAATTCTAGGAATCGGATTAATGCTGTTTGTATTACGGGGGCTGTATCCCGACAGACAGTGGAATGATAAACTTATTGGCTGGGCATTTTGGCTGACCAATATAGGATTACTGGTGATGGTCACCATCAGTCTTCTGCCTATAGGAATTATGCAGTCTGTAGCATCTATTAAGGAAGGATATTGGTATGCCCGTTCTGCAGAATTCATGCAGACCGACATCATGCATTTTTTAAGATGGATGCGTGTTCCCGGAGATATTTTACTGGCCGCCGGAGAGCTATTACTTATCATTTTTATTTTGGGGCTAAAGTTCGGATGGTCACTGAAAGAAAAACGGTAACCCATTTTTTTAAAACCCATAGGTTGTAAGATGAGGGTTTATTTATTATCCTAAAAAAAAAATTATGAAACGTAATGAAAATATCGTCCTTTTATCCAGGGATCATCACTTCGGATTACTTTGCAGCTGGAAAATAAGACAGGGACTGAAAAAAGAAGTTGAACTTTCCAGGATCAAAAATTATATTCTTTATTTCTGGAAAAATCATCTTGAGGAGCATTTCCATGAAGAGGAGCATCTTCTTTTTCCTCCTCTTACGGATGAATATTCCTCCCGGATACAATATGAACATCATCAGATAAAAACGTTGATCCTTCAAATTGAAAATTCAGAGAATGCAGCTCATTTTTCAAATTTTGCTGATCTTCTGGAACAACATATCCGTTTTGAGGAACGCAGTTGGTTTCCCCATCTGGAAGAAAAACTGGATCCTGAAGTTTTAAACATCATCGGAAAGGAATTAGATCAGATTCATTCTGAAGAGAAAGATCTTTATCCTGATGAATTCTGGAAATAAGAATGAATAAAAAAAGTCTCCGAATACCTGTATTCGGAGACTTTTCTATTTTTGTAAGCAGTAGATTATTGAGTCGCTTTCATTATTGCTGTGGTAATCTGATTTTCTTTCTTCTTGGCGTACGTAGAATCAAAAGGTTCCATAATATCGAATAAATACTGATAAAAAGGGGTAATCCTTTGTACATTTTCCGATTCTTTCACTGCCTTCTCTTTCCCCATCTTCTGAAGTCCGCTGGCAAAAGTATTGAACTTCTTATCGATCGGTTCAACAGATTGCAAGAGGTAAGCATAGGCTTTTTCTTTCTGATCAAGTGTTTTATAAGCCTCTGTAACAGCAGAAACTACAAGAGCATATTCCATAGGTTTTGTCCTCATCTGTTTCCGTGCCGCCCTCTGGAATGAAGGGGAAAGATTCAGGTAATAATCATATTCTTTGAAAATTTCATTCTTAAGATTTTCCGCAAGCTGTAATCCTTTCTGTTCCTGACCTGCAATAATGTATCCTGATACAATTGAACTTAGGGAACGGGGATCATTGTATTTTTCTGCAGGAATTTCTTTGGCTGCAAGCTCTAAAAGCTCAACGGCTTTAGCCTTCTGATTGTTCAGTACCAATGCAGAAACCGCTCTGCTTACAGACATCCTGTAGCCGATGATATTGGATGTGGCTGTTTCATCATAATAGATACTCAGATCTTTAAAATTTCCCCATCTGAAGTTTTTCACTACCTGATAAAGAGAATTGGGATCTACCCTTCCTTTATCTCCATCAGGATGCTGAGGGGTATGGATGGGTATTAGTCTGTAACTGAATCCGTCAAACTGAAGATATTCATCAAGGTAGAAAATATTCTCACTGTCATAGATTCCTCCTGAAGAGAAGTTAATCGGACGTTTCCAGTCGAAATTTGCCAATAGATCCATCATCATCAGGTTATTTTTATATAGTGTATTTCCTTTATAGGTAATCATAATCTGACTGACAGCATTGGGAAGGTCTTCCGGGTTAATGATTCCTGCTTTCACAGCATTTTCTTTATTGACGGGAAGGATAAATTTGTTAACCGGAAGAATATTGAATTTCTCATATTTCTCCTCTCCAAAATACATTTTTAAAAGCTGGTCTTTTTCAGGAGATTTGAACTTAATAAAATCAATAGCCTGCTTCAGTGTTAAAGAATCCTGCGTAAGGTACTTTCTGAATGACTGGAATTCTGTTTCCGGAGCTCCCTGTTCTTTCAACATAGAGAAAACTCCTTCCCAATCTTCTTTCTTCATCATATAGACCTGCTCATTGACTCCATCTCTATAATCTTCATGTGTTAATTGGCTTGGAATTCCCTTTGCATTGTAGGTTTTTCTTTTTACCTGATCTATACTCCAGGGAGTAGCCAGTAGTGTAAAATTTACTGTTTTTACATCATCCCGGAACCTTTCTGTTTCCTGAATCGCCCAAACCGGAAAAGTATCATTATCACCATAAATAAAAATAATATCCTCTTTTGGTAACGATCTTAGGAATGAATAAGCATAATCATATGCCGCAGATTTCCGGCTTCGGTCATGTGATGTATAGTTCTGGAAACCCATCATAAAAGGTATTCCCAATAAAACAACTCCTAATACTATATTGGCTCCGTTAGATTTTATTTTGGATTGTAAGAACCATAGAATAGCTCCGGCTCCCAATCCTATCCAGATGGCGAAAGCATAGAATGAACCTACCATGGCATAATCTCTTTCTCTTACTTCAAAAGGCTTTACTCCTGTATAGAAAACAATTCCAACACTGGTCAGAATAAATAATGATAATAAGGCATAGAATCTTCCGAAGTCTCTGTTCAACTGGAAAAAGAATCCGATCAATCCTAAAATCAATGGGAGGAAGAAAAAGGCTACGGTACTTTCATTTTTAAAATTAGCAGGCATTGAATCCTGATTTCCAAGTAGTGCATTATCGATAAAAGAAAAGCCTGAGATCCAGTTTCCCTGGGTATTTTCCATATGTCCCTGAAGATCATTCTGCCTTCCCACGAAGTTCCACATCAGGTATCTTACAAAGTAATATCCATTCTGGAAAGAGATGAAGTAATCCATATTCTGGGCGAAAGAAGGTCTCTGAACCTTGATCAGGTCATATGGTTTTACCTTTAAATAATCTGCCGCAGTAATTGATTTGTCTTCATATTTTGTTCTCATTTCATCGAAGATCTGCTTAGCCTGTGGGTTGTCTGCAACATCCTCATTGTCGTAGTTAAAGGTGAAATCCGGAGCTCCATACAGCGCAATATAGTTGGCCGCTACCTCTTTATCTTCACTGAACATTCTGGGCATAAAGCTTATATGGGATTTACTGAACACATAATTGAATCTTTCCCCTGTTTTTCTATAGGTTCCGGTTTTTTCGTCTTTTTCGTAAATATCTCCTGTTTTCTCTGTTTTATAACTTCCGTCTTCATTTTTCTCTATCCCTTTTGCATCAAGGAATGCGGTATAATTTTGTCCATAAGTTGTTGGCCAGTCACCATACTGTACCCTGTTATAATAATCTCTCATGCCAATAGCTGTATCAGGGTCATTAAGGTTCATCGGTGGATTGGCATTTGCCCTGATCGGGATGACCATCCAACATGAAAACCCAATAATCATGTATACCAAGGATAAAACGATGGTTTGATATATTTTCTTTTTAGTCTTCCTCGCATATTGTATCAGCATATACGAAACCGCTACCATCAGTATAAATGCGACAATAGTTCCGGAGTGGAAAGGTAGCCCCAGGCCATTCACGAAGAAAATCTCCAGTCTTCCGAACATCGTCATGATCAAAGGGAAAATAATCTTAAATACCAACGCCAGGATCACCAGTGTTATAAAATTAGCCAGAATAAAACTTTTCCAGGTAAACGTATAATTTCTTGCATAATATACAAGGCATACGGCAGGAACCGCCAGCATACACATCATGTGTACCCCAACAGAAAGTCCTAAAATAAAGAAGATAAGAATAATCCATCGCTCACTGTCCGCTGCTTGATACTCATTCTCCCATTTCGTGATCAGCCACACCAAAAGCGCTATAAACAGTAAAGCCATCGAATATACTTCTCCCTCTACTGCCGAAAACCAAAAGGTATCTGAGAAAGTAAAACATAAAGTCCCAACCACTCCGGCAAACAGAATAGAAAATTGCTGTTTTATGGTCATTTCTTCAACATCTTTATGTAAAAGTCTCCTTAAAAAATGGGTGATTGTCCAGAATAAAAATAAAATAGTAAATGCACTGAACAATGCAGACATCGCATTGATCACAATAGCATAATTCTGTTCGTTCCCCAGTGCAAAAATACTGGCTACCGCCCCCATAATCTGAAATAAAGCCGCTCCCGGGGCATGGGTGACTTCGAGTTTTACGGCTGATGAAATATACTCTCCACAGTCCCAGAAACTCAAATAATGTTCTATCGTTGAGAGATAGGTAAGTAAGGCAATACCGAAAAGGAACCATCCGAGCACGGTGTTCCATTTTTTAAAAGACCAATTTTTCATATAATATTCTCCAATAATCAGTAAGACAACCAGGAAAAGGAAAGTATTACACAGTATTGTGAAAATATTACATTTTTCAGAGCCTATTTATACAAAAAGCCTTCAGATCAGAAGGCTAAAGGTTTATATTTTTATAAGAAAATTCTTGCTTTAATACGTATTATTCAATCCTCCATCCAAAGCAATACTGGTTCCGGTGAGATAGGCTGAATATTCTGATGCCAGAAAAGCCACCAGGTGACCATATTCTTCCGGTTTTCCTAATCTTTTCATTGGAATCTTATTTTCTCTGGCTTTTTTTATTTCTTCAGTGGAAGCTCCTGTTTGCTGTGCTTCATGATTAATAAGATTCTGGATTCTTTCCGTATCAAAATATCCGGTGAGAACATTGTTTACAGTAACATTATGCTGGGCTATTTCATTCGATAATGTCTTGGCCCAGGCGATTACTGCTGAACGGATGGAGTTGGAAAGCGCAAGGTTATTAATGGGCTCTTTCACTGATAATGAAGAAACATTGATGATACGGCCTTTTTTCTGCTGAATCATATGAGGTAAAGCCAATAAAGTGGTTTCACAGACTGTTTTAAAGAGCAGATCAAATGCTTTTTGATAATCTTCTGCATTTTTGTCCAGGGCCAACCCCGGTTCAGGACCATTGGTATTATTGACCAGAATATCTATGGAATGATTGCTGAAATAGCCTGTTATCGTTTTCTTATAGCTCTCAAAGTCAGAAAAATCGGCAACCAGATATTCGTGTTTCTGATCTGCATTCACGATTGGTAACAAAGAAACAAAGTCTTTAAGTTTATCCTCATTACGGGACATTACCGTGACATTGGCTCCGCATTTTGCCAGCTCTATGGCAATTCCGGCTCCTATTCCCTGCGTTGCTGCTCCTACCAGAGCATTTTTTGAAAAAAGTTGAATATTCATAAGCTCTTTGCTGAATTATATTGATTCATATAAATGTAAGAAAAAACCTTCAAAATCTGTTTGAAGGTTTCTTATTCTGCGGTCGATCATTATTTCACCACAGTGGCTTCCAGTTCTACTTTCAATGTTTCGAATAGCCCGTTTACTTCCAGCATCGTAACAGCCTGTTCGATCTGGTGTTTTGCAATCCACTCCTGAAGGATCGGAAAATATGGCCAAAGCTCTTGTGTAGAAGTGGTATATATGTTTAACCTGACAATGCCCTTACATTCATACCCTGCTATGGTTATAACTTCTTCTAAATTTGCGATAGCCTGCACCAGCTGGGATTTCATGTCTTTATCACTTGAGGTTCCGTCAGGATCAATAGCCGCCTGCCCGGAGCAGTATAATGTACTTGTGGCATTTTTCACCTCAACCGCCTGGGAATAACTTCTTTCATCCTGCCACTTCCACGGGTTTACTGTTCTTTTTTCCATTGTATTCAATTTATTAAAGGTTACTTTGCAAAATTGAAGAATAGAGGCTTTACAATTCTGTGATCGCGATCACGATTATGAAGTGAGGGAAATCACAATTTTAGATCGGTAACCTGCTTAAGGTTTCTCTGGAAACTCCTAAATAGGCTGCAAGAAGAGATTTTGGGACACGTTGGACGAGTGTCGGATACTTTTCAAGCAGTTGCTTGTAGCGGTCTTTTATCTCAGTGGTCATCGTAGAAATAATCCGTTGTTGTGCCGCAATGAAACCCATATATGCTTTTTCCAGGAAAAAATGCTCCAGCTTGGGTAGCTCGGTACATAGCTTTCTGTAATCCGGCAAACTCAGGCACAAGACTTCAGTGGCTTCCACACACTGCAGAGACATGGTGGCCTTGGTTTGTGTATAATACGCCTGAAAATCTGTTTCCCACCAATCTTCCATGGCAAATCCTACAATATGCTCCTTTCCTGATTCATCGGTATGCACCAGTTTCAGTAAGCCTTTTAACACAAAATAATGGCAGGCTACCGCTTCCCCTTCCTGTACTAAAAACTGATGTTTTTTATATTTTCTAAAAGAGAAGAGAGAAGATACTATTCCGAATTCTTCGTCGGTAAGCGGAACGATTTTTTCAATATGGATTCTTAGCTGCTCTAGCATTTTGTATAATTGAACTTCTTATTTAACTGGTCAAAAGCAATTTCTTTATTTATAATTTCAGCAACCTCATCAAACGTCACCAGCCCTTCTGCCTCAAATGTGCGCCCATTAGGAACTTTATACGTATATTCAAAAATATCCCGCTGATAAATATTCTTTAGAATGGCAACCTGCGACGGCTTTAAATAGGGTTCGTGGGTCTTCAGCTGATGATATAAATTCTGTTTCAGATCCTCCTCATCATCTTCATAAAACATAGCATCTTCATCTATTTCCGTTACTGCTTCCAGTAATTGGCGAAAAATGAAATCCTGTAAATTTCCGGCCAATACTTCTGCCTCTTCGTCATCATGAGGAATCAGTGTAATGGGAATTTCACCATTATTCTGCAGGTCAAACTGAAAAGCATACAAGTCTCCTGCTCCAGTTTTAGCAAACGGAACAAACTGATAATCCGGATGAATATTTCTATAATCCTCCTCATCCGACATTTCTTCAATGGAAGCTCTCACCAACTGGGGATCGTCCCAGATCTCAATATCATATCCAAATAGCAATAGCGGAGGATTCTTTTTTAGTTGAGGAAAAACCGTAAGATACCAATCCGGTCCGGTTTCACCCCAATCCAGCATCTTGTTTTCGGCAAGCTGCTTATAGATTTCAGGATATTGAAAATCATAGGTTTCTTCTAATTCTGTGGTCATATTCATTGTGATTTCAATTATTAAAATTAATGGATTACAGCACTTCTTATCGTTATATTGATAGGGTAAACGGATAATTTTCGCTTAATTCCGGATGGATATTATTCAATGCTTCATAAAATGTCTGTTTTACTACCTTCGGGATACTTTCATGTTCTTCAAAATACCTATCCAACTGCCGGATGACAAACGCCATCTGCAGCCAGTTTTCAAAACGGATGTGCATAGGAACAAGGCTCTCATCATAATCATGATCATAAAAGAAGACTTCGGTATTTTCATTCATAAACCACCGGTCACCCTGCCCGTTTCCGGCAAAGCACCAATAATCGGTCAGTTCAAATTCTTTATTTTCATTGATTGCTTCAACAGCATTATATAGAATTGTTTCTGAAGAAATCTCTGTTGTTTTCATAGAAGTCACCAGATTTTTGTACCGTTCAGAAAAAGAAAACGCTACAGTCTTCGGAAAGTTTTGCAAATCCTTTCTCCCTTTCAGGATCTCAGTTTCTATCTCTTCAATCGTCAGTATTTTAAACGTCATCATAGCCCTCCTAATTTTTTTTTCTTTGCTCTACTTTTATTCTTGGTTCTTGGTTCTTGGTTCTTGGCTCTTGACTCTTGGCTCTATAAATAATCTCCCACCATCACCTCTTCTGGTTTAACAGTTCATCAATTTGGGCATAAAATGAATCTTTACTGTAATCTGCCAGTCCCTGATGATGAAGACGGATTTCCCCTTTTTTATCCAGTACAACTGTAGTTGGTAACGAACCACTATATAAGTCCTTTGGAATAGCTCCTGCAGAAGTTATAAAAGGGATTGTAAAATTCTTCTGTTTTAGATAGGCTTTGCCAAGCTCAGGATTGTCATCAAGATTTACCGTTAAAAATACCATATCCGGATGATTCCTGTACTTTTCATAGAATTCCTGAATAGAAGGAAATTCTGCCCTGCAGGGAGGACACCATGAGGCCCAAAAGTTAATAAAGATCACCTTTCCTTTTAGGTCAGCAGTATTAATTGCCGTTCCGTCTTCGTTTTTCAGCATAAAACCGGCATACAAAGGAGTGGATGAATTCATCTCTTTAGATTCCGATATGCTGGAATTAAGAAGGCCTGTAGAGGCCACTTGCCTCATTAACCAGGCTTTTGCATCCGGGCTCACTAATAAAACAACCAGCAGGACTGCAAAAAAAGCAGTAGACCCATTCTTTTTAATCCATTTTTTTATGTCTTCCATATTTCTTATTTCTCCAATAAAAATCCTTTGAAAAGCATTTCTATGTTATAATGTTTTTAAAACCTTAACCGCCTTTTCATTTTTAGGGCTTATTTCCAACAGTTTCAGATAGGTCTGTTTGGCCTTATCTTTTTGACCGGCTTTCACATAAGCTTCTCCTAAACTGTCATATACATTTTGACTGTTAGGATACAATATAGCATTCACACGGAAAAAATCAATTGCTTTTGTCAAATATTTTTTGCTGAGCAATGCATAACCGGTATTATTCAAATAGTCTTCGGAAAGAAAATAATGATCACGGTCTTTGATTTTGGCATTTTTATAGGCTTGTAATCCTTTATCAAAACTCCCTTCCATAACCAGTTCTAACGGTGTCTTTTCATCACTGCCCATTTGTGGATTTTTTGAGCGTACCGTTTTATCCTGTAATACTTGTACAAGTTCGAGTTTCCCGGTTGAAGCATTTTTTACAAATTCTGACGTGAAATCCCAATTCTGCATGACATAGGTATTCTCTCCCACTTTAATGAGTTCCATTGGGGTTTCCAAATCATTAATATTCAACAGTAACTTTCCGTTTTCACGATAGATCCTGTAAAGACCATACTTGTCAAATTGGTAACGTCCGATACTTTTATTAAAGTCCTGCTCGGTTAGAGGTAAAGCTTTATAAACAGGGGGAAGATAATTTGGCCATTGATACACAGATGCTACTGAACGGACCAATTCTTCTATAAAATCGGGTTTATTGGTATTGGTTAAAATGACAACGCCATCCCCACTGGTTTTACTTCCTATAAACCTGCTAGAAAATCCTTCATTCCATCCCCCGTGGTTGAAGTAGGCCTCTCCACTTTTATTCTCAAGGAAAATTCCTAATCCTTCAAATTTATCAATGAAAGGACTCGTAAATTCCTGCGCCGTTTTCTGAGAAACAACAATATGGCTTTTATTATTTAGGGTATTCTGAATATCAATTACAAACTTGGCCAGATCTTCAGCGGTAGTCCACAAACCTGCGGCGGCCATTTCAGGATAAATATGATACTTTCCCTTCACTCTTTGGCCATCCATAGTATAAGCTGTAGCTGCCCACTGAGCATGATTTTCAGGTAACGGCTGACTGAAAGTACTGTTTTTCATATCCAAAGGCAAAAGCACATTTTCTTTTATAATGGTGGGAAAGTCTTTTCCTTTAATGTCTATAAGCATTTGCTGCATCACACAATATCCACCACCAGCATAGCGGAAAGGTGTTCCGGGAAGTTTATCCACTACAATAGCAGAAGTATTAGACGGGCTTTCTCCCTTTAAAATCTGGATCAGTGTTGGAATAGGCGTGCCCGCTTCATATCCGGGGAATCCACTCACAGTAAAACCTGCAGTATGGCTTACAATATTTTTGAGACTGACTTTTTTTTCTTTTGTAAATTTATTTTCCGGAATCTTCCAGGAAGTCAGGTAGGTGTTTACATCAGCATCCAGATTAATTTTTCCAGCTTCCACTTCCTTTAAGGCAGCATAAACACTTACAGGTTTACTCATAGAAGCTGCCTGAAACAAAGTTTTGGAATTCACTGGAGTCTTAGATTCTACATCTGCCAGACCATATGTTTTGCTCCAGATCACTTTGGAGTTTTTGATAACAGCAATGCTTACTCCCGGAACATTATAATGTTTCATTCGGGATTCCAGTGTCCAGAGTGGCTTGCCCTCAAAACGAATGACAGGCATTAATCCTGACTCAACACTGGAAATTTCTTTGCTCAATTCAGGTTTTACCTGGGCAAAAGTAGAATTTCCTATTATTCCGAAAGCGAATGCAATATAAAAAGACATTTTAACGTTCATGGTACTGAAGTTTGGTTCATCAAAAATATAACTTTAGCAATACTAAATCCAATGTATTTTTGATATTGCCACTTAGTACCTGAAAATTAAAAAAATAATAACCCCTTTAGTGTACTATGTTTTGCATAAGTTCCATTATCTTTGCCAGCGGAGTTTCCGGCTAATTTTTTAATAAAAAAGAGTCGGTTAAGGAATTAATTTATTCAATAACAAGTTTTTGTGTAACTAATCCTCAGTCTCTTCAACTAATCTTACATCAATAAACTATTTTAATATAGAAAAAAGATCTACTTCTTTTTAAACAAAACTAATGCAAACATCCTTTTTAAAGATTACCGCAGCCACCGCTGCGCTCTGTTTCAGCACCTTTGTAATCGCCCAGCAAACCTATTCCGTAAGTGGAACGGTTAAAGACAAAAAAAATGGCGAATTACTGATTGGAGTAACCGTAAAAGTAAGTGAAGATCCTTCGATTAACGTTGTTGCCAACGAATATGGCTTCTATTCTCTCTCCTTACCGGAAGGCAACTATACAATCATTATTTCCAATTCGGGATATAAAGATTTTGAACAACAGATCAAAGTAGATCAGAATATAAAGCTTGATCTTCCTCTTATCCAGCAGGAAGCCATCTCAAAATCGATTGATGAAGTAGTGATAACGGGTATAAAAAAAGATAAAAATCTTTCCACAGCCCAAATGGGAACTGAGACCCTGAGCATCAAAAACATTGAAAAACTACCGGTTTTATTTGGTGAAAAAGACGTTATGAAAACCATACAGCTTTTACCGGGGATCAAAAGTAACGGTGAAGGAAGCAGTGGATTCAGTGTAAGAGGTGGTGCTACCGACCAGAATCTTATTTTACTGGATGAAGCTCCGGTTTATAATGCCTCTCATTTACTTGGATTTTTCAGTACCTTCAACAGTGATGCCCTGAAAGATGCCAGTATTATCAAAGGAAACAGCCCTGCTCAATATGGGGGACGTCTGTCTTCCGTATTGGATGTCAAGATGAAGGACGGAAATAACCAGGATTATAACGTCAACGGAGGAATCGGGCTGATCAGCAGCAGACTGAGCGTAGAAGGTCCTATTCAGAAAGAGAAATCATCATTCATTGTTTCCGGAAGAAGAACCTATGCCGATTTATTCCTTAAGGCCAATAAAGACTACAAGGACAATAAGTTATATTTTTATGACCTTAACTTAAAGGCCAATTATCAGCTCAATGAAAATAACCGCCTTTATCTATCCGCCTATTTTGGAAGAGATGTTCTTGGATTAGGAAATACATTCTCTACAGATTGGGGAAATACAACAGCCACACTACGCTGGAACAGTATTATCAACAGTAAATTATTTTCAAATACATCCTTCATCTACAGCAATTATGACTATAAAATCAGTCTGAAGAGCAACGATAATGTATTTGATTTGAATTCTAAGATACAGGACTGGAATCTTAAGCAGGATTTCACCTGGTTTGCAGGAAATAAGCATTCTGTACGTTTTGGTCTTCAGTCTATTTATCATACCCTTACCCCAAGCAGTGCTTCAGGGACGAGTGTGAGCAGCTTCCCAAGAAATCCAAGATATTCATGGGAAAACGCCCTGTATATCAATGATGATTTTAAAGCTACAGAGAAGCTTACCATTAATTATGGCGTAAGACTTTCCCTATTTAGTGTATTGGGAGGTGATACTTTCAACACGTATGAAAACGGAAATCTTACAGAAAGCAGGTTTTTAGAAAAAGGGAAATTTGGGAAAACCTATGTAAATCCTGAACCCCGTATTACCGCTAATTACCGTATCAATGAAGTCAGCAGTGTGAAAGGAGGCTATTCCCGTAATACTCAAAATCTACACCTTTTAAGTAACAGCAACAGCGGAAATCCTACAGACCAATGGATTGGAAGCAGCTATACGGTAAAACCGGAAATTGCAGATCAGATCAGTGCAGGCTACAGCAGGAATTTCAAAAACAATAATTATGAAATCAATGCTGAAGTCTATTACAAATCCATGCAAAATCAGATCGATTTCAAAAATGGAGCTCAGATTGGGTTTGATACAGGATCAGATGTAGAAAATGAATTGCTGTTCGGAAAAGGAAGAGCCTACGGTCTTGAGCTTATTGCTAAAAAGAAAAGCGGAAAGCTTACCGGATGGATTTCTTATACCTTATCCAAAACTGAAAGAAAAATAAACGGGATCAATAATAATGAATGGTATAATGCCAGAATGGATAAAACGCATGATCTATCCGTAGTTGCCACGTATCAGTTTAATGAAAAATGGTCCATGTCCGGTCTTTTCCTATACAGTACCGGAAATGCAGTGACCTTCCCTACCGGAAAGTATGAGCTGAACGGACAAACGATCTTCCAGTACAGCAACAGAAATGCAGACAGAATGCCGGCTTATCACAGAATGGACTTGAGTGCTACCTATGAGCCAAGCTCTAATAAACGCTTCAAGGGTTCATGGACTTTTGGTATTTATAATCTGTATGGTCGTGAAAATGCCTATACGATTACCTTTGAAGACAACCCAAATAATCCGGGAACAACACGTGCTATGCAGACTTCTCTATTCCGTTGGGTACCTAACATCACTTACAATTTCAAATTTTAAATCATGAAAAATACATTTTTTATCATATTATCCCTGTTTGCTTTAACATCTTGTGAGAAAGAGATCGATCTGGATCTTGCCGATCAAAGTGGAAATATCGTCATTGAAGGGAATGTTACCGATCAGGCCGGGCCTTATATCGTGAAAATAACGAAATCTGTGGGAGTTTCACAGCCTAATCAATATCCTGCCGTGACGGGTGCACAGGTTACTTTAACCGATAATGCCGGTCAAACGGAAGTTTTACAGTATATAGGTCAGGGAAAATACCAGACTACCAATTTTGTAGGAGTATCCGGCAGAACCTATACCCTGAATGTACAGGCGGAAGGAAAGCAGTATACCGCTCAAAGTACAATGCCTGAAGCCGTGGATTTTGAAGGTCTGTCACAGGACTCATTTTCTTTCGGAGACGAAAAAAGCTATACCCTTTTACCTATTTTTACAGATCCTATTGCATTAGGTAACCGTTATCTTTTCAGCTTTACCATCAATAATTTAACAAAAAAATACATGGATGTCTTTTCAGACAATGTAAATAACGGGCTTGCCAATCAGCGTCCGATCATCCTTCCGAATGATGATAATGACGGCAGAGATCATAAAGTGGTTGTGGGAGATACCATTCACGTAGAAATGCAAAGTATTGACACCAATGTATTCACCTATTACAGTGCCCTTCTTCAGATTTCCAACGGTAATGGCGGCAGTGTAACGCCTGCTAACCCTCCAAGTAATATCAGCAATGGAGCTTTAGGCTACTTTTCTGCCCATACACAGAGTGAGCAGAATTTTGTGATCCAGGAAGTGACCACACCCTAAATAAAAAAGAATCTTTCAGGATTTTGGAATATCTTATTCATGCTTAGTAAGCAGGAAAATCATATTCTGAGAATATATTCAACATAAAAGCAGCCTTCATCATTTTGAAGACTGCTTTTTTGAAAATGTACGAATATTCTGAATTTAAAAACCTGATTCCAGTACCTTTAGCAGTTCTGTCTGCTGGATTACATCATTTTTACTGCTGATAAGATTATAGTTAGCCTGAAGCCATCCGTTGCGGACAACAAAAAAAGTATAGGCATCCATTAACCCTTCTTTATATTTTTCTTCAGATTTCTGAAAAGACAGTTTTTGGTTTTCAAAATTGGTGTCCAGCAGGTTATATTTCTCCTGAGCATTCAAAAACTGTGCTTTAATCGAATTAATATTCTGAGTCAGGTCATTGATGATTAGCTCTTTATCATATTTGGAATTGATGATATCCAGTTTGGCTGTTTCCACATTGGTTTTTACCTGTAGCTTATTAAAAATGGGAATAGTGAGTCCTAAAAGTACAGTTTGGTTTTTGTTTTGAGAAAACTGATCGGAGAAACGGATGTTGGAGTTATCATCCTTTCCCAGCACTTTATTATAAAAAGTAGACCAGCTGTAACTTGCATTTAAAGTTGGCAAATACCCTGCTCTTGCTATATCCTCTTTCTTTTCCTGTGCTTTAATCTCTGCTATTACGGATTGATAGGCAGGATTTTTCTCTAACAATTTTTTTGTAAAATCCGGATCCCGAAACTCGGCTTCTGAAGACAGAGTTTCCTCTGCCATCACAAATTCCAAAGAATCCTGAGTAAAAGCCAATGCATTAAGCAGGTTAATTTTTGACTGATCCCGTTGATTTTTCGCAGATACCCATTGCTCCTGTAAAGTTCCCAGATTCGCTTTGATATCATATACATCACTTTTGGGTCTGTTTCCAATTTCCACTTCTTTTTCAGTACGCTTAATCTGATCCTGCATTCCGGATATCTGGGTTTCCAGGACTTCCAGCCAGCTTTTCCCATTCTGGTAGGCAAAAAACATTTGAATAACATTTAGTTTTACTTTATTCTGTGCCAGCTTAAGCCTGTAAGCACTGGTTTCTTTATTCAATGTAGACAAAGATATATCCAGAATATTTTTCCAGTTGAAAAGACTCCAGTCTGCCTGAGCCGTAAACTGATCATATTGTGTATTGAGAGCTTCCCGCTGATTACTCGATTGGTTAATGGAAGAACCAAAACTATAAGTATGCCTCACCCCTGCTTCTACAGAAGGCAGCAGCATACCTTTTGATCCTGTAATCAGCTTATCATTTTTGGCAACATTCACTGTGGCCTGTTTAACCAGCGGATGATGAGCTGTAGCATAGTCGAGACATTGTTGCAGGTTCCATGTTTGCTGAGCCGGATAAAGGCCAACAAAAAACAGGAAAATTATATTTTTCATGAGGATGTTCTGATTTAAATAATTAAGAAAATAAGATGATCGATGAACTCAGTTACTCATACTTCAGGTATTTGATGAGATCTACTTTTGTGGCTTTATAAGCTTTGATACTTACGACAGCAAATGTTAACCCCAATAAAACCAGGAAACTGACAACAAACGGCCACACCGGCATATCTATTCTATAGGCAAAATCTTTCAACCATTCGTTCATCAGAAAATAACAGATCGGAATACTGATCAAAACAGCAATGACAGCAATCCAAAGGAACTGACGGGTCAGTCCGAAAACCAGAACATAATCTGAAGCACCCAATGTTTTCCGAATCGCCACATCTTTCAATTTCTGCTCTATCATCAAAGAGGAAAGTGCAAAGAGCCCCAGTAAAGCCACCATTAATACCATAGCATTCAGAATAGTCAATAAGGTCTGCTGCTTTTGATAGTCTTCAAAAGTTTTTGCAAATCTCTGATTGATAAAATAATAATCAAAAGGATAGCCCGGTTCTGCTGAAGTCTGCCAGAATTTTTTGACCCTTGCTACCGTTCCTTCAATATCATCCGGTTTTATTTTCACCTGAATATTGTATACATTAAATCTCTTCCAGGGAGATTGTTTGTAATGAAAAAACATGATAGGTTCTATCTTAAATTTAAGGCTTCTAAGATTAAAATCTTTCACAATTCCTACTATCTTATATTTCTTTCCTTCATCAAACCCCGGATGGAGTTCACGCTGAAAAGCCTGTTCATCTGTCCAGCCAAACTTTTTAACAAATGCCTCATTGACAATAATAGTATTCATCGTATCGGAAGCCAGGTTAGGATCCAGCCAGCGTCCTTTTAGTAATTTAACATCCAGAAACTGAAGATAATTATAATCCATTGAACCAGTTTCGGCATCAATACTTTGGTGCTCAAAATCGATATTTGAGCTGCTTCGCCGTCCGCTCCCAGCAACAGCTTCTCCATAGGAAACGGCCTCTACCCCGTTAATTTTCGAGAGTTCATTTTTAAGACGTTCATATTTTAACCATGATTTAGGAGTAAGTTCATTGCAGTAAATCATCATGATCTGTTTTCCATTAAATCCAAGGTCTTTGTTCATCATATGCTTTACCTGACTGTGTACAATCAGACCTCCAATGATAAAAAATGAGGAAATAACGAGCTGTAGCGTAAGAATTCCGTTTCTAAACCAGATTCCGTGTTTGCTTCGGGAGAAATTACCTTTGAGAGTCTCAATTGCTTTAAAGTTTGAAAGATAAAAAGCAGGAACCAGCCCGGATAATAAGGTAACTGCCATGACCATCGCTAAGGAATACATATATACATGCCAGTCGTTCAGCACTATTTCCTTGTTAAAAAATTTATTAAAAGAAGGAAGTAAAAGCTCTGTAAGGGCTAAAGACAGGAAATAAGACAGCAGACATATAATAAATGTCTCTAAAAAGAACTGAAGCATTAGAGAAAGCTTTGTCCCTCCAATTGCTTTTCTTACTCCCACTTCTTTTCCTCTTTGCGATGCTTCTGCCGTTTTCAGATTGATAAAATTGATCGCTGATAAAATAACAATCAGGACAGAAAGGGAAAACAGAATCATAATGGTTCTGAAGTCTCCATTTCCAAACCATGAAGCTTTTGCATGAAGTTTAAGCTGATCCAATGGAACGAGAAATACTCTGTTGGGCCCATACATTTCAAAAAACTGTTGTGCACTCATTCCCGCTTTTTTCGCAGAACGAGCCGCTCTATGTTCCAGAATTTCTTTAAATTTATTTTCAAAAACCGAAGGATCTGCTCCTTTTTTAAGCATAAAAAAGCATCCGTAGTTGAAATTATTCCATTCTTCCTTATCATTTTTAAACTGTTCCACAGGTTTAAAAATGAATTCCGGTTTGATCTGGCTATTCCCTTCAGGGAGCTCATATACAGCGGTAACCATATAATCTTTATCATCAATTTTTATGGATTCACCAGCCGCATTAACGGTTCCGAATAATTTCATAGCTGCCTGTCTGGAAATAGCAATAGAAGCATCTGATTTTAAAGCATCTTTCGCCCGGCCTGAAATAATTTTAAAAGGAAAAAAATTAAAGAAATTTTCCGATGAGGTAAAGCCACCCTGCTGAAAAGCAGTGGTATATTTTGTTCTCATTTTCAATCCTATGTCTGAACCGTTGAAAATAACATAGTCTTCCGTTTCCGAAATCTTTTTAAATGCCTCATACGCCAAAGGATAAGAAATATTATTTCCGTAGAAATTATCTTTTTTGTATAAACTTTGAAAAGCAAAGATCTGATCTTTTTTGGGATTCCATTTTTCATAAGATTCCTCATCGTTCCAATGCATCAGGATCAGCATAAATCCGGTGAGTCCGATGGTAAGTCCAAACAGATTGATAAAAGTAGACAGTCTGTTCTTTTTATAATTAATCAAGGCAATTTTGAGCCAGTTGGTCAGCATAATAATAGGATTACAATTAATAATATTTGATGAAATACTTCAGATTTATTCAAATGCTCCGGCATCTGCTTTTTCAAAAACATCTTTTCTTTGGGAAGCATGTTCCTCATTGAAGATTTCACCGTCTTTCATATTGATAATCCGTGAAGCAAATCCTGCATCATATGAAGAGTGAGTGACCATAACAATGGTAGATCCTTCTCTGTGAAGTTCTGCCAGAAGATTCATCACCTCATTTCCGTTGGAGCTGTCCAGATTTCCGGTGGGCTCATCAGCGAGGATCAGTTTAGGTTTTGTAACCAGTGCTCTTGCTACGGCTGCCCTTTGCTGCTGTCCTCCGGAAAGTTGCTGTGGGTAATGTTTTGAGCGGTGAGCAATATTGATTTTCTCCATAATTTCTTCTACTTTTCTTTTTCTTTCCGCAGAAGAAACTCCGTTGTAAATTAAAGGCAGCTCAATATTTTCATAGACAGTCAGCTCATCAATCAGGTTAAAATTCTGAAAAATAAAACCTATATTTTTTTTACGGACATCCGATTTCTTTCTTTCACTAAGCCCTATCATTTCTCTTTCTTCAAATTGATATGAGCCTGCCGAGGCACTGTCTAAAAGACCGAGAATATTTAAAAAAGTAGATTTCCCACAGCCGGAAGGTCCCATAATGGCCAGGAACTCACCTTCTTTGATGCTCAGGCTTACCTCGTTTAAGGCATGCGTCTGTACATCTTCTGCTCTGTATATTTTTGAAAGATTATGTATATTGATCATGATAATTATGTTTGCTGTTATTGTTGATTAGATTTTTTTATAAGCGATGATAACGGGAGGTTAAAAATATTCATCTTTTTACTTTTTAATATCAAGGATTTCATATTTTTTCAAATCTGAATAATCTGATGTAATAACGGTTTCTCCGGGCTTCAATCCTGATACCACCTCATAATACAGCGGATTCTCTCTTCCAAGACTGATAGTCCTTTTTTCAGCTTTATTTCCTTTCACTACAAAGATCCACTTTCCATTTGTTTCTTTGAAAAAGCTTCCCTTAGAGATCATTGTACTCTGTGTATCGGCTGAAAGCTTTAGTTTCAATCCAAAGGTCATCCCTATTTTCAGATTATCCGGTTTTTTATCGGTAAAATTCAGTTCCACGAGAAACTGACCGTCTTTTACTTCCGGCAGTATTTTAGTGATCACCACTTCATAGGGTTGATCATTATTATCCAGCATTCCTTTAATGCCATTCTGCAGTTTATTGATGTAATATTCATCTACTTTAGCCACCAGCTTATACCCGTCCATCAAATCGACCTTCCCGATACTTCGTCCACTGATAAGGTTTTCTCCCAATGAAATAGCAAATGATGAAAGTCTTCCGGAAGCAGGAGCCATGATGAGAAAATTATTTTTATTGGAACGTAAAACCTGAAGGCTTCTATCCATCTGTCCCATTGATGTATTGACCGCTGTCATTTGGGTATTCCTTGAACTCTTTTCTGTAGAAAAACCCTTTTCAATAATTGATTTCCTCTGTTTCTGATAAGCCAGATTCTGCACACTGATGTCATAATCTGTTTTTTTTCCAATGTCCGCATCATAGAGTCTTTTCTGAAGATTAAAGCTCTGAAGTGCCGTATTATAATCATTCTGGGCTTGTAAGAGTTCTTTATCCTGGGCGAGTTCTTGATTTTTCAGTTCAAGAAGTGTAGTCCTCATCTGGCTGACCTGTTGCATGATTCCTGTTTCCTGATTCATATAACTGAATTCCGTATTGGGATTATATACTCTCGCAATAGGTTGGCCCTTTGTGACAATCTGCCCATCTTCTGCAAAAATTTCTTTCACCACTCCCCCTTCCAAAACATTGACTAATGAAGAATTGAGTGACTGGGTTTGGGCCGTTACCATCAGCATATCTTCAAATTTCCCCTGGGTAACTGCATCAGTCTGAATATCTTCAGCGGAAACATTGTATGTTTTTTTCTGCCTGATAAAATACAGACTGCAGACTCCTATCATCACCAATATGGCCAGCCCGCCAAAAACAAATTTTAATTTCGATTTCTTTTTTACTATTTTCGTATCCATATTAAAGATAACTCATTTTATTACAATAGATTACACAAGGCAGATGCCATAAAATTATAAATCTGTAAGTCCTTGAAAATCTGCAACAGACTTTGTAATAAGAGACAAGTTACTGTTCATTATCGGACACTTTCTGTACGAAAATGAACATTTTTAATCATAAAGAATCCGTTTTTAATAAAGTACCCCACTATGCGTAAAAAAGAAGCTCATATTCTGATCGTGGATGACGATGAAGATATCCTGTTCTCGGCAAGAGTCTGGCTGAAAAAGTTTTTTTCAGAAGTAAGCTGTCTCAGTAAGCCGGCCGAAATTTTAAAATTTATGACTGAGAATCAAGTTGATGCCGTAGTATTGGATATGAATTTCAGAAAAGGTTTTGAAAACGGACAGGACGGTCTTTACTGGATGAAGGAAATTAAAACACTGGAACCTCAGCTTCCTATTATTCTGATGACTGCCTATGGAGAGGTGGAACTCGCTGTAGAGGCTCTGAAAAACGGAGCTTCAGATTTTATACTGAAACCGTGGAATAACGAAAAACTGTATGCCTCCGTGAACCTGGCAGTAGACATTTCAAGAAAAAACAGAAAGCTCAGCCAATGGGAAAATGTACATCAGAAAAATACTCAATATCAACTGCAAAGCCACTCCCCAAAAATGCAGGACGTTCTTGAGCAGATCAGAAAAGTGGCTCCCACCGATGCCAATGTATTGCTATTAGGGGAAAACGGAACTGGAAAATATGTCCTCGCAGAATCCATCCACGAACAGTCAGAAAGGAAAAATCAGCCGTTTGTACATATTGACCTGGGAAGTATTTCGGAAAATCTTTTTGAATCTGAACTCTTTGGATATAAAAAAGGGGCCTTTACAGACGCCCATCAGGATTATGCAGGAAAAATTGAAAATGCCCAGAATGGCACTGTTTTTCTGGATGAAATCGGCAACTTGCCACTCCAGCTTCAGACCAAATTGTTAAGTCTGATTCAAAACAGAAAACTATCCCGATTAGGAGAATCCAAGGAGCGTGTATTGGATGTGCGCTTCATTTTTGCTACCAATGAAAACCTGAAAAAAGCCGTTGCAGAGAACCGTTTCCGACAGGATTTATATTACAGAATCAATACTGTTGAAATTCAGATTCCGGCCTTGCGGGACAGACAGGAAGATATTGGATTGCTGGGCCTCTACTTTCTTGATCGTTATAAACAAAAGTATCACAAGCCTAATCTTCAACTTACAGATGATTTGCTGATCGGTCTCACCCATTTTCCATGGCCGGGAAATATCCGGGAACTGGATCATTGCCTGGAAAGAAGTGTTATTTTATCCAATGACAACAAGCTTCAGTTATTGGTGCCTCAACTGGAAGAGTATGACAGCACCATTACCAATCTCAATATTGAAGAAATGGAGGAACTCCTCATCAGAAAGGCATTGAAAAAACATACCGGAAATATTTCTTTAGCTGCAGAAGACCTGGGCCTTTCACGGGCGGCTCTCTACAGAAGAATGGAGAAATTTGGATTGTAAGTTTAGATAATAGATATCAGACATTAGACTTTTGGCATATTAGGTTTAAAAAGTATCATCAAGTTTATGATCAATAAAATATAGGAAAAACTCATGAGTAAAAATAATATCCTGTGGTTGCTGTACAATCTTCTTGCTATAACAAGTGGAATTACCGCTTATCATTTCTTTTTGGAAGAAAAATGGTTCAGTATGATGCTTTTCATACTGCTCATGATTGTTTTTGTGGCTTTGATGTATTTTTCATTAGCTGCTCAGGACTCCAAAGTAGAAAAGGTCATCTCCTCGATCAGGAATAAAGACTTTTCTTTATTTCCCCAGGAAGAAGGAAGTCCACTTCTCGACAGCAGTATGCGTCTATATTACCAAAGTAAAGAGGAACAATTCTCTTTATCCTCTTATAAATTGCTGTATGAAAGTATCCTGGACCAGATGGAAACAGGGCTGATCATCCTATCCGAAAATAAAACCCGGGAAGTATTTTATGTGAACAATGCCTTTCTCAGTATTTTACAGGTTCCCAGATACAACCGTTGGGAACTGTATGCATCAAAGGTCCCGGAATTCTATAAAATTATTGAAGACACCCATTACCAAAGTTCACAGGAGTTTTTTGACATTTCCATTCATAGCAATTCCAGACAGTCTTTTTCACTCAGAACCCAGCAGGTAAAAAACACACAACACAACTTTTACATTATTACCCTCGAATCTGTTCAGAAAATTATTGAACAAAAAGAGAAACTGGCATGGAATAATCTGATGAAAGTGATTTCCCATGAACTGCTCAATACTCTGACCCCCGTGAACAGCCTGATTCAGAATCTGGAATACATCAGCAACCAGGAGACCATCGATCATGAAGATCAACAGGATATGAAAGAAAGTCTGATGGTTATCAATTCAAAATCCAAACAGCTTTTGAATTTCGTAGACCACTACCGTCAGGTTGCAGAATTACCCAAACCTGTTCTTGCCCCTGTTTTCCTGAAAAAAGTTATTGAATCTGCAGCACGCTTTTTGAAATCTGAATTTGAAAAACATCATATCCAAATGGTTCCGGATATTGAAGATTATACAGTATCAGCTGATGAAAAAATGATTGAGCGAAGTCTGATCAACCTTTACCTTAATGCCATTCATGCGGTTTCTGAAAAGGAATATAAACTCATTACAACCACTGTAAAATCCCAAAACAACCGCATTATCGTAAGTATTACCGATAACGGTTCCGGGATTATCCCTGAGATCAAAGACAAAATTTTCCTGCCCTTTTTCACCACAAGAGCCAACGGTTCCGGAATCGGGCTCACACTGGCAAAAAGCATTATGGAAGCCCATGGTGGTTATCTTAATTATAAAACATTGGAGGAAGGAAGCAGTTTTGAATTGTGGTTTTTGAAATAAACAGTCTATTGGTAATAATAAAATAACGTGAAATAGATACTATTGAAAGGCATAAGCAATATCATTCTATGGCTTGATTGCTATAACAAAAATCGTAAACCTTCCTGACACCCTGTTGTCATTAGTCTGGTCTACCTTTGTTTACAATTAGTCAACAATACAATTTTAAACATTATGAAACTGACCTCATTAAGAATGATTACAAAAGACATTCAACAAACTGTAGAGTTTTACGAAAAAACCATTGGATTAACCACTCAGTGGTATACTGAAGATTTCGCAGAGCTATCTGGTGATTCTATTACTATAGCCATTGGAAGCACGCGAACCATGAAGTTATTTGGTGAAAATTTCAGGGAAGCCACAGGTAATAAAAATACGATCATAGAATTTAGGGTAGCCAATGTAGATGAAGAGTATGAAAGAATTAAAAGTATAGCCAGCGATATTGTACAGGAACCTACCACCATGCCGTGGGGAAACCGATCGCTTTTGTTTTCTGACCCTGATGGAAATCTGATTAACTTTTTTACTCCTGTGAGTGTCGAAGCAATTAAGAAGTTTAGCTAAAGGTTTATCTCAAAAAAATACTGCTTCTGAGAAGCAGTATTTTTTATGTTTTCCTTTTTTTGATTTCTGCCTGGGCTTATGATCCCTGTGGATTTAATTCAAATTCTATTTCATCATCAAGCTCTCCCATTTTCTTAAAATCTAACCTTTCAAGGAGCTGTATGGCTTTAGTATTTTGTTTACTTGTGGCTGCCCAAATACGTTTGAGCCCAATGGTATTCATTCCAAAGTCAATCGCTAATGCCATGGCTTCCGTCATATATCCTTTTCCTTTGTAGTGGGATAATAACACACAGCCCAGTTCCCCTTCTCCCTGTTTAAACCCTCTATAATACCCACATGTCCCCACAATTTTATGGGTAGTATTATCCACGATAGCCCAATGAATGGAGTCCCCGCTGGTATAGTCGCTGTTGATTTTAGCCTGCATTTCTGCTGCCTGCTCAATACTTTCTGCCTGAATGGCATCATAGAACGAAATTTCAATAAGCTCAGGAATATCTGTATCCAAAACCTGTCGCAATGATACCCTATCACCGGTTATATTGGGGAAATTATCGTATTGGGGAAGTGTCATAGTAGTTATAGTTTGAGGACAAATGTACAAATAAACGCTACTGCTCCAAGGCTAATGATTGCAGTAATTAACACAATTTTAACTTCCATTATGGAATTTGCTGTCGTTAATATCAATAGAGAAAGCCGTACTTTGCAGTCTAATAAAATAAGGAAAAGATGGGGTTATTTGATATGTTTACGCAGGAGATCGCAATAGATCTGGGGACCGCTAATACGCTGATCATACATAATAACAAGATCGTCATCGACCAGCCTTCCATTGTTGCTATTGACCGTACAACCGGAAAGCCAATTGCAGTGGGAGAACAAGCCAAACTTATGCAGGGTAAAACCCATGAAAATATTAAAACAATACGTCCGTTAAAGGATGGAGTGATTGCAGACTTTCATGCTTCCGAGCATATGATTAAGGAATTCATCAAGCAGATTCCGGGGATTAGAGGGAGGTTTATACAGCCTGCCCTGAGAATTGTAATATGTATTCCTTCGGGAATTACTGAGGTTGAAAAAAGAGCTGTTAAGGATTCTGCCCAAAAGGTCAATGCCAAGGAAGTAAAACTGATCTATGAGCCAATGGCAGCCGCCATCGGAGCAGGGATTGATGTTCAAAGTCCTGAAGGAAATATGATTATTGATATAGGGGGTGGAACTACCGAAATAGCCGTGGTGGCACTTGGAGGAATTGTATGTGACAAATCCTTAAAAATAGCCGGCGATGTATTTACAAACGATATTGCTTATTTTCTAAGGTCACAGTACAATTTATATATTGGGGAACGAACTGCTGAAAGAATAAAAATTGAAATAGGTTCTGCATTGGAAGAACTGGACTACCCGTTGGAAGATATTCCTGTACAGGGAAGAGATCTTATTACAGGTAAACCGAAAGAAATCATGGTCAACTATAAAGAAGTTTTCAAAGCACTGGATAAATCGTTGATGAGAATTGAGGATGCCGTTTTGGAAACGCTTTCTCTTACTCCACCGGAGCTCGCAGCAGACATTTACAAAACAGGTATTTATCTTGCCGGAGGGGGTGCACTTCTGAACGGACTGGCCGATAGAATACACCGAAAAACAGGACTCCCTGTATGTGTTGCCGAAGATCCTTTAAGAGCTGTTGTCCGTGGAACCGGTATTGCCCTTAAAAATATAAATAAGTTCAGATTCCTGATGAATAGCTAAATTCTGTACATCTTATGATAAAATCTTTCAGTCTATCATGAAACTTCATGAAAAGAAATTCAATGAAATTCTGGAACTGCTAAAATCTAAATTAGGTTCAAAAATCAGTGTTTCAGAGGAGCATGGGACAACATCTCTTTGTATAGAGGACTCTCATTACTGGCTATCAACAGATGCGTATGAATTGACGGTTGGGTTTTCATTGGATCACCAACATTTCAGTGAGGAATATGAAGGTTTAAAAAAGGGAATTGAACAGGCTTTTAAGCTCTTAACCTGTGAAATACGGATAACAGAATACAAAAAAGGAGAAACGGTATTTAAAGTAATAACGGATATCAAAAATTCTGATTCCTCTATAGAAAATATAGGGGTTACCGGTGTTTTAGTTTATCCTTTCTGGAAGAAAACCAGGATTGAAACTACTTATATTGAAAGAATACTCAATCCTGATGAAATAGCTTCTGAAATGAATCAGATTCTCAATTTCAATGAATAAGGTTCGGATGCTTTTTCCATAAAAATAACAAACAGCTTATGCAAGGTAAGCTGTTTGTTTATATGTTGATAACCCGGAATAATTCTTCGATTTACTTTCCCAAAAACTCCACTGCCTTTGCCACAAAAGCATCATGATTCTGAAAGAATGAAGCATGTCCTGAGTCCGGAAAAATAACCAGTTCTGAATGTTCCAGATTCTGAGCCATATTTTTCGCATTTTGAACAGACACTGGAAGGTCATTTTCCCCATGAACGATAAGAACAGGATTTTTAATATTTTTCAATACTGTAAGGGCATTGACATCTTGCTGTGCCCAGCTTAAGACAGCGGTGAACTGTGCATTTGAGGTGGCATCACTTAATACGGGATCTCTGTCCGTTGTACGAAGCTGAATTCTTGCATAGGCCGCTTTCCCTGCAGCAATACTCTGAGCAGATTCTGTAAATCCGAATTTAAGGAAAGAAGCTTCAGGACTTAACCCCGCGGTTCCGGCAATAATATTCGGCAAATTGGATAACCCTATGGCTCCCTGTGGGCCTGTTCCCGTTAAAATCACTTTATTGATCAATCCGGGATTGGTTAAAACAACCCGCTGTGCCACAAATCCTCCCATTGAAAAGCCCATGATATTCACTTTATTCAAATGCAGCGCTTTAATGAAGTCAATTGCATCATCCGCCATTTCCTGTACTGTGTTCGGAGTATTTCCCTGGGAAGAGGCCACTCCTTTATTATCAAACAGAATGACTTTGTATTTTTTTGCCAATCCATCTGTCACTGCAGGATCCCAGTCATCAATTGAACCTCCTAATCCAGGCAGCAATACCAAAGGAATTCCGTCTTCCTTTCCCAGAATACGGTAAGCAATTTTATTTCCTTTACTATCTACAAATTGGGTTTTGGCATTTTGGTGGTTTCTATTTTGTATCTCCTGTATCGTGGGAGGCTCATTTTCTTCACTGCAGGACACTGTCACCACTGTAAAAAGACTTAAACATAATAAGCTTACAGCTGAAATTTTTCTGATTGTTTTCATTGTCGTTTATTTTTATAATTATGGTGCAAACATAAATTGTAAAAGCAAACAGAACAGTTAGAAATAAGCTGAACAGGACATATTTGGGACTCAATCGGACATTTTGAAAAGTGGAAATTTAAGAATGATTAATTGCAAAGATCATGCAACTCAGGTGGGCAAGAGAAGGTGACTTTGTCGCAGGTAAAGCTACATGATATGACATTAGCTTAAAAACTTTGCATCTTTATAACATACATATTATATATTACTTAAACTGTATAATGCTTCCATAGCTTTTTGCGCATCTTGTTTTGCCACAAAAATGTGATCATGAAAATAAGCAGCCACTACATTACAACTTATATTTTCCTGCTTCAGAGCATTCGCAAAAGCTGCAGTAAGCCCTACCGCTTCCAGTGAAGAATGAATATTCAGGGTAATCCACGAAGAAATATAAGTATACCCCAACTTCCATTCGTCTGCCGTTGCTTTTTCCAAAACGATGGTTACAGCTTCAGTTTCCCGAAAGAAAAACAGAACCTTATCAAGGTCAGAAACCTGTTTCAAATCTTTAACTGTACAGAAAACATAATCTCCCGAGTGCAATACAGGCTCCATATTTTTAAGCAGAACTGCCAATTCTTTTTCTCCCGACATCTTTTTTTTACAAAACTAAGGGACAGGGTTCATTATTCATTTATCATTTGATAAAAAAATGAGATGGTAAAGGTAGTTGGCTTTAGAAGAAATAAAAGAGGGTTAGTATCTCAGAGGTTTTGGTATACTACCTACTCAGGCTGGTCCTCAGAATCTATTATTTACGTAAACGAAAAAAAGGAGATCCCCATCTCCTTTTTTGTATTAAATAACCTAACAAGACCTATTTAACTTCTTTATATGTGTTTGTGTTTTTTTGGTATGCTTTCAAGAAGCTGGTTTTGAGGGTTTTTCATACTGTTATTTAATTTCATCACTTGCGTTTTTATATAACTATAGTTTATTATTGGTATAGTTATATTTTTTCTCATTTGTGTAAAAAATTCAAAGTTTAGAATATCTCACTTTCTATTCCCTGAATTCTCTACTGCAAAGTAACAACATTAATGAATAAATTCCCTCATATTCCCCATCGATACACGTCTAAAGAAGCATCGATATTTATCGATAAAATCCTGTCGGAAATAATGCTTTTAGAAATCCTATAATTTGTGATGCGTTTTGATAAGATCAATCAGCTCCACGATATTTTCAATTTTTAATTTCTCAAATATATTTTTCTTAATGGTACTCACCGTATTCTGCTTGATATCCAACTGATTGGAGATTTCCAGATTTCCCAGTCCCTCTGCGTACATTTCGGCAATCTGCAATTCTCTCTTCGTTAGCCGGGCAAGAGGATTCAGCAAATCCGGATTGGAGACAAGCTGTACCAGCAGGTTACGGGAAACGGTGGAAAAGTATTCCCCATTCTCTATAAAATGTAAGATGGCTTCTCTTACTTCTTCCTCTTCGCTTAGCTTACTGAGGTAACCATTAGCACCTGCTTTAATAAACTTAAGTGCATGTAAATCTTCTTCAAGACCGGAAAAGATCAGTATTTTAAGAGCCGGATTCGCCGTTTTCATCTGAGACAAAATATGCAGGCTGTTTCCATCAGGGAAATGGGCATCCATAATAGCGATTTCTATTTCCTCAGATCTTACCAGTTCTACGACCTTTTGTAATGAAGAAGCATGATAAATTTTAGCATCGGGAATTATATCACTGATGATAATTTCCATCCCCTGCCTTACAATACTGTGATCATCTGCTAAAAGGAAGGTAATTTCTTTATTTTCAATTGGTAACTCCATTGTTATTAATGTTTAAATTGATCCTGAATGTTATTTTTGTTCCTTTATGTAATTTGCTTGTGGCAGATATTTCTCCATCAAAAAGCTCTACGATTTCTTTACATAAGCTTAATCCCAGCCCTGCCCCAAGATTGTCTATTTCATCAGAAATTACCCCCTGGTAGTAAGGTTCAAAAATTTTCTTCACATCTGATTCTGAAATTCCAATTCCTGTATCTGCTACAGTTGTGATCAGGGATATTCTATTTTTATCTATAGGCTCCGTAATCATAATAAGATCAATCTGACCGTTTTCTGTGAATTTATTGGCATTCCCAAGAATATTCATGAATACCTGGTTAATTTTTATGTTATCGGCATACACCACTACATCTTCAGGGATTCTCTCTGTGACTACAAACTTATTATTTCTGGTTTCTATATACGGAGTAATAACTTTTGCAATTGAATTAAGCTCATTTTTGAGATTAAAAACGGTATTGATCATTTTTTTCTCAGCCTCCTGATTTTTGGTGTACTCCAAAATCTGGTTAGATTGCAGAAGCAGCGTACTGTTCGTAAATTTAATAGACTGAAGATAATCTTTTATGGTGTCATCTTTCGTCGTTCTGCGGATCTTATCGATAAAAATATTAATGATTTTCAACGGAGACCTCAGATCATGGCTCAGCATTCCTAATATCCTGTTCTTAAAATTAAGGTTCTTCTTAATCTCTTCATTGGCTGCATTAAGTTTTCTTTCATAGATAAATGCCACTCTTGTAAAATACATGATCAGAATAGATACAATGAACATTAAGATCATTAATCCAAGTACCAGATAGGTCCTGATTTTATTATTATTTGAACTTTGTTCGTTATATTCTCTTTCTAATTCGGATTTAAAATCTTTGATGGCATTCTCATATACCTCTATCAATCCATTACTGTACACCAGTAATTTACTGAAATTTCCGTAAAACTGCAAATTATCCCTTTGAGTTTTGGCCGCTTTTAGCTGCACTTTCTTAATTTCATCAGAGTAATGCTTGTCCATAGACTTCATTGCATTATTCATTTTAGATTTTACCTGAGAAAGATCTATTGTCTTATTATTCGTTAAGGTGACCACCGTGCTCTCCTTCTGAACATTCACTTTACCCGTTATGGCATCTTTTAAACGACCCATAAATCCTTTCTTTTTAACAGTATCAGCATAGGTTCGGGTCTGTATATTGAAGTCTTCAAAATCATTCTTATACTTTTCCGGCTCGTATTCCTTGTCCTGAATTTTTGCTGGAGAATTCAGGGAAGACTGATATGCAGAGTCAATCAGTGTTTTTAGCTTGTTAACTTTAAGGGTATCCTTTTTACGCTTAGCAATAGTATTTTTCAGCTTTGGACTTGTCTTTTCATATTCCCCTATTTTATCAAAATTTCCCTTAAGTTTTCTAAGTGACTGAAAATAGAGCTGCAGATCTTTATCATCCTGGCTCACCATATATTTCTGTAGGTGATCTTGTGCATCCATGAAATCTTTCCTTGAATTATCCGTCAATCCTCCCAGTGCCCTGCTTTCTTCCAACTGGCTTTTAATGAAATTCAATTTCTTTTCATTAACAAATTCATTATAAAAAAATATGGCTATAATTACCTGTATCAATAAGATACACAGAATCAATGAGTAATGAACAATTTTCCTCAACTTAAAATTTAAGAATTTATATTTCATATGTGCTTATCCGCTAAATTAGTTTTCGCCACTATCAGGTTTTTATAGTTTTATTTTCACATGGTCAATCTATGCTCAAAAACCTAGTAATCGCTGTATATCATTCAATTGACAAAGGTAAAGTAATTTTTGGCTTATCATAATATTAAATACCACATAAAATGCCAGGAATTTAATTTTTGTTTACTTATTTTTTTGTGAGAGGTCCCTGGTATCAGGTAGAAAACCCTAAAGATAAGAGGCAAAAAGTGAAAGATTGCAGAACGGAAACCAGAGACTACAGGCTGACTCATTTGGGGATTATTTTTCAATTCTTAAAAAGTAAACACTTAACATATTCATTATCATAACATTACAATTATTTCAAATATTATTTTATGAGAATAAGTATGAGATTTAAAATAATATATTACATTTGCATAACCAGTTATATAATCAATTATACTATGAGCTTATTTGAAAAGACCGGAAAAATAGCATTAGGCAGCCGACTGCGCTTTATGGCATCCAACATGACGGAGGAAGCGGCAAAAATTTATGAACTGTATGATGTTGATTTCTCTCCTAAGTGGTTTCCCGTATTTTTTGTTTTATCGGAAGAGGGTCCCAGGACAATAACTGAGATTGCAGGTGAAATAGGACATTCTCAGCCTTCTGTAACGAAAATCATCAAGGAAATGGCCACAGCAGGATTGGTACAGGATAACCTTACCACTCAGGACAAGCGGAGAAATGTTGTTGGGCTTAGTGAAAAAGGTATTGAACTTTCGTCAAAGATAAAAATTCAGTGCGCTGATATTGACCAGGCTATTGACGGAATCATCAGTGAGGCTACCCATAATTTATGGGAAGCACTGGCTGAATGGGAGTTTTTATTGGCCCAAAAGCCATTGTTAAAAAGAGTACAGGAACAAAAGAAAATCCGTGAAAGTAAAGAGGTAGAAATTGTAGATTATGAACCCAAATACCAGACGGCTTTCCAAGCACTCAATGAGGAATGGATTTCCAACTACTTCAAAATGGAAGATGCCGATTACAGAGCATTAGACAATCCTGAGGAATATATTTTACATAAAGGCGGAAAAATAATGGTAGCCTTATACCATAATGAACCGCTGGGCGTTTGTGCCCTCATAAAAATGGATGATCCTGATTATGATTTTGAACTGGCAAAAATGGCCGTTTCACCAAAGGCACAGGGAAAAAATATGGGTTGGTTACTAGGATGCGCAATGATCAGTGCTGCCAGAGAATCCGGAGCGTCCAAACTCTATCTTGAAAGCAACACAATATTGAAACCCGCAATCAACCTGTATTATAAATTGGGATTCCAGAAAATAACGGGACGTCCTACTCCCTATCAACGATGTAATATTCAAATGGAATTAAATTTAAAAGATCAATAATGTACGATAAAAAAGTAGCCATCGTCATTAAGGACGATTTATTAGCCTGGCAAAAACTTAATGTTGTTTCTTTCCTGGCAGGAAGTATTGCCATTCAATTTCCGGAGACCCATGGTCAGGACTTCATAACAGCCGATCAGGAAAAATTCCTGCCATTCATCAAGCACCCTACCCTTATCTATAAAGCAGACACTGCCGAAAAGCTGCAAAGAGCATTCCGCCGTTCCAGAGACCGTGAGCTAGCGATCGGAATCTACACCCGGCCGCTTTTTGATACCCGCTCAGGAGAAGAAAATGTTGCAGAAATAGCAAAACATACCGCAGATACCCTGGATTTAGTTGGCATCATTGTGTATGGTGACCATAAAAAAGTAGATAAAGCCTTAGATGGCTTAAAGTTTCACGAATAAAATAAAATACATGTTTGACAGAATACAACAGAGCTTTGATCAGCAAGGTATCATGAAAACCATAGGAGCCCAACTGGATGAAATTGATAAAGGAATAGTAAAAATCAGCTGTACGTTTTCCGATGCTTTAACACAGCAACATGGCTTTTTCCATGCAGGAGTTATGACCACTATTGTAGACAGTGCCTGTGGATATGCGGCCTTAACCACCATGCCCGAAAATGCCAATGTATTGACCGTAGAGTTTAAAGTCAACTTTATGAAACCGGCCAAAACAGATAAACTTATTGCCATTGGAAAAGTCCTTCAGTCAGGAAGAACACTGACCGTTTGTGAAGGTTATATTTATGATGAATACGAGGAGAAATTACTTGCAAAAATGACGGCCACTATGATTGCCGTATAATCATAAAACCTACCGGTAGCCGGTAGGTTAACATCTTCTCCTTAGAGAATTAAAAAACTCGAACTTTACTTTAAAACATTTATGATTTTACCTTCCATCCATTGGACTGATGCTGGATATCCCACATTCTACGATAGATTCCATTTTTAGACAGAAGCTCCTGATGATTGCCTTTTTCAGCAACCATCCCTTCGTTGAGAACAACAATTTGCCCGGCATTTTGTATCGTTGAAAGCTTATGGGCAATCACCACCACCGTTTTTGATTTTACAAGTTCCTGAATGGCCTTTTGAATATAAATTTCATTTTCAGGATCCAAGCTTGCCGTTGCTTCATCCAGCAGAATAATGGGAGCATTCTTCAGCAAAGCCCTTGCAATACTGATTCTCTGCTTTTGTCCACCTGACAATTTGCTTCCGCCTTCTCCTACTCTTGTATTGATTCCTTCAGGCAGTTCACTGATAAATTCCATACATTGGGAAAGCTCCATCGCTTTATAGATATCATGATCTGCGGCATCGGGATTTCCGATTTTAATATTATTATAAATGGTATCATCAAAAAGATAAACATCCTGAAAAACTTCACTGATGAGTTTATAAAATTCTCTCTGGTCTATCTCTCTGATATCTACTCCTCCAATACTTATACTTCCAGTGTTGACATCCCAAAACCTGGCGATCAGGGAGGCCACAGTCGTTTTACCCGAACCGGAATGGCCTACCAAAGCAAGCATAGATCTTTCGGGAACTGTAAAATTAATCTCCTGCAGGGTCATTTTATCCTGGTATCCAAAACTGACGTTATTGAAATGAATTTCATAGTGTTCAGGAAATCTATTTTCTCCGGTTTCCATAGTAGGTTCTTCCAAAATCCCGATGATCCGGCTTAAGCTTTCATTCATATACCGCAATACCAGATAATCAACCATGACCACTTTCAATGGATTATAAAGATTATACCCCATAATTAAAAAGGTAATCAGAACGGGAATTGTGATAGAATGGCTAAAAAGAAAGTATAGTCCAAGGGCCACCGTCAGAACAAATCCAATCTCAAACACAATGGACGCCGTAACAATAAATGGTCCGGGAACTGCTTCGAGGCGAATAGACTTCCTGCGCAGATCTTCAAATGAGTCTTCCAGTCCTTTATACTTTTCACCCGTTAAACCATAAGATTTTAAATGACGGATTCCCTGGACATATTCTAAAAATTTAGCTCCCACTGTATTTCTTGCCTCAATCTGCTTTTTCCCCAGGCGGCTTACCAAATAATTGGCTATCCTCAAAAATGGATATACCAGAGGTAATGCTGCCAGCAGACATAAAGCTAATCTCCAATCGTAAATCAATAAAAATACGGACAGTACAACCGTCCCAAAAGCTGCAGAAGCAAGATTTCCAATACTATGGCCAAAGATTCCTTCAAAATTGGCCACATCCTGTAAAACTACCGAAGCAATTTCTCCCGGATCTTTCTGCTTGAAAAATCCCAGTGAGAACTTCTGAATATGATTTCCCAGTTTGATCCGCAGCTTGGTAGAGAGATCATATACCAAAATGTTTGACCGAACCATTGAACGTGATGCCACAAAAAACTGGATGACCAGCATAACAGCCATTACAGCAACAACTGACCAAACTCTGGTTGTATCCGGATCAGATGAAAATAATTCCCAAATGATAATCAGTAAGATTCCCGAAGGGGCTGCAATGAAGATACTGTGAATAATCTCCATAATCATTACTTTCTTAGTTTCTTTCGAATTAAAGGAAGTAACGTATTGTAAGTTTTTGATCATTGTTTTTAAATGATTTAATGGTTATAATTCTGATCTTAATTTTTTTCTGAACAGTAAAAACAGTGAGCTGAAAAATATAAGATAGGCTACATTAAATACAGCTCCTCCCAACCACCCGGAATAAGGCAAAGGCAGTACATTTTTGATAAAAACCAGAAAAACAGTCAATACAAAAGGGGTCACTACAGCCGTCCATGCAGGAAGCACCGTTTTTTTCATCACAATACAAACTGCAAACAGAATCCAGCCTACAGCTAATACTCCAATGGCTGTTCCCCAGGAAATATTCAGCATTCTCACAAAGCTTCTTCCCATCTCCAAAATATAAGGATGTGAAACAGGGTCAGTATGACCAACTGCTTTATAGATTTCACCTACATAAAAGAATACAGCATGACCTAAAGGGGATAAAATAGCCCCTGCCAGTAAAATCCAATAAGTAAGTATAGCATACCATTTTGTTTTGTCTCTGAAAAACTGGTACACCAGCCATGTTGCAGGAAAAAGTAATGGTGCACTTAAAGCCCCTATCAGAGCTCCAAACATAAGCCTGGAAGTGGATCCTTCCAACATAAGCGTGGCTAAACCAACATCCATCAGGTCGGCATAATTTTCAGAATATAACGGATAATCTGCAGGATCAGGATCAAATCCGGCAATACAGATGTCCCCTATTATCCACAATATGGATACGAGAATGGCACAGGCAAACGCCCAGTTTATTTTGTTTGAATATTTCATATTTTCGCTTTTTTTCTACTATACTTAGGTTTTTATAAATACTTGAATGAAGTTTAGCCGGCTGCATTTTCCTGATGCCTGTCTATGGCAGATTTATCTTCGGAAACCCCGGATTTCCAATAAGAATAGGCGTACAGTTCTTCCTGCTTCCAGTTCTTTTCTTTCCGGAGATATCTGCGGATTTCTTTTACTGATGAGAATTCAGCAGCAACATACCCGGAGCGAGAGGTCTCAGGCATAGGCTGTTGTTTTACGATTTCTGCCAAACGGCTGCCCTGTTGTGGATTTTCATTATGAATCCACAGAAACCTTATGTCCGCTTTGGTTTCCAACCGCTGTTCCTCCATTTTACTATCGACCTCAAGAATGCAGGTTCCCTTCACTCCAAACGGTAAATCTTCCAAAATTGCAGCAATAACAGGAATCCCCGTAGAATCTGCAACCAAAAGATAATTTTCAGCTTTTGCATAGAGCTCTGTTTCCCCATCTTTCATTAAAATACCCAACAGATCCCCTTCCTTTGCCGTAATTGCCCAGGCAGAAGCAGGACCTTCGTCTCCGTGAGCTACAAAGTCAATCCATATTTCATTTTTTTCAAGATCAATTCCCCGGTGGGTATATGTTCTTACAATAGGACGAACCTCTTCAGGCTGAGGCTTCCACTGCATTTTTTCATAATCAAATTCAGGGAAATGAATGGTATGCACCCCTTTTGGTGGAATGAGAATCTTATTATTCACCCCAATCGTCGTATTGGCGATTAACGGGACCTCTTTTCCTGTAAAAAATATCCTGATATAGTGTGGGGTAATATATTCTTTCCGGCACACCGTAAATTCACCCTGTATTGCTTTAAAATTCTTCATTACATCTATTCTTTAGTTATACTTCTGTTAATACTCTATCATGTTTAAGATAAGCACGGCTTCGTTCATGGTTGTTTTTATCCTCCTGATAAACATTATTCTGATCATCAGTTCTTATTTCTTTCATTTTATATTTCAGTTACATGACAAATTCTTTAGCCCGGATATGAGCATTCCACATTCTTTCATAGATCCCGCTTTCCTGTAAAAGATCATCATGCCTGCCTTCCGAACTAAGGTGTCCTTTATCAAAAACAAGAATCCTGTCGGCATCTGTGATCGTACTCAGTCTATGGGCAATGATGAGTACAGTTTTATTCTTAATTAATTTACTGAAAGCCTGTTGGATATTATACTCATTCTCCGGGTCTGCAAAGGCTGTTGCTTCATCCAGTATCAGAATGGGTGCATTTTTCAGAATCGCTCTTGCCAGCTGAAAGCGCTGCTGCTCTCCACCACTTAAATGAACACCGGACTGTCCGAATAAAGTCTCATATCCATTGGGAAGGTTTAGAATTAAATCATGAATTTGAGCGGCTTTTGCTGCCTCTTCAACCTCATCACGGGTCTTATCCATACCCATTTTTATATTTTCATACATCGTTTGCTGGAACATAAAACTGTCCTGAAACACAAAAGAAACCATTTGCATTAGCTGCTCTGTCGGAAAATCTCTGATATCAACCCCTCCAATCCTGATGCTTCCGGTACTGACATCCCAAAATCTGGCTAAAAGCTGGCCCACAGTACTTTTCCCGGCTCCCGAAGGTCCCACCAAAGCTGTAATGGATTTTTCTTTGATGGCAAAGTTCACTTCTTTGAGTACATAATTGTTTTCATCATATGCAAAGCTTACCTTCTCAAAGGCAATACTGAAATCTTCAGGCTGCAGGTTCTTATTATTTTCTGCGATACTTTTGTGATATAGAAGCTCATCAATCTGCTCAACGCCACGGTTAATAATAGAAATTTGTATTCCCATATTACTCAGTGCAAAAAGTGGTTTGATATACCCTGTTCCCAGAATTAAAAACACTAATAAAGTGGCCAGGCTCACTCCATTTTCAAAATACAAATAGAGTCCCAACGCTAAAACAGGTAACATGGCATTGCTTACAAAACTCATAAATACAGCAAATGCAGGAGTACTTATTTTCACCCAATCAATGACAAAACCATTAAATCTTTTTACCGTATTTCCATACTTATCAAAGGTTTCTGCAGACTGCCCGAATATTTTCATCACCGGCATCGCACGGACATATTCCACAATTCCGGAGTTCATCTCCTCAAGAGAGGTATGGTAATCCTTAATCAGCTGTTTATTTCGGCCACCATACATCCTGGGAAGCAAAACAGCCAACGCCAGCAATGGGACAAAACTGATAGCTGCCAGTCTCCAGTCCTGAGAAAAAAGAAAAGCAATGGTAACCACAGGTAAGGCAATTCCTTTTACAAAATCCGGAATTTGATGGGCAACAAAGTTTTCAATTCTCTCTACATCATCAGACAGGATTTTCTTAAGTGCTCCTGAATTTCTGTTATTGAGATACCCCATAGGCAACTTGCCTACTTTATCCACGATAAATCTTCGGAGTTCAAACAAGATATTATAAGCTGCGATATGGGAGAGAATTCCTGAAATAAAAAAAACAAGCATACTTACCACTGCTGCTATAAGTGCATATATGATATAAGTTCGAGCCCTATTAAAATCAACAGTCTCCCTGGTCAGTTCCCTGATGATATAAAATACCAAAATATAAGGAACCAGACTTAGGAATGCATGGATCACAGCCAGCAAACCTGACACAAACAATAAACCTTTCCTCCTCCCTGCAATCTCAAGCAATCTTGAAATTCCGTTTTTCTTTTTTTTAGAGTCTTTCATAAAAAACAAACTTAGCTATTAAGAATAATTCTAAATAAAAATTATCTTTGTGCAAAAGTATCAACTAAAGATGGGCTTGAGGGTCTGTAAAACGGAGTAAAAAGTCCGCGAAAAGGAAATTCTAACTAAAAGACCGGAAAAATGACATTAAGACTGTACGATGAAAAAATAGGACAAACATTGATCGAAAAAGAGTATCCGGATACATTTTTCCTAAATGACGGAGACATCAGAGAGTGTATTACTTATTTAAAACCTCCCTACGGAAGTGGTTTTTATCACGAGATTTGTTTTGGAAGCGTTCATATCGGTTTTGGAAATATTTCTTTAGCCCATAAACTTCTTCTCTATTTCGAAACGGATTTTGACAGTGTGGAAATGCATTTCACACTCCATGGTAAAAGTTCGGCAATCTCAGAAAATTTTCAAAAAACCGTAAGCTTTGAGAGTTATCAGCACAATATTATCTACGCCCACCATATGCGTGGTAAGATGGAGTTTGACGGTAGTGATATGAAGCTTTTAGAGATCAATCTGGCTCCTGAATTTTTTAAAAAATTCCTGCCTGAAAATTCTGAATTATTTGATATCTTCAGAACAGCTATTGAAGATCAGAATTCATGTCTAATGGCTCCGGATCACCACCGGATCAGTTTGGAAATGTACCAGATTCTGAATGACATTATGAACTGTGAAAGAAAAGGTACTTTCAAACGAATCTATCTGGAAGCTAAAGTAAGTGAACTTTTACTGTTGCAGCTTGAACAGTTTTTTAAAAATGAATCTTCAAAATCCTCACTTATAAAAAGGGATGAAGATAAAATATATGCCATAAGAGATTATATCCTCCACAACCTGCATCAAACGTGTTCTCTGATCGATCTCGCCCATCGGTTTGGCACCAATGAATTTACCCTAAAAAAAGGTTTTAAGGAAGTATTCGGGACAACGGTTTTCAATTTCTGGAACGACACCAAAATGGATCAGGCTAAAAGACTGCTTTTAGAGGGAAGTTTGAATATCAGTGAAATATCAGACAGGATGGGCTACAAAAATCCAAGGCATTTTTCAGCAGCTTTTAAGAGAAAATATAATGTCATCCCAAGTAAAATAAGGAATTAAGATAATTATAATGTAAGGAAGATGGAAGTGAACTTACATCCGTGATGTGATCAAATTTCCAGATAATGATCAGAATGTATATATTCTGATTTCATATCGTTATCATTAGTATTTTCTATTTTTCATCAGGAATCTTGATATGATAATTTCCTAACTTGTAACGTTTAAGAAAATAAAAATTATAGAATACGGAGATCATTTCAAATGAAGTAAAAAACGTTCCTCAACGGTGTAACGATTTTGCATTTCAACTGGTATCTCAAGTATTCGCAATCCAATATAGCTTCATCATCTTATGACAAATAAAGATTTTAATTCCCAGAGAGGTTTTACGTTCAGTAAACATATTCCGGAAGAATTATCACATTTTGACCGGGTTTTTGATATTTTCAAAGATTTGCTCACCCACACTTCCGGCGATATTGAAGAAGCCTTTGAATGGCTCGATATGCTTGATAAAGAATATGATATTTTTAGTGATGAATATTCACTTCAGGATTTTGAAGAAGATTTAAAAAAACGGGGATACATCAAGGAAGAAGATCCTGAGGAGGGCAATTCAGGGCAAGGCAAAGGGAAAAATATCCTGACTCCTAAACTGGAATCTGCATTACGGGAATATGCTCTGGACCAAATCTTTGGGAAACTCAAAAAAAACGGAACCGGAAATCACCGCACCACCAAAGCGGGAATCGGAGATGAACGTGACGGTGAAAACCGTTCTTTCCAGTACGGAGATGACCTGGCCACCTTGAATTTAACGGAAAGTCTAAAAAATGCCCAGATCAATAATGGAATCTCAGACCTGCGCTTAACGGAAGATGACCTCATCGTAGAGGAAACCAAACATAAAGCACAAATGAGTACGGTGCTGATGATCGATATCAGCCACTCCATGATTTTATATGGTGAAGACCGTATTACACCGGCCAAAAAAGTGGCTATGGCATTGGTAGAATTAATAAAGCGTAAATACCCTAAAGACTCTATAGATATTATTGTTTTTGGAAATGAAGCCTGGCCTATTAAGATCAAAGATCTTCCCTATTTAAAGGTAGGTCCTTATCATACCAATACAGTCGCCGGACTGGAACTGGCTATGGATATTCTGCGGAGAAAAAGAAATACCAATAAACAGATTTTCATGATCACTGACGGAAAACCAAGCTGCATCCAGCTACCCAGCGGCGAGTTTTACATGAACAGCTATGGTCTGGATGAAAAGATTGTTTCCCAGTGTCTCAATAAAGCAGCACAAGCCCGAAAACTGAAAATCCCTATTACCACCTTTATGATTGCTCAGGATCCTTATCTCCGTCAATTTGTAGAAGCATTTACAGCTCAAAACAAAGGAAAAGCATTTCTTACAGGCCTGTCCGGTTTAGGACAAATGATTTTTGAAGATTACGAAAAAAACAGAATAAAGAGAATATAACCAGACGCCGGAATTAAATACCAGTCATCAAAATTCACTGATAAAGGCGTCACTATTTCTCATCAGATAATATAGTATTAGTAAACAAAATGAAAAACGATATCACATTTAAAGAATTAAAAAAATCAGGATATACTGATAAAACGATTAATGAAGAAATTCAGGGTAACCTCATTGCAAGAATTAAAGCTAAAGAACCTGTATTTGAAGGACTTTGGGGATATGAAGACACGGTAATTCCCCAGTTGAAAAAGGCAATTCTTGCCGGTCACCATATTAATCTGCTGGGACTTCGCGGACAAGCGAAAACAAGAATTGCCAGAAGTATGGTGAATCTGCTTGACGAATATATGCCCATAGTAAAAGGATCTGAAATCAACGACAGCCCGTACCACCCTATCTCAAAATTCGCCAGAGACCTTATTGCAGAATTAGGGGATGAAACTCCCATTTCGTGGGTACACCGTTCCAACCGTTTTTTCGAAAAACTGGCCACTCCCGATGTGAATGTTGCTGATTTAATTGGTGATATAGATCCTATCAAAGCAGCGACCCTAAAGCTGCCCTATTCTGATGAAAGGGTACTGCATTACGGAATGATTCCCCGTGCGAACCGTTCTATATTTGTGCTCAATGAGCTTCCTGATTTACAGGCAAGAATACAGGTTTCCTTGTTTAATATTTTACAGGAAGGAGATGTTCAGATCCGTGGATTTCAATTGAGAATGCCTCTTGATATTCAATTTGTCTTTACCGCGAATCCGGAAGACTATACCAATCGGGGCAGCATTGTTACCCCACTTAAAGACAGAATAGGTTCACAAATTTTCACCCACTATCCTAAAACAATCGCACTGGCCAGACAGATTACGGAACAGGAAGCCATGATTTCGCCTGAAGATCAGTCGCAAATACAAATCAGCAGTTTGGCAAAAGATCTTTTGGAGGAAGTTGCTTTTGCAGCCCGTGACAGTGAATACGTAGATGCAAAAAGCGGAGTAAGTGCCCGTCTGACCATCAGCGCCATGGAAAATCTGGTGGCCGCAGCAAAATTACGCCTGATTGAATCAGATACCGAAAAGACTACAGTACGTTTGCTCGATTTTATGTCGATTATTCCATCTATCACAGGAAAAATTGAACTGGTATATGAAGGTGAACAGGAAGGAGCAGATTATGTAGCGAAAATATTAATCGACAAAGCTGTGATGAGACAGTTTGAAAGTATATTCCCACGCATCCCTAAACTGGAAAAAGAAGATATAAAAACACCTTACACTGATCTCATCAGATGGTTCAATAAAAACCATCTTGAACTCAATTACAACGATACGGATGAGGAGTTCTATGCTAAACTAGACAGTATAAAACCTTTAGTAGCACTTATTGAAGAAAATGCGTCAGAATTAAGTACGGAAGATCAAAATTTCTGTAAAGAATTAGTTTTATGGGCATTGACCATCAGCAGCAAAATCGATAAGTCTGAAAACAAGTCTGTTTTCACCTTTGATTCTGTGGGAATTGGGCAGTTTTTGCGTAATTAGAAGACAGTATAATATTAATTTAATCTTGTAAAGGAGCAAAGAGGGAAACAAATAACTTAATCTGTGAATTTGAAAATCTCTTTGCTCTCTTTAATAAAAGACTATATACTCATAAAATTTCATTAGATATAATAACGTTTAGGTTATACTGATAACTGTAAAAAACAATATTTTAATACGACTCGTTTTGTCGCATTGCTGATCTATTTTTACTGTAAAGAAATAAAAATGGACAACAACAGCAATTTTCAAAACCAAAGCAATACAGTACCAACTTCAGAGAGTATTCAGGATGACTCTTTACATAATACATGTACTCCATGTGAAAGCTTATATAATGATAGTCAGTCATCCGTGGCTTCGGACATTATAAAAAGAATCGATAAAAAAACAGGTGAAAACGTTAATTACCGACTATTCGATAATTCTGTTTATAATTTTCCAATTGACGATAATATCTTTAAAATATTTGATCAGAATACCTATATAAAAACATCATTTACTGTCAACAACACTATATTTCTGGACGAAATGGATGATGTGTATGACAATTTTAATGAAAAAGATGATGCTGCAAAGTTTGAAAAAGCTATAGATTATCTTAAAACTTTCAAAGGGGGAACTATCAGGTTTTCAAAACCTTTATCCTTTAATAGAAAAGTAGAAGTTTCCGATTTAGTGGGAATTACCATCGAGGGTGTTCAATCTCCATATTCTTTACAGGGTGCCAATTTTAATTGTGGATACATAGAGTTTACAAATTCTGATAAGATTGGTCTTGTTATTAATGGATTTAGAGATCTGACTTTAAAAAACATAAATTTTGTCTACAAAAAAGATACAGGTTCAACAGATTACTTATTGGAAATATTTAAAGGATATGATTTTGAAATAAAAAATCTGAAATTTAGAAATACAGTTTTAGGGGGGAATTGTTTGAAATTAGGTAGAGATACAGGGGTATTATGTGCTTTTCAGGGGGATATATCAAGAGTAACCACTGTACAAAATGGCGGAACAGGTATATATACCGGGCAAACTAATACTTCTCTTAATTTCAGAAGCTGCTATGTAGGAGGAGGAAAATGGCATATCAAAGGGACGGTATATTCTGCTTTTATCTCCTGTGCCTGTGATGGGTCAAATGATAACGGCTATGTAATCGAAGGTGGCGATCAGTCAAGAGCCCATACTTTAACGTTTATATCATGTGGAGCAGAAGCTGCCAATAGAAGTGGTTTCTGGGTAGGGTCGTATGTCTATAATATTACTTTTATTGCCCCTCATTCAGGATTGAATAACCAAGGTCTTCATCCGGGTATCGGAGAGCTGTTAATGCTTGAGAATAATGGAATCGGCGAGCAAGAAGCAATAAAAGTAAGCAACCCAGTGTCTGTGAATAAATCAGGGAATGCTGATATCTATGGCACCAGTTCAAGATGTGCTTTTTTAATATTAGATTCAGTTTATAAAGCATCGTTAGGTAAAGGAATTGATGGAGCCAGTGACTGGCGGTATAATAAAGTACTCCAGATAACAGATGAATCTTCATTTCCAAAAATCGCATCCAATACAATTAATCAGTATGGCAGAATTTCATCCTATACCAGAAAATCAGCAAATATAACAGGAAACCTTAGTGGAACTGAAACTTGGTTTTACTTACAATCTGAGGGAACATATATTGGAAAAGATACAAAATTACTTGGCCTTACAATCCAGGTAAATAAAACGATTACTTCTTCTACGGGATCATCTGGAATATTAACTTTTGGTGATGGAATGAATACAAGCAGTGATATTATTTCTAACATAGGATTAGTAGCTGGTAACAAAATTTTCCACACCTTTAAAAACAATGAATTTGTAGACTTTGATCATCTTGGTATAAGATTTCACATGAATGACAATTCAATAGTAAATGATGGAAACATTACCATTGAGCTATTTTATGAAAAATTATATTAACCGGACGATGCACAATCAACTTTAATAACCTGCAATAAAAAACCTTCAGAAATAATCTGAAGGTTTTTTATATCCAACCGGAAACCCGGTATTATTTTAAGACAAAGGACCTTGTTAACCAGCAGCAGGATC
Source organism: Chryseobacterium sp. KMC2 (assembly GCF_016756935.1). NCBI lineage: Bacteria > Pseudomonadati > Bacteroidota > Flavobacteriia > Flavobacteriales > Weeksellaceae > Chryseobacterium > Chryseobacterium sp. KMC2. Next base: position 246,106 of record NZ_JAESIT010000007.1, read on the forward strand.
AGCAAGTTCTGTTGTAAGACCTATAAATTTCAGAAGATTCTTATTGTCAAAAAACAATGTTGTATAGTACTTCCCTTTTTTGAAAATCAGCTTTGCACCGCCCGAGAATGAGCTGTCATCTCCTAGCTTTTGGACCTTAGCACCATATTTACCGAATTTGGTTTTACTTTCCTCTAATGTTGTTTTATTCATGGCAAGACCAAAAGGCAGACCTTCCACAATAATAACTTTATCATCCGGAATATCGAAAAACATTTCGTTGATCACATTATTTTTTCCAAGGCTGCAATATAATTCCAATCCTGATTTGGTAAGCCATTTAGCATATTTTTCCTCATTGGCATCTCCATAGAAAACAGTTTCTGTATGCAATACTTTAGCAACTTTGTCAGTGGTTTGCGGGAAAATAAATTCAGCGTTTTTATCCAATAAAGAACTTAGCCCCTCAGCTTTCTGTGAAAATACAGTTAAGCTTACGAATTGAAAAAGTAGGGTTAAGATAAGGGTGAATGGTTTTATTTTCATAGGGTTATTTTTTAATGGTGATCATTTGATTTCTAAAGATATTAAAGTAATGCCTTACTTCAGGTTTCTTGATTTTAATTCTTCTTCTAATACTTTTTTGTCTTTTCCCCATTTATTGGCAGCAAAAAGAGCAAAAAGCACAGGAAGAAACGTAAAAAGTCCCAAACCATATTTTACAGTGCTGTAGGTGGCAATACCAATCAGAAATCCCAGGATTACAGCATTGGTAATGTCGTTAGACTTTTTCTTTTTTACTTTCTCTAATAGTTCCTGATCGGTTAACTCCGTTATTTCTTTTTCCATGGCTTGATACAATCTTTTAGTTATTATTTTTTAGTTTTTCATTCTGAAATGTTTTATTCATTCATCAATTGATGAAAATAATCCACTTTCAGGCGTGTGCTAAAATACAAAAAAGTCAAAACAAACCATGTGACTATAAATACCAGAAAAAACTACTGTATAAATTTCAGAAATCAGATCATCTTATTCTTGAGTTCTTTATACTTTGAGCGGCCTACAGGCAGTACTTCGCCTGTTTTAAGCAGTACACTGTAGCGGGTACCTGTATTGACGAGCACCTTTTCAACCTGCGAAAAATTAACTAAATAGGATTTATGGATCCGTTCAAACTGATCAGGAAGAAGCTGTTGTAATAATTCAAGAGATTTGTCGTGGAGCTCACTCCGGCCATTGGTAAGGTGAAGCTCGGTATAGATTCCGGCTCCCTTAATGTAAATAAGTTCTGTAATATTGATAAGACGAACCTGTCCGGCTTTTTTTACAGCAAGATATTTAATGTCTTCTTCCACTTTTAAAGCAGGGCTTACAAACCGTGTCAAGGCTTTAAAAAGCCGCTCCTGATCGAAAGGTTTTGGAACAAAATCAAGTACCCCATAAGCAAAAGCAGTAATAGCCTTATCGGTATTAGCCGAAACAATAATCGTATGAAAAGAGGCCGCTACCATCTGTTCCAATATTTCAAATCCATTATCTCCATTGAGATTAAGGTCCAGAAGCAACAGATCAGGAAGCTGATTTCTAATTTGATCAAGTCCTTTCTGTAAAGAGTCACAAATACTAATTGTAACGGGTTTACTTGCAAAGAATTCGATGGTCATTCGTTCGAGGCGGCGGGCAATCCTTGCCTCATCCTCTATAATCAGTATGTTCATTGTCGTAAAATATGAATGGTAGATATCCAGCCGTTTTCAGTAGCAACTGAATCGAAGGTCCAGTTTTGGCCATAGCTTTCAGTCAGCCGTGCTCTAATATATTTAAAGCCATTTCCTCCAGTCCTCTTCGTCATCACTTTCCGGTTTTCTGCCAGTGTTTCAAAAGTATACTCATGGGTTTTCTCTTTCAAAAAATAAGAGAGCACAAATTTCACAGTATTTCCCGGTAAAGGTTCACTATGAGTTATACCATTTTCCAGTAAAGTATGAATAATAGCCGGCGGTATGAGCTGCTCTTCATCTATTCCCACCTCTTCCCAAATGTAATTGATTTCTTTACGGAACCCCATAATCGATATATGCTGCCGGCAAAGCTCCAGTTCTTTAGTAATAGGAATTAGAGTTTGCTCGGAAATTTCATTCATAATGTCAAATTCTGTAGCCAGTGCCTGTATGAACCGTGAGCCTTCCTTAGGAGATTCTTCTACCCAATCCATCATGGAGGTCAGCGTATTTCTTAAAAAATGAGGCTGAATATTCTTTTTAAGCAATTCTAACTGTAATCTTGAAGAAAGCAATACTGCATTCTGATGTTCTGTTTCAATGACACTTGCCCTAATGGAATGAAGGTAAAGCATACTCAATACAATGACGGTAAAACTGATAAACAGGCCAAAGTCATAAACCACCAATTTATTAACCAAAGCACTGATTACAAGCGCTGCCAACGCTATAAAACCTCCTTTTTCTTTTTGAATAATACCATTCAAAACTACAATGAAAGCTGCAATCAGCATAGCCAAACTATAAAGACGTGCAGTAAGATCATAAGCTCCATAATGTACAATGTAAAGCAATACTAATGTAATGAGTAAGGCACCCATCAACCATTTCCCCTGTTTACAATTAAACTGAATGATAAAATATAAAGGCACCAGCAGGGCATTGGCAAAGGTAAGCCAGCCGATGATTTCAAGACGTACAAAAAAATCAGTATACGGGATTACGACATGGAATTTCAGGTATTCCATGATCAGTAAAACAAAAAAAAGAAAACATATAGAAGCAAAGATCAGGGTATCCCATGGCCTGCGTCTGCTGTTCAGGTAAAGAAAAAAATAATAGACAGCCGCAATCAGAAAAGCTCCTGCCATCAGATTCATATAAGACATTGTCACCAAAGGTTTTGTTAATAATGCCGTATAGCTATCCATCTTAAAATCTACAGAACGCTGTACCTCAGGAAAAAATGATTGCGAACTGCGCAAGGCAACGGTATGGAAACCTGGTGAAATCAAATGGTCCGGAACCCTGTAATAACTGCTCTCAGTCCCCGGCATTTCTGGCTTTCCATGTTGGGGAAGCTGTCCGTTGTGTCCAATCAGTACTCCATCCCAATATACCTCAAAAGCACCAAAAGACTGAATCTGAAGGCCAAGAGGTTTCAGCTCATTTTCCACCGGACGTAACTCAAAATGGGTTCTCGACCAAAATATCCTGTCCAGGGTATTTCCCCTGGTCTGAGACCAGTCTTTATCATCATAATCTTTTGCTGCCCATACCTTGTTATCACCTGTTTTATAGACAGGTATCGGTTCTTCAGTACGGATCACAGGTCTGGTCAGTGCACTGAGCAATGTCAACAAAAATAACAGGTTATGCATGATGTAAATATACAAGGTAATTTTCAAAGCCTGATGGCTGTTTAGAAGCTTATAGAGTCGTTGAAATGTTTTCACAGATAACCGGTTTATCCGTGATCTAAATTTACATCATGAAACTATTAGCAACACCTTTTCTTATCTTTATAACTGTGTCATACTGCTTTGCACAGACAGGTCAGATAACCGGTATCATCCATGAAAAACAAGGTACCTCCATACCGTATGTAACCATTACGGTAAGAAGTAACACAGAAAGTCCTGTTGCCGCCGGAATTTCGGATACCAAGGGCGCTTTCCGACTGGAAAATATCCCTGCAGGGAATTACACAATCAACTACAATCTGATCGGATTTCAGGCGATCAGTAAACCTTTACAGGTAAACCCCAATGAAGTAACCAACCTTGGAACCATCGTTTTAGAACCTGATACCAAGTTATTACAGGAGGTAAATGTAACAGCTCAGCGATCATCAGTCAGTTTAAAACTTGATAAAAAGGTTTTCGAGGTGGGTAAAGATGTCGTCTCCCAATCCGGGGCGGTAACCGACTTACTCAATATTGTACCTTCAGTAAGTGTCAGTCCCGGAGGAACAATCAGCCTGCGTGGAAATAGCAGTGTATTGGTACTCGTGGACGGGCGTCGTACGGGATTAACCCAAAATAATGCCCTGGAACAGCTTCCTGCCGATCAGGTAGAGCGTATAGAAGTCATCACCAATCCTTCTTCCCGATTCGATGCAGCGGGTTCCGCAGGGATCATCAATATCATTCTTAAAAAAAATAAGAAGGCCGGATTCAGTGGCCAATTGCGTCTGGTGGGTGGTATTCCTAATGAGACCCGTATAAGTCCCAGTTTAAGTTATAAATCCAATAGAATTAATTTATTTGCAACTTATGGAATACGGTTATCAGATTATGTTGGTTTATATACCATGCAGCAATCTGCCGGACTTTCCGGGACCCCGGTATACCTGAACCAACGTCAGGATGAAGACCGGCATGATGATGCAAGGCTACTCTATTTTGGTGCAGACTTTCAAATCAATGATCATAACACGATCACTGCTGCTTTCATGCGGAATTCAACCAATGATCATGACAAGACCCGGCTAAGTTATTTATATTCCGGAAAAAACAGCGTTCCTGACAGCAGCCTCAGCCGAAGTGGTGAATCATGGGAAAAACGAAGCTATAACCAGCTCGAATTTAATTATACTAAAACTTTTGAGAAAGCAGGTAAAAAGTTGACGGTAGATATGCAATATGATTTCTGGGACAGCGATAAAGACTGGAATTTATCCACCAGCAAAATTTTACCCGTTACCACTACATTCCCTATGATCAGGACAAATTCTTTCGGAAAAAGTAAGGACCTGATGATTAAGACCGATATGGTACAGCCTTTAGATAGCACTTCTACCCTGGAATTTGGTTTAAAAATGGAAGACCGCAGGGTAAACTCTGATTTTATTGCAGAGCAACAGAATACTGCAAGCTGGGAAATTATTGACGGGATCGACAATCATCTCTTGTATAAAGAACTGATAGGAAGTGCCTATATACAGTTTTCCGGTAAAACAGGCGCTTTTGGTTATCAGGCAGGCCTTCGTGGTGAGCTCACTCATATCGGTATTGATGACCGTGCAGGCAATTACACCAATCAAAAGAATTACAATCGTCTGTTTCCAACATTAAATATCAGCTATCGTTTCAATGCTACCGCCAACTTGCAAGCCAGCTACAGTAAACGTATCAACAGACCCAGACTGGGAATGCTTTATCCGTTTAATGAGCTTACTGATTTGAGCACCCGTTATGTTGGCAATCCGGACCTTAACCCATCTTACGCCAATGTATTTGAACTGGCTTTCCTCAAAAACTGGAAAACATTTACTGTTAACCCATCTCTTTATCACCAACGAAATAACGGCGTAATAGAGGATTATACTTTCCGGGATGCTAACGGTTTATTGATCACCATGCCAGTGAATATTAATAAAGAAACACGTACCGGTTTTGAGCTCTCTCTACTCTACAACCCTTTCAAATGGCTACAGGCAAATGCTGAGCTGAATGTGTATCACTATAAGGAGCAAGGCAGTTATCAAAATCAAAACTTTGATTATTCCGGTAATACACTTACAGCCCGTTTGAGTTCCCAACTAAAATTTAAAAATAAGCTTTCTTTTCAGGCAGTCTATAACTTCAGAGGAGCTAATGCTACAGCGCAAACCCGTACAGACGCACTGCACAGTATTGACCTGGGGCTCAGCAAGACTTTTTGGAAAGATAAAGCAACACTTACGCTGGATGTAAGCAATTTGTTTGAACTCCGAAAGTTTAACACCAGAACTATTGGATCGGATTATGAAATTAATCAAACCAGCATTCCCAATGCGGCCCGTTATCGTCTGACATTAGTTTATCGTTTTAATCAAAAGGATAATCAGACGGTGCGACAAGCTAAAAGTGGCAACAGAGATTAGACTATATGAACATAAAAAGGACCTCTTTTGTAAGCAGGTCCTTTTTCATTCGTCTTATATTCTCAAGTTTTTTCTCCGTTATTTTAGAATACCTGGATGGAGTGGTCTTTGAGTATTTTATACAAATCCAGTGATTTTATTCTCAGATAATATTTTGATGACTTAAATAAGCTGATCTGATGTTTTATATCTGTTGGTTTCTTCAAACCAGTTCAGATAGCCACTGATCCATAAGCCCTGCCCTTCCAGAAATTTCTTCACCACCGGCGTATAGATACCAAAATCGGGAATATCATTATACAGATCCATAAAGCACTCCACACGGGAGTTATACATCTGAACAGCTTCATCAAAAGCATCTTCAATTGAACATTTCCGTTCATTCTGGATAACCAATACAAGGTTCATCGCTTCATCATCCCGCATTTCTTTTTCCAATGAAATCAGATCATTACTCCAGGCAAATAAATCTCCTGCCAGGATGCGGGCTTGCTGGATGAAAGGATGCACTACAATATAATCAGGTAAAATACCTGTTACCAACTCTATCTTATCATTTACAGTAGCCATAGCCACATTTTTTCTACGAATGGGTATATATTCATTAATGGTGGGATAGTTAATGTTCTTACGGTAGCTTATCGATGAGTCTATTTCTATCCCTTCAAGATACTGAGAGATATCGTATACATATCTTTTCATCCAATCTTCTGTTGCAATATTTTCAAATTCCCTCATAAAGATAGAAAATTGATGAATAATAGGATTTTCTTCCGGTTCTGGAATTGTACCCATCGCTATCTCCATCATACGATAAGTTACCTTTGACAATTCATCCCCCTGAAGTGGAGCATAATAATCATCCTGAGCAATCCCCCACAGCAAAGCTCTGGTGATGGAAGTCAATACGGAGAGAGAAGCATCCGGCCAGCAATGGGCAGCCCAGGAAGCACCATTGAGCCTCATCATCATTTTGACAAAGGATGGGGATAAAGAACTATATTCTTCCCTGATCCATCTTTCGCTCTCTTCCTTAAGGAACTCTACATGTGGACTTATACGTTGCGGGAATGGACTCAGTAGCAAAACTTTAAGGTCTTTTGTGATTGTTTTATTCATTAATTTGAATGTTTACATGATTTGAATTCAGTTTTATTTTAATTTCCCACGTAATTTAACTATTATTAATCATAATATTGTTTATTTAAATTATTTAATCTAAAATCAAATAATTTAAATAAATACTTAAAACATAATAATTTATTATAACTACATTTAACAAATGTCAATTCTCATTTAAAAATTTATTCTCCGTGAACGCTCATATTAAAACCAATGTCCCTCTTACTTCTGCTTTAGTGCTACAACAATCAAATTCAGTATACACTTCTGATCTGGAGAAAAGATATCTTGAATATATTGACTTCGGCTCTATAGCGGCTGCCAATGAACAGATGGCTTCCGTTTCTGCCACTATTAGCGATGTAATCTGCTTAAGAAAAAGATATATCAGAAAAGCACTTTCAGAACTACTCCTTTCCCATCCTCAACAACAGGTATGCATTCTTGGAGCCGGTCTGGATCCATTATCAATTTTTCTGTTGGAACACTGTGCAGATAGGATCAGCCATATTTTCGAAGTAGACGGAAGCGATACTATTCACACTAAAGCAACAATTTACTCAGATTTGATTCCTGATACCGATCTTCCTCATTGTATTCAATGTAATTTAACGGATACCAAACTACTTATGGAGACATTGCAGCTACAGGGATATCAACCTGAAAAGCCTTCCGTTATTCTTTTTGAAGGAGTTGTTCACTATATCCATAATCATCAATTTATTACACTGATGCAAAGGTTTAGATCTGGAGATAAGCACAATAGGGTAATCATGGATTATTGCCTTGAACTTACAGATGTACCAGAGTATGCGCAACCTCTTCACAATACTATTATAGACCTGTTTGAAAAGTTTATAGATGACCGTGTAAACCTGTATTCCAGAAAAGGAATAATGGCAGTCATCAATGATTTAAATGTCAGTAGCATCCAAATGGACAGCATAAAAAATGTCGAATTTCAGCTGAATGGAAATAATAAACTGTTTCAGCAGCAGGGTGAAGGACTGCTGGAAATGCTCACTTTTTCTATCTGACCCGGTTATTCCAAACATACACATCAGACGATATTCATACTGAGTCTTGAATTACAATAAAAAAAGACCTCTTTCGTAAGGAGGTCTTATTGTTTTTATATTCATGAGTTTCTTTTCCTATTCTTTAAAAATACCCGGATTGAGCAGTCTATGAGCATTTTATAAAATCCATTAATTATTTCCCGGTTTCTTTTTCTATTTTCAGAAGCATTGCTTTTGCGTTTGGATTTGTTGGTTCCAGTTCTAATACTTTTTGATAATCCTTTTTTGATAATTGATAATCTTTTTTATTAAAATAAGCTTCACCTCGGCTGTCATAGACATTTGCTGATGTTGGAAATTCATTGATATTCAAAGTGAAAATTTTGATGGCAGCATCTATTTCATTATTATTCAAATATTCATATCCCAGCATATTGAGTTCGCTTTCATTCGAGAAATTGTAATCGTTAGGTTGAGTTTTCTTTAGTTTTTTGTAAAGTTCAAGACCTTTGTCTACACTTTTGGACAACTCTTTTCTTATCGTTGCAGAAATTGACTCTTTACTCGATTGTAAAGGGTAATTTTTAAATTGATTCAAGCCTGCAATGCTTGCCACAATTTCTTCTACTATCTTATTGCTGTTACCATTGGTCATCACAACCATTCCATTTCCATCTTCAACGCTTCCCAAATAGAAACAAATAAACCCATCAGTTCCTCCGCCGTGATTAAAATATTTCACGCCATTAAAATCATTTGAAAATGTTCCAAAATCTTTCTCCAGTCTTTTTTGTGACATTTCTTTAGACAAAATTTTATTTGATTTTCCCACTAATGACAGTTGGGTTTCAATAATATATTTTGCTAAATCTGTTGGGTTTGTCCATAAACCGGCCGCTGCTTTTTCGGGGTAAATATGATACTTCCCCCTCACTTCTTTATCATAATTATAGCCCGTTGCCAACAAATTTTCTTTGTTTTTTGTAGGGGGCTGGCTGAAAGAACTGTTATCCATCCCCAATGGAGTCAAAACATTTTTCAGCATATAATCTTCATACTTTTCGCCGGTTGTATTTTCGAGAATTAATTGACTAATCGTCGTTCCCCCACCAGAATACTGCAACGTCACCCCCGGTTCAAATACAGACCTGACAGCACCGGAATTGGAAGGTTTCAATCCGTCAAGCGTTTGAATTGTCGTAGGTAAAGCGGCTCCTTTTTCATAACCTCCGAAACCATGAACCGACAACCCTGCATTATGATTCAATAAATTAGCGATAGTAATTTTCCTGCCTTTTGAAACATCATCATAAGGAAATTTCCATGTTTTAAGGTAATTATTAATATCATCATCCAAACCTAATTTTCCTTCCTGAACTAATTTTAAAATACCTAAGCTATTAATAGTCTTACTAATAGATCCTGCCTGAAACAGCGTTTGGGGAGTTGCTATTCTTTTCTCAGAAGCATCTGCAAAACCATATGCTCTTGCCCATTCTATTTTGTAATCTTTAATCACCGCAATACTTACTGCGTTGACATTATAAAAAGACATTCTATCTTTTAAAGAAGTCTTCTTTTTTGATTTATCCCAATGGTAGAAGTCGTTTTCAAATAGTTTTATTTTGTCATTTACATTTTGTGCAAAAATGTTGAGTGATAAAAACAGTGTAATGATTGCATGTACTTTTCTCATATGTCAATAATTGAATGGTATAGTTGTCCTATTTTTTCTCTGTTATTATCATAACAACTCATAAAACGTTTCTGTTACATTTTAATGATGATACTTCTGCTCTCAATTGCTCTGTTTTTTTTCAAAAAGTATTACGATCACCTTTTTGTTTTGGTCACAATCTTTTCATAACACAAAAAAGGTGAAAACCACTTGATTTTCACCTTTTTCCGGAGAGAGAAACTACAGTCAAAAGCCTAGTCCTTCTTTTGGTATTTTCATATATAATTAAAAATAGTTCAATAAGATATATCCTGTTTCTACTATTATTAATTCTTGTTTTTCGCCATTAATTTCGTCCATTTACTTTGGAATAAATTACCGTATCGATAAATTCTCCGTTATAGAATTCACTTTCTTTAAAATGTCCTTCTTTCATAAAATCACATTTCTCCAATACTTTGGCTGAACCTAAATTGGCAGGATCAATCAACGCTTCTATCGAGTGTAATCCCATTGTAGCAAAACCATAATTAACCACTTCAGCAATAGCCTCAGTAACATAACCTTTTCCCTGAAAATCCGGAAGCAGCATATAACCGATTTCTGCCCGGTAATGCTCAGGTTTAATATGATAATAACCGATAGTCCCAATCATTTTAGCGTCACCTTTCAGGGTAATTGCCCAATTAATGATTTCATTACTGCTGATTTTTTCATCAATTGCTTTGAGGTGTTCCGATGCTTCTTCGATTGATGTGGCTACTGGTTTGGGGATATATTCCATTACTTTGGGATCAGAGCGTAGCGCAAATAATTCATTGATGTCATTTACATCAGCACGTCTGAGTTTCAGTCTTTCCGTTTCCAGTTCAGGAAACTCTGAGAAATTTATCGTAAGCATTATTAGTTTTATATTTCTGTAAAGGTATAGTTTTTTGCTATTTATTCCCTTTTTAATTTTCAAAAGCATTTCTTTCCCATTACTATTATTGGGGTTTAATTCAATAGATTTATAGATACAATATGGAAAGGTTTTTCATTTTTTTTACAAGAATTTTAGGAAAACCTTTTACAATACTCTATTGAAGCTTTTGGATGATCTGGTTGTTCATCCTCTTTTATCTTGTGCAAATTAAAGCCAATGAGACGAGGCCAGAACTAGATATCAAATAACATAAATAAACTTTATATATGTGAAAAATATTAATTAAATTCAACTAACTATTAAAAACTATTAACCATATTATGAAAAAATCATCTAAAACCACAGTATCCCTAGATACGTTTACGTACATTCAGGGAACCGGTAAACATCTGGAATTTGCAAGCAAAGCCATCAACATCCTCACAGAGGTTGTCAACCATGCAGATTTTGAGAAGAAAGTCTTACAGGCTAAATTTTCCTATTGTGTACTAACCAATGATCAAGGAAAAAAAGTTCCTGCAACTAACGAACAAGTTATTGCGATAATCAAATCCGGAAAGGAATGGAACAAAACCGCCGACAATAACATTAATTTACAAATCCACCTTGAAAAACTACGCAGGAAAAAAGTAGGCTATGTGACGGGCACCCAGCCTTTGATTACAACAAATACACGTTTTTTTGATTATTGGCTTGTTGAAGATATGTTTCTTTCTTTGGCAGCCCATTGGATGCATGAATGGCTTCATGTTGCGGGTTTTAGACACGAAGATAGCTCTGTTGATGAAGAAGATATGAACTATACCGTTGGAAAAATTGTAATGGAGGTAGGTAAATCCCTTCTTTCTTCAAAACAAGGTAAAAAAGAAACTTCAGATACTATGGGATATGTTGAGGCTATGGAAGAATATTACCGCATTACAAGCAACCCTGCTTTTAGCCCACTCGATCTTAATAAATCAAACCAAAATGCCCTTCTTCTTGGATTTGTGGATACAACAAATCAATCTGATGATGAAAATCAGCCGCTGCCAATCATTCCGGCAAGCAGCAAAAAAATCGGTACTATCCCTGTTACAAATACAGCCCTTAAAACTCTTAATCTTGAAACACTAGCCTTTTACAATGATCATATGCCTGATTTTTTTGGTGGAACAAAAGAAGGGATATTTAAGGTTTCTATAAATACCCGTAATCCACAGGTCCCGACAGATGGACAACAGGATGTTACTATGGCGGTTAATTTTAAAGTAAAAGATGGAAATTATGCGCAGGGCTTTTTGCATCGGGGTTTATTTAGAAATGTACTTATTACCGATTTCATCAACCTTAGATTTGATCTTTACGAAGTCGATAAGGATGCTGTTGTATATTATGAAAAGGTGAAAAATGTGGTTGATTCGGTACCGGAAATGCGCACATTGGATATCGCAAGCGGGATCCCATATCTTAATCTTGCAACCAAACTATTCGAAGGAATAATCAAAACTTTTGGAAAAAACGCCAATGATCAGGTTTGGGACGAGATGCCTCAGCTGGAAGTATCAGCATCTACAGGTGGGGCTTTTTTAAGAAGTGGCATCTATGTCATTTTTGAGCAGAAAAACAGCAAAAATGAAGCAGTTTCTTATGAAGATCTAATTTTTAAAAACAATTTGCTGCAAATCAATGGAAATAAAATTAGTAGGATGTCAAACCATTTACTGTTAAGGGTTACCATAAATCCAGCATTGCAATCCTTCTGATTCACTAAGTTTAATTCTTCAATATGAATAGATTAATCTAAACAAAGAAAATTATGAAAGCACAAAGAATACTCTGTATACATGGAATTGGTGGAAAAGATGCACAAATGAACAACAACCAAGGATGGGTGAGAGATTGGCGCCAGGCATTAAAAGGGCATCTGCAGCTCAACGATCAGGCTGTGCAGTTTATGCCATTCGATTCATTTTTTAAGCCATACAATGCAAATGCAGGTGACTATATTGAGTTTTTAGCTGAATCTTTTCTAGGGCTCTTGCGATGGAGAAGAAGTCAGAAAAACTTTTTTAAAGATTGGATGGATAACTATCCGGATATGGTAGTCGAATTTCTAAAAGAGCCGAAATTACGCCAGGATCTTCGAAAAGAACTGAGAAAATATTTAGTAGACATCAACCCTGATGTTATCTATGCGCACAGTCTTGGATCATTGCTCTGTTATGATTATTTTTCTCAACCTGAAAATCAAAATGGATATGGCCATATTAGTCTTGTAACTGCAGGTTCCCAATTGGGAAATCCTTTTTTGAAAGGCCATGTGCCATATCCCATTGTTCGATTGCCATTGAAACGATGGTTTAATCTCAATAATAACAATGATAATGTCTTTGCCAGATATAACCTACCTGCCAACTATGATAATTTTAAGCAAATTGAAACATTATTTGATGACAATGACTTTATTAATCATAACGGATTAAGCTATATTAATAATAGCGAGGCTATTGCAAAGGTTTGGCAATCTCTATAATGGGAAGCTTATTTGATAATAAAAAAGCTTGAACTCATCGTCGAAGGTTCGAAAATAATGGCTACAATATGGCCATAAACTTTTGAAGTATTTTCAAAATCATAGCAGTTGCTATGAACGAAAAGCCCTGAAAATCAAGTGATTTTCAGGGCTTTTTATTTATAATGCTTTTTAATGAGCACCTTGCGGAGAGTGAGGGATTCGAACTATATCGTGTAAATCATTGAAAATAAACAAATTGCTAATTTTATTTTCTGCACTAGTTACGAATTTGCCACAATCCAATAATATTTTAATCTGCAAAATCTAACAAAAGATTTAAAGAACGTTTTTAGTTTTACTATTTCAAATATAACAAAAAAGTCGTTATCGAATAAAAACATATTATAATAAACTTCTTTTATATCCAAATCCTCCTCCGGTCTCTTCTGCTTTATTTTCCTCAATCCATTCTATTGCAGATTTTTTAATTACTTCATCACACCATAGAATAAAATCAGTTGACTTTTTATCAGTCTCATCTATTCAATTATTTAAGTGAGTTTAAAACTTTGGCATTATTCTAGGTCTTCAATATCAGCCTGATCTATATTGTAATCATTCAATAACGAGTAAGCTTTTTCAGATATTGCCAAAGTGTTTTTTTCAGTAATAAAAAAATCATCTTTGTATGATTCTCCGTTTATTTTAGCCCAAAAGAAGATTGGAAGTTCTTTGTTTGGATACAATTCAAGAAAAGTATCTGATTTTGATACTAAAACAATATCGAAAGTAATACCTGTTAACGCTTTAGATTCGATGTCTTTTTTTAATTGTTCTGTTACTATATAGCAGGGAAACGACTCCAGAATATCATTTCCCATCCAACCATCAAATTCATAATGGAGATATTTAACAATAGGAGGAAAAAAAGTATTATCCATTTCTGTTTTTTCACCTAATCCTCCGGCAACCTCCGGTTCAATAAGTTTATACATATAAATTTTTATAAAGAATAATCAACGAAAAAAGAAAAAGAGGCTGAATTAAAAACAGCCTCTAAATTACATTTATTCTTCTTCTATTAACTCCAAAAACAAACTCTGTAAGTCATCATTAATTTTCTCATTGCTATCTCCTGTAGTTAAAACAAAATCCTGTGTTATTCCATCAACATATGTAGATCCATCTATTATTCCTAATACATGGGATAGAGTATTTATTTCCACAATTCTTAAAAATTTGATAAAAATTTCTTTTTCATCTTTTGAAAAATTTATATACATAGGGAGGATTCCTTTCCATACAGGATCTTTTGCTTCATTTGTTGTATCTAATAAATTTTTATACAATTCTAAATTTCCTTCAATGGTTTCTCTTTTGAGAACTTTTACTAATTCTTCTGGTTTCATATATAATTATTCTAATTTTTCTGGTTTAATGAATGCATTTGGATATTTAGTTTTATTAAGTTGAATCAAATCTTGCAATGCACTATTTGGTATATTTTGATCACCATAAACACGTCTCAATTCAAAAATATCTCTTGCCAAAACCTGTCTAGCATTTTCAAATCCTTTAGTACTTCTCGATACAATTCCATTTGGTCCTAAAAATCTATGTCCTATTGCTGGAACTAAGATTGTTGGTGCTGTATCATGCTCATAACCCACTACAAGTCTTTTCATAAGTGCACTTTGCCCAACGTGATGTGCATCTAATCCAATTTCAACACTTCTTAGTTGTTTATAAGATCCAACTGTCCATATTTTACTCTCTGCATTTATTATTCCCGGAGTAGCTTTACCTTTTGTAGTGATTACAGCCAAAGCAGCCAAACCAAGTGCAGCTTCTCGATTTTCAGGCTTTATATTAGAAATTATTATTCCTAATAAATCTGAAAAACCTAATACATCTCCGCCCATCATATAAGCAGAACCATTATACAGAACAGGTGTATTTATTCTCCTCGATATTTCTTCATTGGAAAGAGGAGAAGGTACAATCCCCATACTCTGTAATCCACCTTTTACCCCTGCACCTGTATAGCAATAGGAACAGGTAGGTAAATTAGTACCAGGCATTGCCCTGATTGGAGCATTTAATACAATTTCCCCAACATCAATTGGACTTCTTTCAGTTCCTATGGATGCAGGGCCACCAGGCCCAGAATCTCCAACTACAGACTCCCCAGCTAAACCTGTTGGATCTGCAAAGAATATAGGATTATTATAAGCATAACCATATGGATCAAGTGTTGAATCACTTAGAGGATCATGCTGTCCAAATATTCCAAGCTCAGGAATGTAGAACCTGGCTCCCATGTCATAAAAGCCCGTTTCCTGTAGCTCATTGCCTACGAACTTATAATTTTTAAAGCTGCTCTGCCCAAAGAACGAATTTCCGGTTTTCAGATGATTCATCCCAAAAGGATAATAATCATTGGCATCTACAATTTCTAGAACGCCTGCGCTGTTTCTCCCGAAACTTACTCTTACATTTCCTAAAAGGTCTTTATACTGGTAAATATACTGATCTTTTTCATAATCATAATATCCTTCAGCCGTTGGGAAAAACTGAAGATTCGGAGTCTTTGACGGTGGTGGTGGAACCCGGTTGGCATCAAGGGAAAATGCCTGCACTTCCATAGCCCTGGACATTTCTTTGGTAAGGGCCAGTAATTCAATACTTTCATTTCCTCCACTCGTGGTAGTGCTCAGATACTGGAATCCATCCAGATAATCTGTTATGGTGTTTATGGTATTGCAGTCTGTAATACCACATTCTAAGCTAGGATTTATTTTCTGAAGCTTATTCCCACTTGCAGTATAGGTATAAACAAGAAAATTTCCGAGCAGGTTAGACATTACAATATTGTCCGGTAGATTCAGGTAGTTGTACTTAACAGAGGTTACTTTTTTATCCAAAAGAGTAACCATATTCCCATTCAAGTCATAAGTAATGGTATTTCCTCCTCCTTCATAGCCTGTTGAGTTACCGGTAATATCATTAACCGTAGATACTTTATTTCCTGAATAAGCATAATTAAGATTATCAATTACCGTAGCTGTGCTATTATTATTTTCAGTGACTGAGGTCCTGTATACATTCGAAATTTGACCATTCAGGTCATAGGCTAAAGATTCTGTATTTTCTTTACTGTAAGGATTGTTTGGATTTTGGTAATATCCAGCTGAAAGTCTGTTGAGCTTATCATAAGAGTAACCATATCTTTTAGGAGTAGCAGGTGGGTTTATTCCAACAGTCTCTACAGCCCTCCAATCAACTTCTGTAATATTTCCATTAAATCTCGGAAGCACATCTTTCCCGGGAAATAATGCGGAATCAGGATTGGTGATCCCGTCCTTCTGGTTGTATTTTACTTTGTATGAAAACAATTTTCCACCCAGATCCGGTAACGACATTTGTTTTTCATTGATACCTGCCATCCATCCCCTTATGTTGTAAGTATAATCAATACTCTGAAGACCATTCCCTACCTTTTTATTGATTAATTGAGATAGTTCGTTATAAGAATTTTCAGAAAGCAGCTGCTCAGGCTTACTATCGACCTGGTGCCAGTGTTTCAGAAGGCGGTTTTGACCATCATATTCAAAACGTTCTTTTATCATAACTCCAGCTTCTGTATTCCTTCTTTTATGGGAAGTAATCATTTGCCTGGGAACTCCGCTAAAGTCCAGCTCTGTTTCTGTTTTGGTGTAGCCTCCAAGATGATTGATAGAATAGGTGCCAATCTCCTGGGCTTTCACATCATACCATACATAATCTTTGGTCCAGTTGGTATCATTTATATTTCTTACATAGCTTGCTGTAGGAAGCCCCTTAATGGTACGGCTCGTTGTAATTCCATTGACGGTTATAGAAGAAGCTGCTGAGGAAAGTGTATTTTGCCCAAGAATCACATCCGGTTTTACAGGGGCATCCGGGGGATATTCATCATAGTAGTTCACACTTAATATCGTGATATTTTCCTTCGGAAAAGCTTCCTTAGCATAATAGATATTCATCCCATTTTGGACGATTGGTGTGCTGCTGAGTTTTTCATTGTTTCCTGCATTTGAAGGCATACTATTTAAAGTATTCTGTATCACCTGCCTGGTCTCTGTATTGGAAAAAAAGCCTGTATAAACAACCCTTCCCAATTGATCGTATTTGGTAAAGATCCAGCCTTGTGCTCCGAAATTATTGTTGGTTGTCCTTAGATTTCCGTCCTGCATCAGCGCAATCCTGTCCTGCTGGTCGTATACCGTATATTCCCAATCTTTTCCCGGAAATTTCTTTTCTACCAGCCTGTCCTGATTATCATAACGGTATTGGTAGCATAGATTATCCAATACAGCAGTTGAAATACTATTATTCGCAGCTTCAATAGCTTTTACCGCAGAGGGTAGAATCACAAAAGCCTGCTGACCATATTCATTATAGACATAATAAGTATCTATGTTTTGAGTACCGTCATTCTTTCTTAATAAAATAGTCTGTCTTTTGCTATTGGTATATTTAATGGTAGCATTTCCGTCTTCGTCAGTAATGGTATTTTTGTACAATGTGCCCGCTTTATAAAAACCTCCTGAAACTAATGGTGTGTTTTCAGTAGAAACACTTAATTTGGGGTTTGATGTTGGCACATTGGAAACAGTAGTCCATGAAGTATTAACAACAAATTTTTTAACCTCCGAATCATTATTGGATTCATAGATATATTTCACTGTTTTTCCGCTTCCCATTTTCCACGGATCTCCCGGAGCAGCCTGCTCCTGCAATCTTGCCAATGGCGAGTTTTCAATTTTATTTTCACCGTAATAATTGGAGGCTGTACCGTAAACCGGCACTACTCCCGACATATCCGGAGTAGTGAAAAAACCTCCGTTATTAGTGTTTTGTTGTGGCACTGGAAGCATATCTTTCACCTGCCTTCCAAAGGCATCGTATTCTACAGGTATTACAATATCCTTTCCTGAAGGAGTTGCTTTAATGGAGATATTTTGCTTGGGTCTTCCCAAGCCATCCATATAACCGACTCCCTGTATCTGCTTTGCAGTAGTACTGGAAGAAGTAACAGGTTCTAAATACGTCCTGCTATAAACGTAGTTTTCTGTCTGTGTTAAGTTCTGGGCTTCCAGAGACAAAACCATAGATAAAAAAACTACAATGGAGAGCAAATATTTTTTCATGATTATGTTATTGCTTGTAGTTATATTTTAGTTCTTTTATGATATTGTTGTTAGCATCCACTATAGATTGTAATCTTCCTGCTGCATCATACTTGTAGAATTCCCTTAATCCTGTTGGAGGGGTTACACTTGTGATTCCGACAAGTGGATCATAGGTATAAGTAGTAATGCTATAGTTTTTAAAAGCATTTTGATTTCTATAGGCATCCATGGCGGTCATTAATGCTTTTTCCTTGTCAGCATTTATGTCTTCATTAGACTTTAAGATCATTTCGCCAGCAAAACTTACCGCTTCCTGATAGGTTGCTCCTTCAATTTTCGCAATGGGCAGCGCATTATTATACCCCCAGATAACAGCTGTTGGGACACTTCCTTTTGTGGTATACTGCAACATATTTCCCTGTGCATCATATTGATTGAACTCAACAGTATTTTTTGGTGAAGCTGAATTGTCTTTATCAAACTTTTGTGTTGTTACCGGAAGGATCAGGTTACCTGTTAAAGTATTTTTTGCATATACCATTTTTGTTTTTGAGATTATTTTTCCGTTTTCTTTGGCTTCTGTCTGTAATGGAATACCCAACATATTGGCCGCAATCATATCAGTATTACCCTGTTCTGGTGCATACTGATAAGAAGTTTCCATTGTAAAATCCGAAGAATTAACATTAATTACTGTTGGATTGGTATGCTTATAATTGGTATCATAAGTATAATTGGTAATCTCATCAATACCATTACTATTATTTGCTAAATAATTAGTGGTTTTCATCATTTTCTTCTTTACCCAGGCAGATGATATTTCATATCGGTTAACCGTAAACGTTGTAAAATTGGCAGCGATTGCTTTAATTCCAATCACATAAGGCCTTATCGGAAGAGTTGGAAATCCTGCACTATAATCATTGGAAAGGCTATTGAAATGATTATCAAAATCATAGGTGATAACATCTTTTTTCAGCAACTTCTTCTGAGAATCATAATAATTTCGTCCGATTAAAATTCCACGGGCAAACTGATTGTTGGCATAAGTGAATATGGGGCTTCTGGCATTTTTAGCATTGGTGTGACTAAGATTCATGTATTCATCTGTAGTTTCGTAACTTTCTGCTGCATTACTGATATTTTTTACCCTGGTTGTCACTTTGTCATACACTGTAGGCTTTCCATTGATCGTGGCAATATTGAAGTTTCCGGTATTACTGATCACCATCTGTTCACAGCTATATCCTGCCACCTTATCCTCTGCCACTTCCTGGATATAAGAATAGTCTATATCATCCCCCATATATTTTCCGGTGGATTTGCCATTTGTATCTTTATAAATAAACTCAGTTTCGTAAGCCAACGTATTGCCATCGCTGTTCTTTATTTTTTCTACCCGGATTCCCCCTACAGATTTATTGTACTCTTTAGTTTCAGATATACTGTCAACCCATTCCACATTCAAGGTAGCATACTGACTGCTGTTTACGTTTCCTACTTTTCTGATCCTTATTTTATAGGAAGGTTTCTTGTCCACAATCATTTCGTATTGTTTGTT